>CAOKPU010000003.1 GCA_948470755.1 uncultured Lachnospiraceae bacterium | reverse complement strand
TCGTCGGGCTCATAACCCGAAGGTCACAGGTTCAAATCCTGTCCCCGCTACTCAATGCCCAGATAGCTCAGTTGGTAGAGCAGAGGACTGAAAATCCTCGTGTCACTGGTTCGATTCCGGTTCTGGGCATTATTTTTATCATATAGTTATTGGAAGATATATTTTTGCTTTTTATAGTTATAAAATGAAAATATGGGATATTAGCTCAGTTGGTAGAGCACTTGACTTTTAATCAAGTTGTCCGGGGTTCGAATCCCCGATGTCTCATGCTAGAAGCTGTCTTAGATTTAATAATCTGAGACAGCTTTTTTTGACTAATTATATAATAAATGATAGAATAGGCTGGGCTTTGATGGATTTATTTTTTTGCAAAAATAAATAATTTGAACATATATTAGTTAGGGAATGGAAATATCAGCATAATAGCATAATCTATATAAAAAGTATCTATTCCCCGAATCTTTATATGGGAAGAGATAAGTGTTATATTGCGGCAATATAAATTATACTGTTAAGTTGGTTTCCTATAAATAGGGAACATCAGTAAGCAGGATTTTTGCAATATATCAGGAGGATAAGAGATGAAATGGAAGAAACGGTTATGGATGAAATTAGGGCTTGCGGCAATAATTTCCTTGTTTATTTTAGTCATAGCTACTTATATAGGGATTTCTTTTTATTTTAAAGATCATTATTATTGTAATACAATTATAGGAGGGGAAGATTTTAGTTTTAAGACTCCTATCGAGGCAGAAGAAGCGCTTTATTCCCGGCTGGATCATTATGCGCTGGAGGTTTTGGGAAGAGAGGATTTATCCGATATCATTATGCCGGAAGAGATTGATATGCGTTTCCTTATGGATGATACCTTGATAAAAATTAAGAGAGGACAGGAGCCTAAGCTATGGCTGTTAAGTTTATTTAGAAAATATGATTATGAGTTTCCGTGGCATGTGAAATATGACGAGGATGCTTTGGAAAAAAGAATGAATAAATTGGCATTTTTTCAGGCAAAGAATATAAGGAAGCCTAATGACGCTTATTTGACCTATTCGGAAGAGGAAAAAGAGTATATTATAGTAGAGGCGGATCCGGGAACGGAAGTGTTGAAGGGTAAAACGGAAGAGGCTGTAAAAGAGGCGCTTGATGTCCTAGAGCCGCAATTGGATTTGGAGGAAAAAGGATGTTACAAAGAAGCGGAGATAGAAAAAAAGGACGGAAACGACAGGCTAATAAATATAAGGGATCAGGCCAATAAGTATGTAAAGGCTAAGGTTGTCTATGATTGGAATGGAAACGAAGTAATTGTAGATGAGGACATTATCCATGAATGGATAATAATTGATAAAAGTAAGGTAACGTTGGATGAAGATAAGATTAAGGATTTCGTGGCGGAGCAGGCAAAAAAGTATGATACATATGGGAAAAATAGAATATTCCATACAACAGACGGAAGGGAAATAGAACTGAAAAGCGGTGCGTATGGATGGAAAACGGATAAGGAGAGTGAAAGGGAAGAATTGATTAAGGCTTTAAAAAGAGGGGAAACTATAGAAAAAGAGCCGATATATAGTTATACAGCGGCACAACCAGGGCAAAAGGATATTGGGGATACTTATGTGGAAATTGATTTGGGCAGCCAGCATCTTTATCTTTATATAGAGGGAGAGTTGATTTTAGAAAGTGATTTTGTTTCCGGGAATGCGGCCAGAGGATGGAATACACCGGCGGGTGTTTTTGGTTTAACATATAAAACCAGAGATGCAGTGCTTAGAGGAGATAATTATGCAACCCCGGTTACCTATTGGATGCCTTTTAATGGAAATATCGGAATGCACGATGCGACATGGAGGGGATCATTTGGAGGTGATATATATTTGACGAATGGATCTCATGGGTGTATCAATCTTCCCTTTGAAAATGCAAAAATAATTTATGAATATGTATATACCGGATTCCCGGTTGTATGTTATTATTAAAGATAGGGGATATCCTGAAAGATAACTAAATGATGTTTGAAAATTTTAGGAGCGGGGTTAAAATGAAAAGTAAAAAGCGGATAAGCGAAAAGGAAAGGGAAAAGTTCAGGAAATTTTTTGAGGCACAGAGGGAATGGAACGGGCTGTTGAAGGAATATGGGGATGATATACTTACTTCTGATAATTTTATGAGAACGAAAAATTATATCCAGCATGGGAATATGACAGTGAATAGTCACTGCATCAATGTTGCGATTTACAGCCTTGCAATCAGCCGTAAGCTGAATATATCCTGTAATCAACGGGAGCTAGTAAGAGGGGCATTGCTGCACGATTACTTTCTTTATGACTGGCATGATAAATATCATAGGGATATCAAACGGCTCCATGGGTTTTATCATCCGGGCATTGCATTAAGGAATGCCTCCAAAGAGTATAAATTGACAGAACGGGAAAAAGATATTATTAAAAAACATATGTGGCCGTTGACTGTAGTTCCCCCGCAGTGCAGGGAAGCATGGATTGTAAGCGCCGCAGATAAATATTGTTCCTTATTGGAAACGATGAAGCTTCATAAGGAACATGGAAGATATATATCAAAGAAAAAAGCAATGTCATCCATTCAGAACAGGAGTGGGATGGCAGTGCAGTATCAGGGATGAAAACGTGTCAGAGTTATATGAGCAGTTAGAGGAATATGGGAGTTCGGATTATTACCCTTTTCATATGCCGGGGCATAAGAGAAACAGAGAATCGGCAAAAGGGAACTTGGCCGCAGCATATAGTCTGGACATTACGGAAATTGACGGATTTGATAATCTTCATCAGGCTGAGGGGGTTTTAAAGCGAGAACAGGAAAGGGCGGCCAGGATTTATGGGGCCGAAAAAACATATTTTCTGGTCAATGGAAGCACAGGAGGGATCCTAAGTGCGATATCGGCTGTACTGAAAAAAGGAAGCCGGATATTAATAGCGAGGAATTGCCATAAATCAGTTTATCATGGCATTTACTTAAATGAGTTGGAAGTATCTTACTTATATCCGGAAATTATAGGAATGTGCGGTATTGCAGGGGAGATTACGCCTAAGTCGGTGGAAGATGAGCTGAAGGGACAGCCAGACATAAAAGCGGTCATGATTACTTCGCCTACTTATGAGGGGATTGTATCGGATGTAAAAAAAATAGCGGACATAGCGCATAAATATGGAATCCCGCTTATCGTGGACGAAGCTCATGGGGCTCATTTTGGATTTCACGGAGATTATCCGGAGAGTTCGGTAAAATTGGGGGCTGATATTGTGATACATAGCCTGCATAAGACAATGCCGGCTATAACGCAGACGGCTCTTTTGCATGTCAATGGGAATCTGGTTCACAAACAGAGACTGGAAAGGTATTTAAGAATCTTCCAGACGAGCAGTCCTTCCTATGTGTTAATGGCATCCATAAGTTATTGTTTGGATGTAATGGAAAACGAGGGCATGAAGAGGTTAGGGGAACTAAAGGAACTCAGAGATGGCTTTATAATGGATGTGGAACGTTGCAGCTTTATAAAAGCCGGGGTGAAAGAAATGCAAAAAACTGGTTTAAGAATCTGCGCAGATCCATGCAAGCTTGTCATTTATGCAGACTATGGCAGACTTACAGGGCGGCAGTTATATGAAATATTAAGGGACAAATATCATTTGCAGATGGAGATGGCGGTTGGAAATTACGTCCTTGGAATCCTTTCTATGATGGATACGCAGGAGGGGTTGGACAGGCTGGCCCATGCGCTTCTGGAAATAGATAAGGACATATCGTCAGGAAAAATAGAAGCGGGAAGCGTTATACCGGCATTTTACGGATTTTGTGAAAAAAGCGGGAGCGTGATGCCTATTTGCCAGGCATATGATAAAGAACAGGAAACTGTTAAAGTGGAAGAAGCAGGAGGAAGAACAGCGGCTGAGTTCCTTAATTTATATCCTCCCGGAATTCCATTGGCAGTGCCGGGAGAGCGTTTGGATAAAAAGATGGCCGAAATGCTTATGGCCTATGAAAAAGCGGGATTTCATGTGCAGGGGATAGAGGATGGTTATGTTAAAGTACTAAAAGACAATGAGAGTACGAAAAGACTTAAGCAGGAAAAAATAACGGAAACGGAAAGAGAGTTTATAGTAAAGGAGATAGAAAAAGATGAGAAAGACTAAAATTATTTGTACGATAGGGCCGGCAAGCGAAAGCGAGGAAAAACTGAGGGAATTGATGTTGGCCGGCATGGATGTTGCACGCTTTAATTTTTCTCATGGCAGCCATGAAGAGCATAAGAAAAAATTCGCAAGAGTAGTTAAGATAAGCGGGGAGTTAAATCTTCCGGTTGCCACGTTGCTTGATACAAAAGGGCCTGAAATCAGGCTCCGGGATTTTGAAGGAGGAAAAGCTGAATTAAAAGAAGGGCAGAAATTTATCTTAACAACAGAAGAGATTATGGGTGATTCTTCAAAAGCATCTATTACGTATAAAAATCTGAAGAATGATATCAAGGAAGGGATGTCGATCCTGATTGATGATGGGTTGATTGAGATGTCAGTGGAAGAAATAAGCGGGGAGGAGATTGTCTGTACTGTTATTAACGGCGGATGGGTATCCAATCATAAAGGGGTAAATGTACCGAATGCAATTCTATCTATGCCTTATATTAATGACACGGACAGGGAGGATATCATTTTTGGCTGTGAGATGGGATATGATTTTATAGCTGCTTCTTTTACAAGATGTAAGGAAGACATCCTGGAGCTGAGAAGTATTTTGAAAGAACATAACAGCCAGATGCAAATCATTGCAAAGATTGAAAATATGCAGGGGATTCAGAATTTAGAAGAGATACTTTCCGTATCCGATGGCATTATGGTGGCAAGAGGCGATATGGGTGTGGAGATTCCTTTAGAAGAGGTGCCGGTATTACAGAAAAAAATGATAAAAATGGCAGAGGAGCAAGGGAAACATGTCATTACGGCGACACAGATGCTGGAATCTATGATAAAGAACCCAAGACCAACGAGGGCGGAGGTTACGGATATTGCAAATGCAATATATGATGGTACGACGGCTATTATGCTTTCCGGTGAAAGCGCTGCGGGAATGTATCCGGTAGAGGCCGTAAAAACAATGGCGAAGATTGCGGAACGTTCAGAAAAGGATATTGATTATACTTCCCGTATGAAAAAAAGGATAGGTACAGTAGTTCCCGATGTAACGGCGGCGATTTCCCATGCGACATGCACTACGGCATCGGATTTAAATGCAACGGCTATTATTACAGTGACGATGTCCGGATTTACCGCAAGGATGATCTCCAAATATAAGCCTTGCTGTCCGGTTATTGCTTGTGCCGTGAACCCAAGAGTATGCAGGCAGCTTAACCTTTCGTGGGGAGTAATTCCTATTTTGATTGAAAAGGAAGAAAATGCAGATGATCTTTTTGGACAGTCAACGCTGGCCGTGGAAAATGCAGGATATGTAAAAAAAGGCGATGTGGCGGTTTTGACGGCCGGAGTACCTTTAGGGATAGCCGGGAATACCAATATGCTTCGTGTCATAGAGGTATAGGGCGGCAAAGCGGTGCAGGAAAAGAGATAATCTATTCCAAAATGAATGAGTGCGGCTGGAACTGATAGGAGGAAAGTATATGGATATAAAAGTCAATCAGATAAGCAAGCCAGTGCAAGTGGAGCAAACGGTTCAGCAGCCGCAGACAGAAGGAGGGGCTTTCAGGCTTGCATTGATCAGCAATATTGAGGAACAGGAGTTACAGGCAAGGCTGGCCTCTCTTATGGAAGAGATTACAATGCAAGGGGATAAGCTGGTAAAGCACCGGAATATTAAAGACATGAAAAAGTATCGGACTCTGGTGAAAGAATTTTTAAATGAAATCGTGAACCGTTCCCACTCGTTTTCCAGAGAGAATTTTTTGGATAGAAGGGGAAGGCATAGGGTCTATGGGATTATACGCCTGGTAGACGCTAAGTTGGATGAGCTGGCGCAGGAGCTGGTAAAGGATGAAAAAGATAATTTAAATATACTGAGCAAGATAGGTGAAATAAGGGGACTTCTTTTGGATATTTTCACCTAAGGAGGTTGATAGATGGCAAAATTTGCAGATATTATAGGGCAGGAACAGATAAAGGAGCATCTCCGGAATGCACTAGAAAGGCAAAAAATATCCCATGCGTATATTCTGAACGGGGAGAGGAATTCCGGAAAAGAGTTTATTGCAAAAATATTTGCATCAGCACTGCAGTGCGAAAAACCGGATGGGTCTTCAGGGATACCCGAACCTTGCGGGGAGTGCCGTTCCTGTAAGCAGATGGTGAATAAAAACCAGCCGGATGTAAAATATATATCCCATGAAAAGCCCGGGAGCATAGGTGTGGAGGATATCCGTTCACAGATTAATCATGATGTGGCAATTAAGCCCTACAGCAGTCCCCGAAAGGTATATATTATAAATGAAGGGGAGAAAATGACGGTGCAGGCACAGAATGCTCTGTTAAAGACATTAGAGGAACCGCCGGAATATACGGTGATCCTGATCTTAACAACAAATGTGGAGTCGTTGCTTCCTACTGTTTTAAGCCGCTGCATTGTGCTGAATATGAAGCCGGTAAGAGACGGGCAAATAAAAAGATTTTTGATGGAAACGATGCAAGTACCGGATTACAAAGCGGACCTATGCGCCGCTTTTGCGAGAGGGAATATAGGCAAAGCCAAACTTCTCGCTTCCAGCGAGGAATTTGAACATGTAAAAGAAGAAGCGGTTACACTTTTAAAATATATAAACGATATGGAAATCAGTGAGATCGTAGCTGCTATTAAGAAAATTAATGAATACAAGTTGGATGTCAACGATTATTTTGATATTCTTGCTATATGGTATAGGGATGTGCTTCTGTTTAAGGCCACAAATGATGCGAATCACTTGATTTTCAAAGAGGAAATACAGTATATTAGAAAAGTGGCAGACAGAAGCGCGTATGAGGGTATTGAAAAAATCATCCATGCGTTGGACAAGTCAAAACAGCGTTTGAATGCCAATGTAAACTTTGATTTAACGATGGAACTTTTGCTTCTGACAATTAAAGAGAATTCGTGAGGTTGATAGATTATGGTTAAAGTAATTGGAGTACGTTTCCGTACAGCAGGAAAAATATATTTTTTTGATCCGGGCCGCTTAAATATTAAAAAAGGCGATCATGTGATAGTAGAAACGGCAAGAGGGATTGAATATGGGACGGTGGTAGGAGGAGTAAAGGAAGTTGAAGACGATAAGGTCATCCAGCCATTAAAACCCGTGCTGCGTATTGCGACGCAAAAGGATAGTGAACAGGAGGCTTCCAATAAAAGAAAAGAAAAAGAGGCTTTTAAGATATGCCTGGAAAAAATCAGGAAGCATAACTTGGAAATGAAATTAATTGATGCAGAATACACTTTTGATAATAATAAAGTCCTCTTTTATTTTACGGCAGATGGACGGATCGACTTCCGCGAATTGGTGAAAGATCTGGCTTCGGTATTTAAAACAAGGATTGAACTACGCCAAATCGGGGTCAGGGATGAAACGAAAATTGTAGGGGGCATCGGTATTTGTGGGCGGGCATTGTGCTGTCACACATATCTTTCCGAATTTATCCCGGTATCCATTAAAATGGCAAAAGAGCAGAATCTTTCATTAAATCCTACTAAGATTTCAGGCGTCTGCGGGAGGCTGATGTGCTGTTTGAAAAATGAAGAGGAAACTTACGAGGATTTGAACCGCAGGCTGCCTAACCCGGGGGATTATGTTACCACTGACGATGGGTATAAAGGAACGGTACACAGTGTAAATGTACTCCGACAGTTGGTAAAGGTAGTTATTGAGAAAGATGATGAAAAAGAAATACAAGAATATAAAGTAAACCAGCTTAAGTTTAAAAGGAAACATAAGAATACAAAAATGGAAGTAAATGATGAAGAACTAAAGAAACTGGAAAAACTGGAAAAGCAGGAAGGAAAATCGAAGCTGGATGACAATTAAGTTAAAGGATAACGAAAGACTGGACGAATTGCAGCGGAACGGCTATCAGATTATCCAGAATCCTGAAAAATTTTGCTTTGGGATGGATGCCGTTCTTTTATCGGGATTTGCCAAAGCCGGAAAAGGCGATAAAGTACTGGATCTTGGCACAGGTACAGGGATCATTCCTATTCTTATGGCGGCGAAGACAGAGGCTTTTCATTTGACCGGGCTGGAGATCCAGGCAGAAAGCGCTGATATGGCGAGGCGCAGTGTGATTTACAATGGGCTTGAGGAGAGGATTGCAATAGTGGAGGGGGATCTCAGGGAGGCAGGGACGTTATTCGGCGCTGCTTCTTTTGACGTTGTTACATGCAATCCCCCATACATGATCGGGCAGCATGGCCTGACGAACCAGGATGCTCCCAGAGCAATTGCAAGACATGAGATATTATGTACGTTGGAAGATGTAATTGGGCAGGCGGCAAGATTGCTGCGCCCGGGAGGGAATTTTTTTATGGTTCACAGGCCTTTTCGGCTGGCGGAAATTATGGTATTGCTGTGCCGGTATAAGCTGGAACCGAAAAGAATGCAGCTTGTATATCCGTTTATAGATAAGGAACCTAATATGGTATTAATTGAGGCAAACCGTGGGGGGAAACCGAGAATGAGGGTGGAAAAACCTCTGATTGTTTATAAGGGGCCTGGGGTTTATATGCCGGAAATTTGCGAAATTTACGGATATTGACGAGGAAAACGGAGTTTTCAGGGGATGTCTGTGCAAATGAATGCAGCATGAAGGAAAGCCCTAAGGCTCAATAGCAAGGGGCTGCGCCAAGAACTTCCAAGGTTCACGCGGCGAGTCGGCCTTCGCGCAAGAGAATGCCTGGAAAAACGGGCATTCTTTATCCTAATTTGGGATTTAAGTGTGATTATGGATAATAGATTGAAGGGTCAGGGATTTTTCAATCGCAACTTTGGCACCGGAATACCATTGGCATCGGTCGAAAGTTTACAGGCAGGAGAAAGGGTATGGGAATCAGTATGGCTGGGATGTTGTATCTATGTGCTACTCCAATTGGTAATTTGGGAGACATAACGCTCAGGGTTTTGGATACGCTGCAGAGTGTAGATATAATTGCTGCGGAAGACACGAGAAATAGCATAAAGCTATTAAATCATTTCCAGATTAAGACGCCGATGACGAGTTACCATGAGTATAATAGGGTGGAGAAGGCGGATTATCTCATAAGCCTTATGCAAGAGGGGAAAAATGTTGCATTAATTACGGATGCAGGTACGCCGGCAATTTCGGATCCCGGGGAAACCTTGGTAGCGTTATGTCATGAGACGGGTATCCGGGTGACTTCATTGCCGGGGGCGGCAGCATGTATAACGGCCCTGACATTATCCGGGTTGAGTACGAAAAGGTTCTGCTTTGAGGGGTTTCTTCCCGCAGATAAAAAGGAAAAGAAAGCAGTTTTGGAGGAGCTGGCTGAAGAAAGCCGGACAATAATTATATATGAAGCGCCGCACCATTTGAAAAATACTTTGAAAGATCTTAGAGGTGCGTTGGGGGATAGAAAAGCTGCAGTATGCCGCGAATTAACAAAAAAATTTGAAACGATAATGTCCATCACTTTGGAAGAAGCTTTGAAATTCTATGAGGAAAACGAACCGAGAGGGGAATATGTATTGGTAATAGAAGGGAAAAGCCTGAAAGAAAAAAAGCAGGAAGCCATTTTAGAATGGAAGGAGATATCGCTTAAAGAACATATGCATTACTATGAAAGCCAGGGTATGGACAAAAAAGAAGCAATGAAGCAGACGGCTAAAGACAGGGGGATTGGAAAAAGAGATGTCTATAGGATGCTTTTGGAGATGGAGGATTAGCGTGAGAAGAACTTCTAATCACTCGCAGCAGAGGCTGCTTCGCGAAGAAGTTCTAAGTCAGCCAAGCTGACTTTTCTCACGCAGGAGAATGCCAAAAATGCGGGCAGTTTCTTTACATTAAAGGGGATATTGTACAAAAATCGGAAGGTTTTTTAAGGGTTTTTAGTGTCCGGGTTTTATTTTAGAAAAAGATATTGACAAATGGAAAGTAGGATAATATACTTTGAATATCAAATTAATTGAAAATAAAAGTAATAGGAGATAATGAAATGTTGGAGAGAGTAAAAGAAATAATTCAAGAACAATTAAATTTAGATGGAGTAGAAATTACGGAGGATTCTTCGTTTAAAGATGATTTAGGTGTGGACTCCCTTGATTTATTTGAACTGGTAATGGCTTTCGAGGAAGAATATAAGATCGAAATCCCTTCCGAGGATTTGGAGCAGCTAACGACAGTTGGTGCAGTGATCGAATACATGAAAAGCAAGGGGGTAGAATCATAGGTATGAAATATAGGACCTGGGTTTGTACGACATGCATAGGCAGGATATAAATGAGGAGACTGGATATGAAAACGAGAATAACGGAATTGCTTGGGATCGAGTATCCGGTAATACAAGGCGGTATGGCATGGGTGGCAGAGTATCATCTGGCTGCTGCCGTATCGGAAGCAGGAGGGCTGGGGCTGATTGGAGCGGCCAGCGCCCCGCCTGAGATCGTCAGAGAGCAGATACGCGAGGCGAAAAAGCTGACAGATAAGCCGGTAGGAGTTAATATAATGCTGTTGAATCCTAATGCGGAAGAAGTAGCGAAAGTGGTGGTGGAAGAGGGTATTAAGGTAGTGACGACAGGGGCGGGAAATCCTGGTAAGTTCATGGAAATGTGGAAAAGCGCCGGAGTTAAGGTAATCCCTGTGGTAGCCAGTGTGGCGATGGCAAAACTGATGGAACGGGCAGGAGCGGACGCAGTGGTTGCAGAGGGTATGGAGTCTGGCGGACACATTGGTGAAGCGACGACTATGACGTTGGTACCCCAAGTGGTGGATGCGGTAGAACTTCCGGTAGTGGCGGCAGGCGGTATTGCAGATGGCAGAGGGTTTGCAGCGGCTATGATGCTCGGTGCGGAGGCTGTACAGATGGGGACTGCTTTTGTGGCGGCGGAAGAGTCGATTGTACATAATAATTATAAACAGAAGATCCTTGGGGCAAAAGACATTGATTCTGAAGTAACAGGCCGAAGTCATGGCCATCCTATTCGTTCGCTCCGCAACAAAATGACACGGGAATATTTAAAACTGGAAAAGGAAGGGACTTCTTTTGAGGAATTAGAGCAATTAACGCTGGGATCGCTCCGAAAGGCTGTCATAGACGGTGATGTTGTAAATGGGAGTATTATGGCAGGGCAGATTGCGGGTTTGATTAAGGAAGAAAAAAGCTGCAAGGAATTAATCCGGGATATTATGGAACAGGCGGCAATCCTGTTGAAGGAATAATTACGGGAAATATTCATTCGCATCTTTTCATGATATTTGTGCCGCCGGGGGTATGGAAGTTAGGGGTATTACAAATTAGGAAAGAAAAGGGAAAGAATTATGGGGAAAACAGCATTTATTTTTCCTGGACAGGGAGCTCAATATGTTGGAATGGGGAAAGATTTCTATGAACAGATGCCAGTCAGCAGGACGATGTTTGATTTGGCGTCAAAAGCATCAGGGCTGGATGTGGCGGCTATTTGCTTTGAAGAGAATGAAAAAATAAATATTACAGAATATACACAGATTGCGATGCTGGCAACGGAGGCTGCCATTTTAAAAGCGGTAGAGGAAATAGGGTATAAGGCGGATGTAACAGCCGGGTTGAGCTTAGGAGAATATGGAGCTATTATTGCCGCTGGAGCGATGAAAGCGGAAGATGTTTTCAGGATAGTGAGAAAAAGGGGAATTTTTATGCAGGAAGCGGTTCCGGAGGGCGGAGCAATGATAGCCGTATTGGGGCTGGATGCATCAGTGGTTGAAAGAATCTGTGTACAAACAGAAGGAGTCATAGATATTGCAAATTACAATTGCCCGGGCCAGGTGGTGATTACCGGGGAGGCCGGAGCGGCAGAAGTGGCGGTACAGGAACTGAAAGCGGCAGGAGCAAAAAGGTGTATTCCATTAAATGTCAGCGGGCCGTTTCACTCTTGTATGTTAAAAGGGGCGAGTGAAAAATTAAAGCAGGAATTGGAAACGGCAACAGTGTATGATATTGCCATTCCTTATCTTGCCAATGTAACGGCAGATTATGTTACAGATAAGGAACAGATAAAGCCTTTGCTGACGCGTCAGGTTGCTTCTCCGGTTAAGTGGCAGCAAAGCGTGGGGCGGATGCTGGAGGATGGAACAGACGTGTTCGTAGAAATAGGGCCTGGAAAGACGCTTTCCGGTTTTATGCGTAAAATCAACAGAAGCGTAAAAACATTGAATATAGAAAGAGTGGAGGATTTGGAGAAGCTTTTGTCTTTGAAGGGAGAATAAGTATGCTGGAAGGAAAGGTAGCTTTGGTAACCGGCGCGGGAAGAGGGATTGGCAGGGAAATTGCATTGACTTTTGCCGGATATGGGGCGGATGTAATTGTAAACTATAATGGATCTGTTCAGAAAGCTGAGGAAGTGGCGGCCAGGATTGAGTCCATGGGTAGGAAATCAGCAGCGGTGCAATGCCCGGTGGAGGATTATGAAGCATGTGGAAAGATGATAAATGAAATGCTTGCTGTGTTTGGCCGCATTGATATTCTTGTAAATAATGCAGGTATTACGAGAGATAATCTGATGGTAAAAATGTCAGAAGAGGATTTTGACGCAGTGATTGCAACAAACTTAAAAGGAACGTTTAATACGATAAGGCATATGTACCGGACGTTTTTAAAACAAAAAAGCGGGAGGATCATCAATCTTTCTTCGGTTTCCGGACTGCTTGGGAATGCTGGGCAGGCAAATTATGCAGCATCTAAGGCAGGGGTAATTGGGTTGACAAAAAGTATAGCGAAGGAGCTGGCAAGCAGGAATATTACGGTAAATGCGGTTGCGCCTGGTTATATTGAGACGGATATGACACAGGCGATGAGCGGGACGGTCAAAGAAGCGATTATTGGGAAAATACCAATGAAAAGAGCAGGGAATGCGAAGGATATAGCGGAAATGGCCGCGTTTCTTGCCAGCGATAAAGCGTCATATATTACAGGGCAGATAATTTCCGTAGATGGAGGGATGGCGATTTGACCAGTTATGATATTTGTTTTTAAAAACAGCGGAAACAGCGCCAGAGAGTAAGGTAAGAAGAAATGGGAGGGAAAATGAGCAGAAGAGTTGTTGTAACCGGTATGGGAGCCATCACACCGATTGGTTTAAGCGTGAATGAATTTTGGAAAGGCATAAAAGACGGCAAGATAGGATTTGACACTATATCAAAGTTTGATGCATCGGGATATAAGTGTCAGCTTGCTGCAGAGGTAAAGGGGTTCGACGGAAAAAACTTTATGGATTTTAAAGCGGCAAAGAGAATGGAGCTTTTCAGCCAATATGCGGTTGCGGCTGCAGGGGAAGCGTTGGAGGATTCCGGAATCAATATGGAGAAGGAAGACGCATTCCGCATAGGTGTTTCCATTGGTTCGGGTACCGGCTCATTACAGGCCATAGAACGGGAGCATAGTAAATTATTGGAAAAGGGGCCGGGGCGGATAAGCCCGCTTTTGGTGCCTTTGATGATCAGTAATATGGCAGCAGGAAATGTGTCTATACAGTTTGGACTGAAAGGGAAGAACATCAATGTAGTGACAGCATGTGCTACAGGGACGAGTTCTATTGGGGAGGCATTCAGAAGCATACAGTATGGAGAGGCGGATGCCATGCTGGCGGGTGGAACGGAAAGCAGCATAACTCCTATTGGGATTGCCGGGTTTGCTGCGCTTACAGCATTGACTTCATCAAAAGATAAGTATAGGTGTTCCATTCCTTTTGATAAGGAAAGAAACGGCTTTGTGATGGGCGAAGGGGCAGGCGTGGTTGTGCTGGAAGAACTGGAACATGCGGAAAAAAGAGGAGCGAAAATTTATGCGGAAGTCGTGGGATATGGGAGCACGGCAGATGCATTTCACATTACTTCCCCGGCGGAGGACGGGGAGGGGGCGGCTAAGGCGATGGAATTTGCCATAAGGGATGCAGGAATTATGCCGGAAGAAATTACATATATCAATGCCCATGGGACCAGCACCCATCATAATGATTTATTTGAAACAAGGGCAATTAAAAAAGTATTTGGAAAACGGGCAAAGCAGCTTAAAATCAATTCTACGAAATCAATGATCGGACATTTGCTTGGGGCAGCCGGGGCAGTGGAGTTTGTAGCCTGCGTAAAGGAATTGGAAGAAGGATATATCCATCAGACGGCGGGATATCAGATACCGGATGAAGAATGTGATCTGGATTACTGCAAAGAGGCGGTAACAGGGGAATTCGGGTATGCCTTATCCAATTCGTTGGGCTTTGGTGGACATAATGCAGTATTAGTCATTAAGAAATATGAAAATGGAGGAAAGTAATGCCGTTATTGACAACAAAGGAAATTATGGAAATCATCCCTCATAGGCAGCCCTTTTTATTGATAGATACAATAGAAGAACTGGAACCGGGGATCAGGGCTGTAGGAAGGAAATGCGTGTCATATAATGAGCCGTATTTTGCAGGGCATTTTCCGAACGAACCGGTAATGCCGGGGGTGCTTATTATAGAGGCATTGGCGCAGACAGGAGCGGTAGCCATCTTAAGCCAGCCGGGTTCCAGAGGGAAAACAGCATATTTTGGCGCTATACAATCGGCTAAATTTAAGAAAAAGGTGGTGCCGGGAGATATTTTGGTATTGGAAACGGAGATCGTTAAAGTAAAAGGCCCGGTTGGTCAGGGGAAGGCGACGGCTTATGTGGATGGAAAGGCGGCGGCTATGGCTGAGCTTACGTTTGTGATAGGAACGGAAGAGGATGGAAAATAAAGTGGCGACAAGAATCACAGGAACAGGGAGTTATCTTCCGGAGCATATAATGACAAATGACGATTTATCCAAAATAATGGATACTTCGGACGAATGGATCTTCAGCCGTACGGGGATCAAGGAAAGGCATCTGGCCAAAGACGAGTCGACGGCTTTCATGGCGGCAAAAGCAGGGGAAAAGGCATTGCATGATGCGGGGATTGAGGCGGTGGAAGTGGATTTGATCATAGCCGGTACAATTACCAGCGATTATGTGACGCCTTCTTTAGCCTGCGAAGTGCAGGAAAAACTAGGGGCGGTGAATGCGGTAGCTTTTGATGTCAATGCAGCATGTGCGGGATTTATGTTTGCCTTCCATACAGCGCATGTTTATCTGCAGTCAGGCATTTATAATACGGCATTAGTTTTAGGGGCGGAGTCTTTGTCAAAAATCATGGACTGGAAAGACAGAAGCACTTGCGTGCTTTTTGGAGATGGGGCAGGAGCCGCCGTAGTACGCGTTTGTGAAGAAGATGAAGAAAAGGCAGGAAAAAAGGGATTAGCCGGAGGCAGAGGGATATTGGCTTTTGAACAAGGATCGGATGGAGGAAAAGGGATGGTGTTGAATTGTTGCGGCAGGAAAAATCATAATCCGTTAGTTAAAAATCCATGGATGCCCTCTTACGTTTCGATGGATGGGCAGCAGGTATATAAATTTGCGGTCGGCACGGTGCCCGCTTCTATCCAAAGAGTATTGGATAAAGCGGGGTTACGTGTGGATGACATCAAATATTTTGTGCTTCACCAGGCGAATATCCGGATTCTTCAATCAGTGGCTAAAAGGTTAAAGGCAGATATCGGGAAATTTCCGTCAGTGCTTGATCATTGCGGTAATATGTCTGCGGCCAGCGTACCCGTGCTTTTAGATGAGATGAACCGGAAAGGGATGTTGGAAAAAGGGGATAAAATTGTCATGGCCGGCTTCGGGGGCGGATTGACATGGGCGAGCGCTGTGGTAGAATGGTAGCGTGAGAAGAACTTCTAATCACTCGCAGCAGAGGTGCTTCGCGGAGAAGTACTAAGTCAGCTAAGCTGACTTTTCTCACACAAGACAGCAGTGGCTGTTTTGTAGTGTTGGGTAATATTGGGAGAGATGCATGGAATATATGCTTTTTGCGATTGATATGATTGGGACGGTTGCTTTTGCTTTTTCGGGGGCCATGACGGCTATTCGGAAAGAGATGGATCTGTTAGGGGTAATGATCCTTGGCATGGTAACTGCTGTAGGCGGGGGGATGATCAGGGACATTGTTCTTGGGATTACTCCTCCGCAGGCATTTATGGAGCCGGTATTCGCATTGAGTGCGGTGCTTGTATCGGTGTTTGTTTTTGTTGTTTTTTATCTTCGCGGGCGGAAATCCGGGCGGGATTGCAGGCATGAAAACCAGATTATTGCAGAGGGCGGAGGTTGTCCTGCTTACAGGAGGGATGTTGCTGCGGTAAGGGAATGCCGGCAGACTTCCGGGCAACGGTTCCAGGAAATATTAATGTTAGCAGATACATTGGGTTTAGGCGTTTTTACCGTGGCAGGTGTGCGTGCTGCTTTTTATAACGGCATGGGGATTAATTATTTCCTGCCGGTTTTTTTAGGGACAATTACGGGCGTTGGGGGCGGTCTGCTTCGCGATATGATGGCGGGGGATCGTCCTTATATTTTTGTAAAGCATGTTTATGCCAGCGCATCTATCTTAGGAGCATGTATATGTGTATTTTTTTGGGAGAAGGCAGGAGAGGAGGCGGCGATGCTGATAGGTACAGGCAGCGTGGTCGTCCTTCGTTTTCTGGCGATTAAGTATCGGTGGAATTTGCCGAAGATAGCATATAAGGATGAAAAGTAAAATACATATATAGTAAAATATGATAAAATAAAATGCCGATGTACTGATGTGGATATGTCAGTGTGTTTGCATTGAGGCGGTTATGTTAAATTATATATGGGCATTTATGATCATTATTGGGGTGATTTATGGGGCGGTGACAGGGAATATCAAGGAAGTCAGTAATGCGGCCCTGGATTCGGCAGGGGAGGCAGTGTCTTTGTGCATTACGATGATTGGAGTAATGGCTTTATGGGTAGGGCTTATGGAGATTGCTCAGAAGTCCGGTCTGATTGAGAAGCTGGCTAAAGGAATCCGTCCGTTTATAGTTTTTATGTTCCCGGGAATCCCAAGGGGGCATGCGGCAGAGGAATATATTTCTACGAATATAATTGCTAATGTGCTGGGGCTTGGATGGGCATGTACGCCGGCGGGGCTGAAGGCGATGGAGGAACTGGCGAAGCTGGAGGAAGAGAGGGGGACGGCGGGGTATGCGCCTGCGGGCAACAGCGGATGGAAGCAGCCTGAGGGTGCGGATCAGAACAGAGTATTTCAAAAAGCAGGAAGCGGGATGGCCGGACGGAATGCAGGAAAGAATGCAGAGATAGGGTTTGTGGGCGGAAAGGCGAGTAAAAGGGAGCGCGTCGCCAGTAATGAGATGTGTACGTTCCTGATATTGAATATTTCTTCTTTGCAGCTAATTCCGGTCAATATGATCGCTTACCGGCAGCAGTACGGAAGCGTGAACCCGGCGGGGATTATCGCGCCGGCGATTGTGGCGACGTTTGTGAGTACATTAGTGGCGGTGGCATATTGTAAAGTGAAAGATAGAAAATGCAAGTAATTAGAGGCTTGGAATAAAACATTAAATTTGCAAATAAGCCAAATAAAGCAAAAATACATAAGTGGCATAAAAAAATACAGAGTAAATTGCGAGTTTCAAAATATTTTTATATGGGAGATAGAGTTATTTCAGGCCATCGCAACATGTTGCTCTGACATGGAGGTTTAGTTGGGAAAATGGAAAAAAAACGGATTCTTCTGATCGGTACGGGAGGGACGATTGCTTCGGAAATGGGAGACAACGGATTGGCGCCGGAGTTGACAAGCGGACAGTTATTGCGATATGTCCCGGGCATCTCCGGGATTTGCGAGATAGAGTGTATACAGCTTTTTAGCCTGGACAGCACGAATATCCGTCCGGAACATTGGCTTCGTATTGCAAAGGCGATACAGGAACGCTATGGGCAATATGATGGTTTTGTGGTCAGCCATGGTACGGATACGATGGCATACACTGCGGCCGGGCTGAGTTATTTGATTCAAAACAGCCTGAAACCGATTGTGTTTACGGGCGCCCAGAAGCCTATCGGATACGAAACGACGGACAGCAAGCAGAATCTTCGGGATGCTTTTTTGGTGGCCGCATCCGATATGTCTGGAGTGATGTTAGTCTTTAACGGCAAGATCATCATGGGAACCAGGGCCAGGAAGACTCATAGTAAAAGTTTTGAAGCTTTTTCAAGTATCAATTATCCGATTGTGGGGATGGTGCAGGATGGCCGGCTTATCCCATATATTAGGGCGGAAAGTGATGCGCCAACCAGGTTTTATGAAACTTTGGATTCCAAAGTGGCCTTGTTAAAGCTGGCGCCGGGGATTGAGTGCGGGGTTTTAGAGTACCTCTTGGGATGCAGCAGCGCATTGGTTATTGAGAGTTTTGGAGTCGGCGGATTGCCGGTTTATGAAACGGGAAGCTTTTATGAGACGGTTAAAAGAGGGCTGGATGCCGGTAAGACGGTTGTATTGACTACGCAGGTGGAAAATGAGGGCAGCGATTTGTCCGTTTACCATGTAGGCAACCGTATCAAACGGAATCTGCCGATATTGGAGGCTTATGACATGACGACTGAGGCGGTAATAGCAAAACTAATGTGGATTTTGGGACAGACTGCCGACCGGGCTAAGGTAGCCGAATTATTTTATACTCCGATTGCCTGCGATATCTTGTATCATAGGAAATGGCCCTCCAGTCTCCTATGATACAAAAACCCTTCGGAAGGACGCACCTTTTTTTGCCTTTGCGAATAATCAGTATGGATATGCGCAGAAAAGTGAATTGATGTCCTATGCCAATCAGGTATAATATATACCAGAAGAAAGTGATTGTATGCCGAAAACTTCTTTACGTATTTATAGATATTATCCTTGCGGCCGGTAATATGCATACAATGGAAGAAGGGGCATAAAAACCAATGAGGAGGAAGGATTATGAAAAAATGGGGATTGGTATTGGCGGCAGGAATGGCATTTTTTTGCTTTGCGGGGTGCGGCGGGGCGCAGAAAACGGAAAATGCAGGGGGGCTGGAGAATGTTGCCGTAGTAGAAGAACAGGCGGATTATGAACAATCAAAGGCAGGACCTGCAGAGAGCGAAGTAGAAGAGAAAAATGATAATTTTAATGATTTGAAAGAAAAGGGGGATAGCGGAGAGATAACAGCTTTTGCTGGGGAAATCCAGACAGCAGTTTCCGATAAGGATATAGAAGCACTTGCTGATTTATGTATTTATCCGCTGGCGGTAAATGGTGAAGCAGTGGAAAGCAAAGAGGATTTTTTAAAACAGGGAAAAGATGTTATCTTTACAGAAGAAAGATGTGCGGCTATTATGGCTGTAGATGTTTCGACATTGGAAGAAACGATGGCAGGGATTATTATGGGAGACGCAACGCCCAATATAATCTTCCAATCGGTGGATGGAAAGTTGGGGATAACAGGCATAAATTAATGTAAACACGATAGATTTTTGATGGTCAAAAACTATTGTGGGATATAGACGGGCAGGATGCGGGATGAAAAGTATCCTGTCTGATTATTTGCCGGAAAATAAAAGCCTTACATAAAGGAGATTTGGATAGATGGTTGAGAAGGAAATCAAGAATCACAGGATTGTGATTAAAAATGCGGAAAACGACCGGATTATTGCAGATACAAAGGTAATCAGATATGACAGCAGGGTGGATTCTATTATTATATCAGCGCAAAGTATACGGAATAAAAAATTTTATAAAGTTAATGCAATTATCTTTGCGGAAAACTGTATGTATAAATTCCAAGGGACGATCAGGGGGGTGATGAGGGAGAATGAAATTGAAGTTTTTATAGGAAAATGCGAAATTATGGAAGAACGCCAGGCAGTTAGATATCCGATTGCTCTGGAAGGGAGCATTGAGGGAGTGTATCTTGATGGTAAAAAGGTTTTGTTTCGCAAAAGAATACCTGTTCAGGCGGTTGATATGAGTTCCAGCGGTATTTTAGTAAGGGCGGAAACAGGATTTTTCAATATAGGGGAATTTTATTCCCTATTCCTCAAAACGAATGTAGGTACGTTAAAAATGCAGTGTGAGATTGTGAGGATAAAAAACAATGGAACATTGACGCAGGAATATGGATGCAGGATTGGGAATGTCCAATGGGATCAAAGGATAGGAATAATATAAAATGGATAATAAGAAACTAAGAAAACTTTCAGTTGAATGTTTATGGGATGGCTTGATATTAAATGATGATATTTATAACGATTCAGGAGAGGTGATATTGATTCCAAAAGGAGAGGCGGTTATTATATCTGATCTGGAGAATATGCTTCGATTCTACGGTGAAGAAGGGACGGTCATGATACATGAGAATACTTATCTGAAGCTTATTGCAGATGGATATATGCCTGTTGGCGCCAGCGGGGAGGAGATAGAGAGGCAGACGGGTTATCAGAAGCTGCATCGGGAGATCGGACGTTTTTTTTATAATTCCGATATAGAGCTATGGATGAGCAAAGAGTACATGGAGGTTTTGAGCCAGGAAATTGCCGATAAACTGGTAAAATCAGACCCGGTCGCAATTTTGGAATGTATGAATCTGCCAAGGCCGATGAACGAACAATTGCAGCGTCATTCCCTTAATGTAGCTTTTTTAAATGGGATGCAGGCAATGTGGCTGGATATGAGGCCGGACAGGGTGAAAAGATTCATATTGGCAGGTTTGTTACATGATATAGGAAAAACGGTTATGCTTAATAATATGGCGAGGATGCATCCGGTTCATTCGGAAAGGCTGCTTAAGGGACAGTTTGATGATGAAGTCAGGAGCGCGGTAAGGCATCATCATGAAAGGCTGAATGGAAAAGGATATCCGGATGGCATTGCAGGGAAGGAGATTGGCTTATGCGCGAGAGTAACGGCAGTTTCCGATGTTTATGATACGATGGTGGCTGCAAGAGGCAATAAGGATTCCGGAATGCCGTTCCATATTCTTGATATGTTTTATGAAGGGGAAGTGGAAGGCTTGGATAGAAAGCTTGTCCTGGGTTTTATTAAGAAAATGCATTCAACGTATAAAGATAAACAAGTGATAATGTCGAATGGAGGGCAGGGGACGATACGATATATCCCCTTTAACGATGCAGAGCATCCGATCGTACAACAAGGAGCTAAAATCAGACAGACGAATGATAAGTGGTTTTGCAAGGCGGCATTCGTGAGCCGTATATGTGAGCAGCAGGAATGATGAAGGAATAAGAAGCTTTTTATCTTTGATCCGGGCATTAAAAGGCCCATCTGGAATCCCCAGCCGGCATATTGCACAGAAAAAATTGTGCGCACGCTATTGTACGGAATATCCTGATGAGCCTCGGAAGACAAAAATCGCATCCAGCGGAGGCTTCCACGATTTTAGAATCTCATTTTCATCGTGCAGAAGCCGCCTTTACATTGCTTTAATGCAAAAAGCGAAATATCCGGTCCCGGTATTGAAAAGTAAACTATAATCAAAATACTCCGCATAGAACTCTTTTTGGAACTGGTCCATTGTTATGAGGTGGTTGCTTTCCAACCGGTATTGTGAGTGGATATGAAGATGAATGCCGATCTGGCTTGTTATTTGCTGCGAAATTTCTTTGGCGGCATTCAGGATGAGCTGGTCGATTTTTTTTAGCTGCATATCCATCATGGAATTGACGGCCTGCAGGACCAGGCTTTCTTCAAGAACTAAAAAAATATGCCAATGTTGTCCTTCTTCCTGCCGATAAGTCAATCGGCAGATAATGCTGTTGCCAAAATTTTCACCGTTGTAATGCTCACTGACGATTTCCGGCTTTCGTTTAAAAATTTTTTGTATAGTGTCGGACAGCCCATCCTCTAAAGCTTTCATATCTGCCCCGGCATTATCTTTTTTCCATCTGTTCGGGATTTTGCCTGTAATGGCGCGGTCTTCGATCATGATATGTGCAGTGAGCCACCCAAGGCAAATGCCAAGGAAATGGTGAATGGATTTCTGGGAATAATTCGATTTCAATAGATCTTTTTCCAGGGCCGGGAGTGTCTTATACCGCATATCATCATGCAGATTCTTGTGTATTTCATATCCTTTGTAGCCTATGGACTGCATATAGGATTCCTCATCGGCAAAGTGTTTTATGGCATAGCTTTTAAAATATTTAATGCCTTCCGCACATGCCCATTGCCCGTGATCCTCATTTTCGCTAAGCTGGATCAATTTGCGTACAATTGAGAAAAGCTTTTTGTGTGCATGGTCAATGGACTCGACCCCAATATTAAATTGTTTACTCCATTCCGCATCTTTAACCATACTGCTCCTTTATTTTTGTCAAAATCCCTGTCATGGACAAAAATCAAAAACCATTTTTAAAAGACTGTTTGATAAGTGTCTGAAAAAGCTAAGAACCGCTTTTATATGATGGGATTCTGCTTGGATCGCATACTATTTTTGTTATCAATATATGTCGAGAAATAGCGTTTTGTGTCGGTTCGCATAAAATCCGGCCCTGAAGCATAATAAGACATTGTAATCTTTAAAAATCTAAATTATTTTTGTACGAACTTGACACTGGTATGCAGGAGTAGTACGGTAGTGTTAATAAGGCATGTTTTATTGTCGATTATATTTGGGTGGAGGGCGGGATGGATTTTTTTATTAAAGCAGGAGTTTTCATCGCTGTTGCGCTTGGTTTAAATTATATTGTCAATTTGATTTATAAATATGTTTTAAAGAAAACGAAGGCGATACATTTACGTTTTTCAAAAAGCGTGGTTAATGTGATTATTGATGTAGTTGTGATATATAGTTTGGCGCAGCAGTTTGATATTACAAAAGATATCAGCAAAGTTTTGTTGCAAAGCGGTTCCCTGATAATAGCCATAGCTACTTTTGCTGCCCAGCAGGCATTGGGGAATGTGATAAGCGGCATTTCCATATCGGCATCGAAACCTTATAATGAAGATGAAAAAATAAAAGTGGTGCAAGGCGGGACGGTGATAGCGGAGGGGATTGTAAAAGATGTAACGCTTCGGCATACGGTGATCTATCAGTTTAATGGGGAAAGCTGTATTGTACCTAATTCCGTAATGGACACGTCGGTGATTATTAATACGAATTATACTGAAAATATAGGAAACTTTGTGGAGGTGGAAATCTCTTATGATGCAGATGTTGAGGAAGCGATACGGATTATGAGGAAGGTATGCGCAGGACATGAACTGACATTGAATACGGAGGCAAATGCTGTTACGGCGAGCGGATATACACAGAATGGCATTACTTTAAAAACGACCATATGGACGGAAAATCTAAACGATAGCTTTCAGGCCTGTAGTGATATCAGGATTGCCTTGGTGTCCGAATTTAAAAAGAGCGGCATAGAGATTCCATATCAAACGGTAACGGTTAATTCTCCATTTCATACATAAATAGATCCGAAAACCAAAAGATTCATCTGGCGATCCCGCCGGGCAGGTTTTTTAACTTCTGGATCATAAACATAAACGGGAAGGGAAGCGTATGGACTTTACGTTATTGCAGCAATTTACATCAATAGAAGATGCGATTGCATCGTTTTTTGGAAGCCGGGTTAAAATAGCGGGAATGGATCGGGTGTCCGGCGGCGATATCAATCAGGCATACAGGTTGACATTGTCCGATGGGGCGCATATTTTCATGAAATCAAATAAGAAAGAAAATCTATCTTTTTTTACAGCGGAGGCGGAAGGTTTGGCTGCGATTGCAAAGACCGGTGCAATTGGCGTTCCGCATGTTTTGTGCGGAGGAGTGGATGAGGGCCGGGTGAAAGGTTCTTTTTTGCTTATGGAATTCATAGAAGGGAAAATGCGGAAGAAAGATTATTGGGAAACTTTTGCGTATCAATTGGCGGCTGTGCATCGGGCGGAAACGGCGGATTATACAGCCAAAGGAGCATATGGTTTTGCCCATGATAATTTTATCGGGGCGGGTAAGCAGAAAAATAAGGTTTATGACAGTTGGATATCGTTTTTTCGGGAATGTCGTCTGGAACCTCAGTTTGAAAAGGCTTTTCATTTTTTGGGAACAGAGGGGAAGAAGAAAGCATTAAGACTGCTGGACAGGATAGATCATATTTTGGTGGAACCGGAACATCCTTCTCTATTGCATGGCGATCTATGGTCTGGAAATGTTATGGTGGGAGAGGATGGAAAAGCATGGCTGATCGATCCGGCAGTCTATGTGGGACATGCTGAAGCGGATCTTGCTATGACGGAGCTTTTTGGCGGATTTTCTAAGGCTTTCTATGATGCATATAGAGAAGCGGCCCCAATGCAGCCGGGTTATGAGAGACGGCGCAGTTTATATAATCTATATCATTTGTTGAACCATTTGAACATGTTTGGGCTTTCCTATCTGCCTTCGGTGATAGGGGTAATGGAAGAATATCTTTGATAATTGCAGGGGAAGGAACAGCAATGCACTTTTCGGATTTGCGCCGCTGCGGAGCCGCGGCATGGAGGGAGTATAATGAGCCAAATTTTAAATGACGTTAGAAAATATGAAGAAGAAATGGAAAGAAAAACTGCCGGGGAGCCTAGACCGGCTTTTCATTTATCTGCCCGCGTGGGTTGGATGAATGATCCGAATGGTTTTTCTTATTTTAAGGGGGAATATCATTTATTTTATCAGTATCATCCGTTCAGCCCGTATTGGGGGCCGATGCATTGGGGCCATGCGGTCAGCAAAGATCTGCTTCATTGGAAGTACCTTCCCGTTGCTCTTGCGCCTGATATGAATTATGACAGAGACGGATGTTTTTCAGGAAATGCAGTTGTGCTGCCGGATGGCAGGCATATGCTGATGTACACAGGAGTTTCTAAGGAAACACAGCCGGATGGCAGGCAGCGGGAAGTGCAGACCCAGTGTCTTGCAATAGGGGATGGGGTGGATTACGAAAAATATCCAGGGAACCCGGTCTTGGATAAAAGCCATTTACCTGCAAACGGAAGCAGATTTGATTTCCGTGATCCGAAAGTGTGGAGAAAACAAGATGGATCTTATCGTTGTGTGGTAGGGAATTGCACGGCGGAACGTGACGGGCAGATCCTTCTTTATAGCAGCAGTGATGGTTTCCAGTGGAAATACGAGAAGGTCTTGGCGGCTAATCAAGGGCGGTTTGGGCTGATGTGGGAATGCCCGGATTTCTTTTCCGTTGACGGGAAACAGGTTTTGCTGATAAGCCCTCAGGATATGATGCCGCAAGGGTTTGAGTACCACAATGGAAATGGGACCGTCTGTCTGATTGGGACGTTTGATGAGGAAACGGATGATTTTGCCGAAGAGAATAATCAGGCGGTTGATTATGGGATTGATTTTTATGCCCCGCAAACTGTTCTTGCGCCGGATGGCCGGAGGATATTGATCGGATGGATGCAGAATTGGGATGCTTGTAATTATCATGCGCCGGAACGTCCCTGGTTTGGACAGATGAGCCTGCCGAGGGAACTTTCCATCAAGGACGGACGTTTGATCCAGAAGCCGATCCGGGAATTGGAAACGATGCGCGAAGGGGAAATCAGATATGAAAATGTGGTATTTACAGATATTATGAGGCTGGAAGGAGTGAAAGGACGGAAAATAGATATGGAATTGTCTGTGCGTCCGGGGGATGAGGATCATATATACCGGAAATTTGCGGTGCGCTTTGCTCAGGATGATGTTTATCAGACTTCTGTCAGCTTCAGGCCTTATGAATCCATAATAAAAATCGATAGGAAGCGTTCGGGATCCAGAAGGGCGATGATCCATCAACGCCGGTGTCTTGTAAAAAGCAGGGAGGGGAGAATTAAGATTAGGATAATTCTGGATTATTTTAGCGCGGAAGTATTTGTGAATGATGGGGATTACGTCCTTTCTGCAACGATATATACGGATCCTGCAGTAGACGGTATTTCATTTTTTGCGGACGGGCAGGTGGCGATGGATGTGGTGAAATATGATTTACTGGAAGGATAATAGGAAGAATACTTATTTTCCGCTTGTGTAAGACCTTATGGGGAGGGTATAATATTAGTAATATTGATTGCCATAAGGAGTATCACTGGCCGGGAGAAATAGGAGAGGGCCGGAAAAGGGGAAATGATGGATAAAGATGAAGAACTCCGGATGACGTATTCGGGATTGCTGCTTAAAGACGGGGAAAAGATGGTAAGGGTTTGTTTTGAAAGAGGGAAGGGCGGCTATGCGGAAGGCATAGTTCCAAGAGGGGAGATTGTAAAGTCTTCCGGCTTTACGAAAGAGGAAGTCGAACAGTTGACGGTTTATATTCAGGAAAATGCCACTGATATTATCAATAGGGCAAAGGGGGTGCATTTCCTGAATGAATGGCTTGGAAAGAAATAAAACAGGGGAGGGCGCATGTAGGCATACATGCGCTTTTTTTTAAATAAGATATAGAAAGACGGCATAAAGGGGAATTCGTTATTTTAAATGCATTGTCTCATATTTCTAATATTATCATACCGGTGATTATTTTTTATATAGTAGCTTATGGGCTGATTCATAAACGGAACGTTTATGAGGATTTTATCAAAGGTGCAAAGGACGGGTTTCAGACGGTGATCCAGATTATGCCTACTTTGATTGGGCTGATGGTGGCGGTGGGAGTATTGCGCGCATCGGGCTTCCTTCAGGCGGTGGGGTGTGTGTTTGGGGTTTTGGCAGGGAAGATAGGCTTTCCATCGGAATTGGTCCCGCTGGTATTTGTGAAAATGTTTTCGTCCTCGGCTGCTACCGGGCTGGTGCTTGATATATTTAAGACCCATGGGCCGGATTCTTACATTGGGACGATTACTTCTATTATGATGAGCTGTACGGAAACTATTTTTTACACTATGAGCGTTTACTTTCTGGCGGCAAAAGTAACGAAAACGCGGCATACTTTGGCGGGCGCGCTGCTTGCGACTTTGGCGGGAGTGGTTGCCAGCGTGATTTTGGCCGGTATGGTCTCATAATGCTTGTGGCGGGAGTAAAAATACAGTATACTTATAAAAGTCAGATAAAATATGCAATGCCGTGTGGCGGATGGGAGATAAATATGTACCGGAGGCAAAAAGGAAGGCGGCTGCCTTTAAAAACAGTTTATTATCTTTCTTTTTTATTTTTTATAGTAATCCCGATTTTAATCGTTCTTGTCGCGGCCTTGCTTGTTTTGAATAAACAGTTTAAAAACCAGGCGCTTACGAATATCAGCCAGGCGCAGGAGACGGTGATCGCAGAGTTGAAATCGGATATTGATATAATGTCCATGCGCCTTTCCCATTTGATTTATACCAATAACAACGAAATACTGGCTTATGCGGCTGAAGTGGACACTTTTGACCAGGGCAGGCGTTATGAATATGAACAGAAGCTGCGGCAGGCAGGGAATCTGGCCCTGGAACCGGTGAAAGACATCATTTCCGTAGGGTTTTATATGAAGGACGGCAGGAAAACTTACATAAAAAATGATATAAAACGGACAGTGGATGAGATTAAGGGTATGGATTGGTACCAAAAGGCATTGGAAAAAAATAATACGGTCTGTCTCGGCTCTTATGATACGGTTTCTTCCAGCGATCTGTATGCGGGAGGAAAAAAGGATCTTTTGATCCTTGTCTTTGCGCTGGCTCCGGATGTGACTACCGATCGTTCCCAAAAGATAGAGATGGTGGTTTTCTACCAATCTACGGACGCGGCGGACAGGATTAAGGAATACAACAGGAATTATCTGGCGGGAAAGAATAAACTGGGGATTACCCAGATTAAGGACAACGAAGGACGGCTTGTTTTCTCTACAATGGAAGAAGGGGAAAGGGATTTTTCCGATAAAAAATATACCTGTGTGAAAACGCCGCTGGAGCTGAACGATACAATCTGGTATCTGGAAAGCTATATTGAAACGAGGGATTTGACGCTTGAGTATTGGAACAGAGCTTTGCTTGTATTGTTGGCGGCGGTGCTGATTCTTTTACTGGCCGGATATTATTCCAGGTATTTCCTAAGAAGTATCGTAAAACCGATTGAGGAAATCAGCGGCGGCCTTAGGGAAGTGGAAGAAGGGAACCTTGATGTCCATGTGACGGCAAGCGGCCAGTCCGAGGTCAGGAATATGATTCACCAATTTAATGCCATGGTCCGCAGATTGAAAGTATTGATTGGGGAATATGAAGAACGGGTGCGGGGGATTGAATTAAAACCAGGGGATTATCTGGCGGCTTTGTTTAAGGAAGAGCTGACCCCGGAAGAGGCCGTCCGCAGGTCGAGGGAGTTTTTTACGGATCCTTATGTTCTTATGGGAATGTACATTGTATATGAGAACCCGGCGGAAAATGAAATGGATGCGGCCCTAAAGCTGAAAAATAGTTTTGAAAGGAATCCAAGGTATGCTTCCAGATGTATTGCATATATTGAAAACCCTTCTTTCTTTTTTATTTTTTACAGAGTGACGGAGGAGGAATATAGCGGCAGGATTGTGAAAATGCTGCAGGAACTGCAGCGAGGGGCTTCCAATGAGTTCGGGGTAAAGATTGCAGTATGCATTGGAAAAAAAGCGTTTGGGTTTGAAGGGTTTCCGCCAAGCGTAGAGGATGTGAGGAAGAAGATTTGCCTGCGACATTTGCTTGGGGAGAATGCGGTGGTGGATTTGAATAAAGCTCAGGAAAAGGATGACGGTTTGTTGGAATTGTCAAAGCAGTATGAAAGGCTGGCAAACGCTTTATATATTGCGGATGAAAAAAATATGGCGGAAGAAAAGGACAAGCTGTTTGCAGTGTTTGCAGACCGGCCCATGGGGGAGGCGCGCCGGAGGGTATATGCAGTCATTTTGGCAATTGGGAACAGGTTTGATATGGATAACTCCCGTTTTTCGGATGTATTCGGGCAGCAGTATAATTATTTGGACAAAATAGGCCGGATAGAAGATATCCGGAGCCTGAAGCTATGGCTTACCAATTATTTTGCGTGGTTGATGGATTATTCCGCTTCTAAGTTAAATGTGGCGGAAACGGATGTGATCATCCGGGCGAAAAGGTATATGGCGGATCATTATGAAGATTGCGAACTGTCGCTGTCCAAAGTGGCGGAATATGTAGGGTTGAATGAGAAGTATTTTACCAATCGCTTTACAAAGGAAACGGGGGAGAACTTTTCTTCTTACTTGACGGCGCTTAGGATGCAGAAGGCGAAGGAATTGTTGAAGACGACCACTTTTAAAGTATATGAAATATCCGAGATGGTGGGGTATCATAGCGTGGAGCATTTTAACAGGATGTTTAAAAAACTAAATGAAGTAACGCCGGCTCAATATCGGAAAACCATGTGAAAAACGTGGTTTTTCTTACTTTACATCAAAAAAACTTACCAAAAATCAAAATTCGGATAGGATATCACCTGAAAAAATATCAAGAAAAATGAAGATATGAAATGGCGGGGGAGCTGTCAAGCTGATATTCTTGAAACACAGTTTGGCCAGCTGGAAAACAAAGGAAATAAAAATCCGGGAGGTATCATTAGAATGAAAAAAAGAATAATTGCTTCTATTTTAACGTGTGCGTTAACGGCATCTTTATTCATAGGATGTGGGAGCACAGGAGGAAATGCAAGTGAAACACCTGCAGCAGGGACAAAAGAGGCGCCGGCGACGGAAAATGTAGAGACATCTGAAGATGACGCAGCGTCTGCTGCTTCTAATGAAGAATTAAGCGGTACGCTTACTTTTGCCATTTGGGATAACAACTTAAATGATTTTATTGAAGAAAACGATATGGTAGGGAAGTTCCAGGAACAATATCCAAACGTAGATGTGGAAGTGGAAAAAATCAAGGATGATTCCGAATATTGGAATGCGATGAAAATGCGAGCATCAGCAAACCAGCTTCCTGATATTATGTTTAATAAGCCGTTTACTTTATCCAGGTTTAAAGATTATCTGATTGACTTATCGGGAACCCAGGCATGTGCAAATAATGAATTGGCAAGCGGTTATGCATTGGACGGGAAGGTGCTTGGCATACCGATGACATCTGGTTATGAGTATGTATTCTATTGGAAAGATATGTTTGAGGAGGCCGGGGTAGAGGTACCTACCACATGGCCTGAATTCGAGGCGGCGGCAAAAACTTTGCAGGATCATTTCGGAAAAGACAATCCGGATTTTATGGCGATTGCCTGTGGGTTAAAGGATGAATGGCCGGATTATCCTTATATGGAATTCATGCCGGCTTTGGAATCCGCAAACGGGCAGAACTGGAATACAATGGCTTCGCAGGATGCGCCTTTCGCAGAGGGGACGGATATCAACAAAGCTTACAATAAAGTATATAATTTGTTCACATCGGGAGTCCTGGGGAAAGACCCGTTAGGACTTGGAAACGATCAGGTAACAAGCCTGTTTGCGGCAAAAAGCGCGGCAATCCTGGCGCTGGGCGACTGGGGATTGCAGAATATTGCAAATGGAACGGACGATATTTCCCAGCTTGGGACATTCTATCTTCCTACAAGGAATACGGAATCCGATCCTTATAATGTAATTGTCCAGGGCGACTCTTTTATGGGAGTAACGACGCATTCCAAGAATCAGGAAGCGGCTGTTGCGTTTGTAGAATGGTTCTATTCGGAAGCATGGTACCCTTCTTACATAAATTACGTATCTTCGGCTTCTTCCATGAAGAATTTCCCGAAGGATAAAGACCCCGTCCTGGCGGAGTCGGATACGCTTTGCCCGGATAAAGTACTCGTTATGTACGATGGCGGCGGCGATGATTTTACGGCAATCCAGAATGAGACAACGTTTGATTATAAGAAACTGGGCGCACAGATGATGACGGAAGGCTTTGATTTGAACGCAGCTTTGGATGAACTGAATACAAAATGGGCGGAAGCACGGGCGAAATTAGGGATTCAGTAAATTATAGGGCGGACAGTAACCAAAAGACGGGGGCCGCGTCAAGCGGCCCCTGATTATTACCGGGAGGTAGTCATGAGCAAATTAGGTAAGAAGAGAAAACAATTTATCTTTGTGGCGTTGGTGGTGCCGATGCTTCTTCTGATTGCATTTGTCGTTTTTCCGGCCATTGATTTGTTTCGGATGAGTTTTACAAATTGGGATGGTTATTCGCCGGAAAAAGAATTGATCGGAATGGCAAATTATGTATCCATGTTTCAGAATAAGGATTTGTGGATGTCGTTAAAAAATAACGCGGTGTATTTTTTTATCCATTTATTTATGATCGTAGTAGAGTTAGCGTTTGCAGTGTTGCTGACAGGCAAATTAAGAGCGGCAAAATTTTATAAGACTATGGTATTTATGCCATATATTATCAATGGGGTGGCCATTTCTTATGCCTTTTCCTATTTTTTCTCCCCGATCAACGGGGCATTTGACGCTATTTTATCAGCAGTCCATCTGGAATCTTTGATCAGGAGCTGGCTGTCGGATCCAAAGATCGTCAATTATGTGCTGGCCTTTGTTTCCTTATGGAGATTCAGCGGTTATCATATTATTTTGTTTATGGCGGCACTGCAGTCCATTCCCCAGGATCAAATGGAGGCTGCTGAAGTGGACGGGGCTACGACATGGCAGCTTTTTAAATATATACAAGTGCCGGCGATTATGCTGATGGTGGATTTTGTACTGTTTGATAATATCAGAGGGGCTTTGCAGGTATTTGATATCCCATTTGTAATGACGGCAGGCGGGCCGGGATATGCTTCTTCTACGTTTACGCTGTATACGATTAAGACGGCGTTTACATTCTCGAACTTCGGCCTGGCTTCCACTATGGCCGTGGCGATCATGTTTATGATCGTAATTATCTATGTAGTACAGAATTATCTGATTCATGGCCTGGTTTTGAAGGATAGGAGGAAATAGTATGTCAAAAAGAGTGTTGACACAGACTTTAAAACAAATCATATGCCTTTGCATGGTTGCGGTTGTCATTGCTCCCATACTTCTTACCTTTTTTGCGGCATTGAAGACAAAGGCGGATATGGCAACGACTTCGCCGCTGCTTTTGCCGGCATGGGATAGAGTGACGTTTGAAAATTTTCAGGATGTATTGACGGATAAATATTTATTGCTAGGTTTTAAAAATACAGGTATTATATTAATAATTTCTCTTTTCTTTAATGTAATGTTCGGGACGGTAACGGCGTTTATTATCGAGCGTTTTCAGTTTAAAGGAAAGAATATCGTAGTAGGCTTGTTTTTTATGGGGATGCTGATTCCGACTTTTGTGACGGAGATCGCAAGATTTCAGGTGATTCAGGGGCTGCATCTATATAATACTATCTGGGCCCCGATTGTCATTTATGTTGCTTCCGATCTGATGCAGCTTTATATTTACCGGCAGTTTATCTCAGGGCTGTCCGTATCGTTGGATGAAGCGGCGCTGCTGGACGGATGTTCTTATTTTGGGCTTTTCGTAAGGATTATATTCCCGTTGTTGGCTCCGGCTACGGCGACGGTCTGCATTATAAAGGCGATCAATATTATCAACGATATGTATATCCCATACTTATATATGCCGAAAAACAAGCTGCGGACGCTGACTACATTCCTGATGAATTATGCCAATGCCCAGCAGGGATCATGGCAGACTTTGGCGGCGGGCATCATTATCATTATGATTCCAACGATCGCCATTTATATATTCTTCCAGAAATACATTCTGGCAGGAGTGGCAGCGGGTGCAGTAAAAGAGTAACAGCATGGATGAAAAAACAGACGCATCCGTAAACTGACAGACCGCGCATGGATGCAATTAGGCGGCCGGAAATGAGGAAAGATATGAAAGCAGAAATTAACTGGCTGGACGATCCGGAGGTATTCCGGGTAAACCAGCTTTTGGCCCACAGCGACCACCGTTTTTATAGCAGTATGCAGGAAAGGGAAAAAGGAAAAAGCTCTCTGGAACAGCCTTTAAACGGAATCTGGAAGTTCCGTTATTCGGTAAATGCGGCATCGCGCCCGGCGGAGTTTTATAAGACGAGCTTTGACTATGGGGATTTTGATGAAATCGCAGTGCCTTGCCATATTGAGATGGCGGGATATGACAAAATACATTATATTAATACGATGTACCCGTGGGAAGGGCATGTTTACCGAAGGCCGGCATACAGCTTAGGGAATAAGGCGAAGTGGGAAGGGATGTTCAGCCAGGCCGCCTACAATCCTGTAGGTTCTTACATCAAAGAATTTGATTTGGCAGCCGGGCTTTGCGGCAGGCGGGTGACGGTCTGCTTTGAAGGGGTGGAGCAGGCAATGTATTTATGGCTGAATGGCAGTTTTATAGGGTATGCCGAGGATAGTTTCACCCCTTCGGAATTCGATCTAACCCCTTATCTTAAGGAAAAAGGGAATGTGCTGGCGGTAGAGGTGCATAAAAGAAGCAGCGCCGCATTTTTGGAGGATCAGGATTTCTTTCGGTTTTTTGGTATTTTCAGGAACGTGACATTGTATGCTAAGCCGGAGATCCATGTGGAGGATTTATGGATTCTGCCGGGGTTAACGGAAGACGGGAAAGGGAGCTTGGCCGTAGAGGCAAGGATTTCTTTAGAAAATGGCGCTTGGGGGCGGGCGGAAGTTATTTTGACGGATAGGGAAGGAAGGGAATTGGTGAGAGATTCCTTGTGCCTGCCTAAAGAAAATGCTGCGGGTGAGAGCGGAAATGAAAAGGGGTCCCGGGAAGTCTGCGTCAGGATGCCGGAAAAGGAACTGGGACATGTAATCTCTTGGGGAAATAGTAGCCCTTACATATATTCTCTGACAGTGAATATATACATGGAAGAAAGAGGATTGATAGAAACAGTTCCTTATCCGGTCGGTTTCAGGAAAATAGAGATAAAAGATAAGGTAATCTTCCTGAACGGGAAGAGGCTTGTGATAAACGGCGTGAACCGCCATGAATGGAGCGCCGATAAGGGCAGATGCATCGGGATGGAAGAAATGCATCAGGACATGGAATGCTTTTTGGCCAATCATATCAATGCCGTGCGTACCTGCCATTATCCGGATCAGATTCCGTGGTATTATTTATGCGATGAAAATGGGATATATATGATGGCGGAAGCAAATCTGGAATCTCATGGTTCTTGGCAGAAAATGGGGGCCTGCGAGCCATCGTGGAATGTGCCGGGTTCTCTGCCCCAATGGAGGGAAGCTGTTCTGGATCGCGTGAGAAGCAACTTTGAGATGTTAAAAAACCATGTTTCCATTTTGTTTTGGTCGCTGGGGAATGAGTCTTATGCCGGAGATAATATAGAGGCGATGAACCGTTACTTAAAAGAAAAACAGGACGGAAGGCTGATACATTATGAAGGGATATTCCATAACCGGGATTATGAGGAGCGTGTTTCCGATGTGGAGAGCCGTATGTATGCGCCTCCGGAACAAATCCGGGAATATCTGGACAATTCTCCCGGTAAGCCATTTCTTCTCTGCGAATATATGCATGATATGGGCAATTCCCTGGGGGGGATGGATTCTTACATAAAATTGCTGGATGAATATGAAATGTATCATGGAGGGTTTATCTGGGATTATATTGATCAGGCGATTTATGTGGAGGATGAGGTTACGGGAAAAAAGGTATTAAGATACGGGGGGGATTTTGATGACAGACCTTCGGATTACGAATTTTCCGGGAACGGTATTGTATTTGCGGACCGGATGGAAAAACCGGCTATGCAGGAAGTGAGGTATTATTATGGACGGTGCAAGTAAGGAAGGGGAAAAAAGGATGGACGCGGACAGCGGCTTGCTGCAGATCATCTATGGAGATGTAACGCTGGGGGTTAGAGGGGTATGTGGTAAAAAGGGGTTCCACTATATTTTTTCCTATGCTGCATTTGGTATGGAATCGCTTAAAGTGGATGGAATGGAATGGCTGTATCGGACGCCGCGTCCTGCTTTTTGGAGAGCGACCACCGATAACGACAGGGGCAGCCGTTTTCCGTTGAAAAGCGGGATGTGGATGGCGGCGGATATGTTTATAAAAGGAGTGAGTATTGCTGTAGCGGTAAACGGCGAAGATATTCCTCTGCCTTGCGCACCGGAAAACAACCGTTATGTCGATGGTTGCCCGGAATGTAGTATGGGTTGCTCCATAGAGGCGGAAAGCGTAAAAATTACTTATACATATGAAACAATTACCATTCCGGCAGCAAGGGTCATCATTTCTTATGAAGTGAAAAAAAGGGGGGAAATCCAGGTAGAGGCACATTATCGTGGTGAAAAAGGCCTGCCCCAGCTTCCGGTCTTTGGGCTGCGTTTCCTGATGCCTACTTGTGCGGATAAATTTAAATACGAAGGCTTATCGGGAGAGACTTATCCGGACAGGAAGGCAGGAGGCATACCGGGGATCTATGAAGTACAGGGGTTGCCTGTAACCCCTTATCTGGTCCCCCAAGACTGCGGCGTCCATATGGATACAAAATGGCTGGAAATCTTTAGAAGCAGCGGTTTGGATAACAGCAGGAAGGAAAATAAAACCTCGATTTTACATTTTGATATGGATAACCTTGCCTTTTCCTGTCTGCCTTATACGGCGTCCGAATTGGAGAACGCCACCCATCAGGAAGAACTTCCCTTGCCCCGGCGGACGGTATTGTGCATCTATGGCGCAGTCCGCGGAGTAGGAGGCATTGATAGCTGGGGGTCGGATGTGGAGGAACAATATTGGATTGACGCCCAGAAGGATATTTCATTCCGGTTTTCGATTAAACTGACAGAGGGTTAGATTGAAAAGCCGTTTTTCCGGCCGGGGTGCAAGTAAGCCCGCCTGAAAAATGGCTTTTAGTATTAGGGGCTGATATGCTGGTTTGTGAGTGAATTTTATTGCTCATGTCAAAATCCCTTGACGATAAGCCGGTATGCATTATAGAATACTAGGGAATGTAAAATACTGGCTAAGGCAAAAGTAGAAAGGAAATGATTGACACAATGAAAACATCATCGGATTTGCAAATATTGCTCAGGAATATAGACCGCAGGGGATATCCTGCCTATAAAGATACAAAGGGGAGCTATGGTTTTGGAAATTATACGCTTTCCATTGATCACGTACAGGGGGATCCGTTTGCTTCCCCGTCCAAAGTGAGCATCCATATAGAAGGAAAAACGGCAGGATTTCCGGAAGAATATTACAAAACGAAAGAAAGAAGGATCGCACTGCAGGATTATCTGCTGAGATTGTTCCGCAATGAAGTGGATAAATACAATTTTAAAGCAAAAGGTTCCGGTAAGAGCGGCCTTATGTCGGTCAGCAGGCCGGGGCAGGAGACGCTGGAGCGTACAGCATGTGAGATCAATCCTGCGTCGGGCAGGCTGGCTGTCCGGCTGGAAGTGGGCTTCCCGGCAAATGGAAGGACGATATGTTCATCGGAACTGATAAAGATTCTGTTTGATTTCCTACCCAAATGCGTGCAGGATGTTCTTTTTTATAAAAAATTGAATCGAAACGAAGTGGAAAAAGTAATTTTTCTGGCGGATGACAGGAAATATATCCGCGACAGGCTGGAGGAAATGGGTCTGGTTGCTTTTGTGGCAAACGGTTCTGTGCTTCCGAGGGAATCCGGGGTTTCGGACAAGCCGATGAAAGGCAGTGTGCTTTTCCGGTCGCCGGAGTCCATGGAAGTGGAGATGAAGCTTCCGCATAAAGGAGCGGTAAAGGGAATGGGGATCCGGAAAGGGATCACTCTCATCGTTGGCGGGGGATACCATGGCAAATCCACGCTTTTAAAGGCATTGGAATTAGGCGTATATGACCATATTGCAGGAGACGGGAGGGAGTATGTAATCACGGTTCCTGACGCAATGAAAATCAGGGCGGAAGATGGAAGATGCGTAAAAAACGATGACATATCCATGTTCGTAAACAATCTCCCTAATGGAAAGGAAACAAGGAGTTTTTATACGGATGACGCCAGCGGAAGCACTTCCCAGGCGGCGAATGTCATTGAAGCGATGGAAAGCGGGACTTCCCTTCTTCTAATCGATGAAGACACTTGCGCTACGAATTTTATGGTGCGGGATGAATTGATGCAGCGGGTTGTCCATAGGGATAAGGAGCCGATCACTCCTTTTATTGAGAGGGCGAGGCACTTGTATGAAAAGAAGGGGATTTCCTGCATTGTAGTGGCAGGCAGCTCCGGGGCCTATTTTAGCATTGCGGATTGGATCGTGCAGATGGATAATTATGTGCCAATGGAAATTACAGCATTGGCAAAGGCGGAAGCGGAGAAGTACCCGCCGTTATCAGTGCCGGCTAAAGAACCGGAGGAGCCCGATTATAAGAGGATGCCGAGGGCCGGAAAGGGAGGCCGGGACGGAGTCAATGGGGGAAGAGGAGGACGCGGCGGCGACGGCCGGGACAATAGGGTTAAGATAAAGAGTATGGGCAAGGAAGGGGTCAGCCTGAATAAGGAGAATGTAAACCTTCATTATGTGGAACAGATAGCGGACAGCGAACAGGTGACGGCGTTGGGATATTTATTGGCTTATGCGGAGAATCATATGTTTAATGGGAAGGACAGTATGCAGGAAATTGTGGATAAACTGATGAGGCTTATGGAACAGAAAGGGTTGGCCAGCGTAGTGCCGGGGGATTATCTCCCATCGGGCTTGGCCCTGCCCAGAAGGCAGGAAATATTCGCCTGCTTTAATAGATATAGAGCAATGAAGCTATAGGAGCCAAGAATCATGTCATATAAAAACATGCGTCATTTAGTGGCGCATGTTTTTATATATCGGCCTAACTCCTGATCTTCGATTAATATATGATGGAATAAGAAATCCTGTAAATGTTCTTTGATCTGCGGGAGGATTTGTTCCGGATGCCGGCCTAATAAAGGCAGATTGATATTAAGGATGTTGGCCCGGAATTCCGAGTGGGAAGCTTTATGTTTGTCGAACATGGGATAATTATATCTTGTCATCAAATCCTCTTCCGTATAGAAATGATAGGAAGTGTATTCTCTTAGTTCGCAGACGATAGTCAGCAGTTGTTTATGTGTGGCATTTTGGCATCCATGCATAATAAGCTGTTCCATGTCGCGGCCGATACGGAACAATATTTGGTGTTGGTCATCCATTTCCTTGACGCCGCATTCCATTTCTTTACACCAATCAAATTTAAAATCAAACATAGGTACCTCCATCCGGGGAAACAGTTGTATACTTTTCTATTGTATAATAGGAAAGAGTTGTATGCAATATGAAATAAGGGGAATTTATATTAATTTTTTATGTAAGAATATGCAGAAAAACAGAAAGCAGGAAGGGAAAGATAAATGAATCATGAGATGTGGATAGCCTTAACGGTGCTCGTTCCGGGCATATTGATTTGTACAGGGATCATAGCGGCGCTGCGTTTCCGCCAAAGGAAAAAGACGGGGTTTATAGATGATATGGAGGGGCATGAATTTGAATATTTTTGCGCCGGGCTTTTGAAGGACAACGGTTTTATGGAAGTGGAAGTCACAAAAGGCAGCGGGGATTACGGCATTGATATATTGGCGGAGAAAGAGGGGGTTACATATGCCATACAGTGTAAGTGTTACGCGGATCCCGTCGGGGTAAAGGCGGTGCAGGAAGCTTATGCAGGCAGGGATTATTATGACCGCATGGTAGGCGCTGTTTTAACGAATCAATATTTTACCGCACCGGCAGTGGATGCGGCAAAAAAACTGAAGATTCTTTTATGGGATAGGGGATATTTGGAAGATATGATGGAAGGGAAATAGTTGTACTATTTATTATGGTACAACTATTTTGAATTTGTATTACTTTTTTGACGACTAAATATTGACAAGTTTGTGGAGTAGGAAATAAAATAAATACAAAGAGAAAGCAACAGTATGCTATAGCGGAAAATGGAGGATGGTAAGATGAAAACAGGAAGGGATTACAAGTTTTGGTTTTGTACAGGGTCACAGGATTTATATGGGGATGAATGTCTTGCAAATGTAGCGGAGCATTCCCGGATTATTGTGGAGAATTTAAATAAGTGCGGGATACTTCCTTTTGAAGTGGTATGGAAGCCGACGCTGATTACGAATGAACTGATCAGAAAGACCTTTAATGAAGCGAATGCGGATGAGGAGTGTGCGGGCGTTATTACATGGATGCATACATTTTCCCCGGCAAAGTCATGGATTCTTGGCCTGCAGGAATACAGGAAGCCCCTGATGCATTTACATACACAGTTTAATGAGGAAATCCCATATGATTCTATTGATATGGATTTTATGAATGAGAACCAGTCGGCTCATGGCGACAGGGAATACGGCCATATTGTAAGCCGCATGGGAATAGAGAGGAAAATCGTAGTTGGGCACTGGAATGATAAAGAGGTATGCCGGAAAATTGCAGACTGGATGCGGACTGCAATCGGCATTATGGAATCTTCCCATATCCGTGTATGCCGCGTTGCCGACAATATGAGGAATGTTGCGGTAACGGAAGGCGATAAGGTAGAGGCTCAGATTAAGTTTGGCTGGGAAATCGATGCATATCCGATCAATGAAATTGCTGATTATGTAAAGGATGTGGCGGAAGGGGATATTAACGCCCTTGTAGAAGAATATTATTCTAAATATGATATCCTTCTGGAAGGAAGGGATGAAGCGGAGTTCAGAAAGCATGTAGCGGTGCAGGCTGGGATAGAGATTGGTTTTGAAAGGTTTTTAGAGGAGAAGGATTATCATGCGATTGTTACGCATTTTGGCGATCTTGGCGCTTTGCAGCAGCTTCCCGGACTTGCGATCCAGAGGCTGATGGAAAAGGGATATGGTTTCGGTGCGGAAGGCGATTGGAAAACAGCCGCTATGGTGCGCTTGATGAAACTTATGACTTCCGGCATGAAGGATGCAAAAGGGACTTCCTTTATGGAAGACTATACTTATAATTTGGTACCCGGTAAGGAAGGCATCCTTCAGGCGCATATGCTGGAAGTCTGCCCTACGGTTGCAGAAGGTAAGATCGGTATTAAAGTAAACCCGCTTTCTATGGGCGACAGGGAAGATCCTGCGCGTCTTGTCTTTACTTCTAAGACAGGGCCGGCAGTAGCGACTTCTTTGATCGATCTGGGGAACAGGTTCCGCCTGATCATCAATGCGGTGGATTGTAAGGCGGTAGAAAAGCCGATGCCGAAGCTTCCGGTGGCTACTGCATTCTGGACGCCTCAACCGGATCTTAAGACGGGTGCGGAAGCCTGGATCCTAGCAGGAGGGGCGCACCATACCGCATTCTCTTATGATCTTAGCGTGGATCAGATGGTCGACTGGGCGGCAGCAATGGGGATTGAGAGCGTGGTGATTGATAATGATACAACTATCAGGAATTTTAAGAATGAATTGAGATGGAATGAAGTTGTATTCAGATAAAAAGTGCAGACTGGGATGCCGTTTGGGCGGCGGAATGAGAGGGAACAATGGATAGAAAAGAAATGATTATTAATGGCAGGACGGCGCTTGGCATAGAATTCGGCTCCACCAGGATCAAAGCGGTGTTGATAGGGGAGGATCATTCCCCTATCGCTTCCGGCAGCCATGAATGGGAAAACCAGTATGAAAACAATATTTGGACATACAGTCTGGATATGGTCTGGAAAGGGTTGCAGGACAGCTACGGCAGGCTTGCGGAGGATGTGGAGAAGCAGTACGGGGTTGTGCTTGAAACGGTAGGAAGCATCGGCTTTAGCGCAATGATGCATGGGTATATGGCTTTTAATAAAGAGGGGGAGCTTCTGGTTCCGTTCCGTACTTGGAGAAATACAATAACTGCGGAAGCGGCAGAGGAATTGACAGGGTTATTCCAATACAATATCCCCCAAAGGTGGAGCATCGCCCATTTAAGGCAGGCAATTCTGAATAAAGAGGAGCATGTAAAGGATATCGGATTCCTGACAACTTTGGCGGGATATGTCCATTGGAAAATGACGGGAGAGAAAGTACTGGGTATAGGCGATGCTTCCGGTATGTTCCCTATTGATACGGATAAAAAAGACTATTATGAAAGAATGATAGGACAGTTTGATGAACTGACAGCGGGCGAGGGTTATCCGTGGAAACTTAGGGAAATCCTGCCTAAAGTATTGACCGCAGGAGAAAATGCAGGGACGTTGACCGAAGAAGGGGCGAAGCTTCTGGATGTTTCCGGCAGATTGAAGGCAGGCATTCCCGTATGTCCTCCTGAAGGAGATGCCGGGACCGGCATGGCGGCTACCAACAGCGTTGCGGTACGTACCGGTAATGTTTCTGCTGGAACCAGCGTGTTCGCTATGATTGTCCTGGAGAAAGAGCTTTCCAGGGTATACCCGGAAATTGATCTCGTTACCACGCCGGATGGAAGCCTGGTAGGCATGGTGCATTGCAATAATTGCACTTCCGATTTGAACGCATGGGTGAATCTTTTTAAAGAATTTATGGTGACAATGGGAATGGAAGTGGACATGAATCAGCTTTTCGGTAAATTGTATAACAAGGCGCTGGAAGGCGATAAGGATTGCGGCGGGCTATTGTCTTACTGCTATTTCTCCGGGGAACCGGTAACCGGCTTTGAAGAAGGGAGGCCTTTGTTCGTCCGCGATATCGACTGTAAGTTTACACTGGCGAATTTTATGAGAACCCATCTTTATTCTTCTTTGGCGGCATTGAAGATAGGGCTGGATATATTGTTTAAAGAAGAAAAGGTGCAGGCGGATGAGATTTTTGGACATGGCGGCTTATTCAAAACAAAAGGGGTAGGGCAGGGAATCCTTGCAGCAGCGATGAATGCCCCGGTATCGGTTATGGAGACGGCCGGAGAAGGCGGCGCATGGGGAATTGCAGTGCTGGCTGCTTATATGCAGAAAAAAGCGGATGGGGAGACGTTATCCCATTATCTGAACGAATCCGTATTTGCAGGGAATAAAGGAAGCAAGATGGAGCCGGATGCGGAGGATGCAGCGGGATTTGACGCTTTTATCAGGAGCTATAAAGCCGGGTTCCCGGTGGAAAAGGCGGCGGTGGAGAATATAGGGCATTAATCAAAGCCCTCGCTGTAAGCAACGGGGTATCAAACTTGCAATGCTGCAGGGCAACGGGGCCTTTGTTCCTTGCGGCATTCGCCAAATGTCTGATTTGCAGCCGCTTGGTTTATTGTTTGCAGGAATAAATGGAAAACATGGCGGATATGAACGCCAGAGGACAGGAGACGGATATTATGTTAGAGGAATTGAAAAAAGAGGTATACGAAGCCAATATGCAGCTTCCAAAGTATGGCCTGGTAACCTTTACTTGGGGAAATGTAAGCGGGATAGACAGGGAAAAGGGGCTTTTTGTGATCAAACCGAGCGGCGTGGAATATGACAAACTTACGCCGGAAGATATGGTGGTTATGGATTTGGAGGGGAATAAGGTGGAAGGAAGGTACAATCCTTCTTCCGATACCCCGACTCATTTGGAATTGTATAAAGCTTTTCCCAAAATAGGAGGGATCGTACATACCCATTCTTCCTGGGCAACCAGTTGGGCGCAGGCGGGAAGGGGGATTCCATGCTATGGGACGACGCACGCAGATTATATGTATGGAGAAATCCCCTGCGTAAGATGCCTGACAAAAGAGGAGATTGAAGGCGCATATGAAAAGAATACAGGGCTTTTGATCGCGGATTATTTCGCAGATAAGGATTATGAGGCGGTTCCTGCGGTGCTTTGTAAAAACCATGGTCCTTTTACTTGGGGGAAAGGGGCCCATGAAGCTGTCCATAATGCGGTTGTGTTGGAGGAGGTAGCTAAAATGGCGGCCAGATGTGAGATGATTTGTCCGGAAGTTGCGCCTGCCCCTCAGGAATTGCAGGATAAGCATTATTATAGGAAGCATGGGGAAAATGCTTATTACGGGCAAAAATAAAGGATAGATACGGAAAAATGTTCCGGAAGGGAATGAGGGCCTGTCGGTGAATGCCGATTTTTGCCCCTCCGTATTAAAACAGGAATTTCCCATAGAATCTACGCTTTTCGGCGTTTGATGTTCTATGGGGGTTCCTATTTTTTTATCTTGTAGGATCCGGGTATCAAAAGGCCACCCGGCAAAGCCGCCTGGCAGACCGTAAAAAGATTTGGATCTAAATTACATTTGACCGTTTCTTCCGTAGAAATTATAATAAAAAAAGGGGGAACAGGAGCCGGTTGGTTTGATGGGCGGGAAGAATGCCTGTCTGCGGGATGTTGAAAGGAATGCTTAAGTAAAAATGCTGAGTGTACTGATAGCGGATGATGAGAAAAAAGTCGGGCTTTTAATAAAAAACCTGATCGAATGGGAAAGGCTGGGGTTGAATTTCCTGGGGCTGGTACAGGATGGAGAAAGCGCCTATGATATCATTATGAGGGAAAAACCGGATATTGTGATTACAGATATCCGTATGCCGAAACTCACAGGGCTGGAAATGATTGAAAGAGTATCGGCAAGCGGAAGGAAAGTGCATTTTATTGTGGTCAGCGGATACCGGTATTTTGAATATGCGCAGAGAGCTTTGAAATATGGGGTGAAAGATTATCTGTTAAAGCCGATCGATGAGGTGGAATTAAATAAAATCCTGGAAAAGGTGTATGCAGAGGAAACACAGAAACAGAATCTGGAAAATAAAATGGAGACATTGGAAAAAGATCTGTTTTATAGCAGGCATATGCTTCATAAAGAGTTGATGGAAAAAGCTTTTTCCGAAAGAAGGGAAGATGAGGGAGAGGAAAAAGGTTTGATGCCGCCATCCGGGGAGGATCACATGGGAAGAGGGCATTTCCAGGCCATCGCGCTGAAAGTGGACAGGGATATTGCAAGAGGCCGGGATATGGCGAAAGAGGGACTAATGATGCAGAAACTTTCGGAAAAGGCAGAGGAAAGTTTGCAGACATTGACCATTGATCTCGTCATTTCCGTTAAAAGCGGCATGTGGCTGATGCTTCTTTTGAATTTCCGGGAGGATCATAGCGACTCCATCCAGGAGGCGTTGACGACCATGTTTTATGCAATGAGAGATTATATCAGCAGTTTTGAGGGATGCGTGGTTACGATGGGATGCAGCCCTGTGATAACGGAATTTTCCAAAATAAACCTGATTCTGGAAATATCCCGCGAAGCGGCGGAGCGCAGGATTTTTGAAGGATGCGGCAAATGTATAGAAAATTATGGAGAGCCTTTGGATCCTGAAACGGCGTCCAAAAGCTGGATGGATATTATTTCCGGCCGCAGGGGGCAGATGAAAGAGGATATTTCCATTTTCCGAACGGGAGATTTGGGGCGGATGATAAAAGAATGTTTTGAGGAAGCGGGAAAAATATCGCTGATGGCCAGTGAATATTATGGCATGGGTCATGGACTGATAACGGAATATGCAGCCATTGTACTGGAATTATTCCAGACGGAGACGGAGAAGGCGCCGGAGTGGCAGGATGCCGTCGAACATTGCCGGACAGTGAGTTCTCTGCAAAAGTATGTAAAGGACATTTTGAAAGAAGACTTGGAAGCGGTCAGAAAGCGCAGGGAAGAGCTGGAACGCAAGCCGGTGTTAAATGCGATTCGTTATGTGCAGGAAAATTATGGGCAGAAAATCTTGTTGGAGGACATTGCGGAAATGGCCGGGTTTAACGCCAGCTATTTTTCGGAAATCTTTAAAAAAGAAACGGGGAAGAATTTTACTGCTTTTTTACTGGAAGTGCGGATCGAGGAATCCAAGGCAATGCTAAGAGATACGAATAAGACTGTATATGAGATAGCGGCTGATGTGGGCTATAAGGACGCAAAGTTTTTCAGCCAGCAGTTTACGAAAACGGTAGGGATCAAACCGAAGGAATACAGACGTCTTTACTATTAGAGAAAGGCATGGTTATCGTTATGAAAACCTCTGGTAAGATATGCGTTTATTTTGTGCTTCTGGCCACAGCCATCCTGATGAGTTGGATGTGCTGCGGGATTATACAGATGCTGGCCGGTATTTTCACGTTGTTTTTGGCCGCGTACGGCATGTTGCGGGCAAGCCTGTTCTGGCGGGAATTGGAACGGGCGCAGAAACTGCCGGTAGAATCGCCCGAAATGAAAGAATATTTTCAAAGGTCGGCCAATCCGGTGCTTCATTGGGTTGGATGGGCCTTGCAGACTTCTGCCCATGGGCTGGAAAGCAAATACAGCGCCAAAGTGGAGGATAGGCAAAGCAAAATAAATTCTTTGCAGAGCCAGATTAATCCCCATTTCCTTTATAATACGCTGGAGTGTATCCGCAGTGAAGCTGTCTGCCAGGGATGTGACAGCATTGCGAAAATGGCAAAGGCATTGGCTTCTTTTTTCCGTTATAGCATCAGCAGAAACGAAGATGTGGTGACGGTGCAGGATGAATTGAATAATATACAACACTATATTATGATTCAAAATTATCGTTTTGAAGATAAATTCCGATTTCGTGTGGAGACGGAAGACAAACTGGCATATGCGTGCCTGATTCCCAAGATGACTTTGCAGCCTATCGTGGAGAACGCCATTTTTCACGGACTGGAAACAAAACAGGGGGAATGTCATGTCATCATCCGCATCCGCGTGACGGGACGCCTGGTCCTGATTATGGTGTCCGACAATGGCATAGGTATGGATGAAGCGCAGCTTCAAAAGCTGCGCGAAGGGATGGAACGAGGAAGAAGAAAAGACGGGGATGTCTCTGCTCATGGAAACGGTATCGCGCTTTATAATGTGAACCAGAGGCTAAAGCTTTTATTCGGGGAAAGCTATGGACTGCATGTTTACAGCATGGAGGGGGAAGGGACCGATGTGGAGATCCAAATGCCTGTCCGTACGGGAAGGGAACAAGTATGAAACGGGAATTTTTGAGGTTTTATGAGCTTTCAGTCAGAAATAAGTATCAGGAGCAAATAACAGGGCTGAATATGGTATTTTTTGAACAGGAAAGTTACCTGTTCTGTAGTCTGGACCATACGGGAAGAAGCGTTGCCGAGATCTTTAATGGGGACAGCCGCATTGTGGGAGGCCAAATCTTTGATTCGGAGGGAATGCCGAGCGAATGTACGGAAGCCTTTTTCCAAAGGGAAAGGGTTTATTATGTGGACAGCCATGTCCGTTTTATGAATTCGTTGAATCTGGCGGAGAATATTTTTTTGCTCCGCCCAAACAGCTTAAAAAAGGTGCGCCTGAACCAGAAAGCGGTTCTTTTGCGGACGCAGGAATTGTTTGCGCGTTATGGGTTGCCTTTACGGCCGGAACAAAAGGTAGAGTCGCTGCGTGCAATTGACAAAGTGCTTTTACAACTGGTAAGGCTGGCGGACCTGCGGCCAAGAATGCTGGTAGTGAATAATCTGTCTTTTATCTGCAATCAGGAGGATCAGGAGCGCCTTTTGAAAATACTGGGGAAAATACGGGAAGCGGGCATTTCCATGCTAATCTATGACAGCAATCCGAAAGGTTTTGCATCGCTGGCTGATCATATCCTATTGGTAAAAAAGGGGAGGATAATAAAAAAATTTTTTGAAAGGGAGACATTTCAATCTTATTGGGAATGTTCGGCAGGACCGGTGCCGGAAGGGATAGAGAAAAAGGAGCCGGCGGGAAAGGCGGACGGAGAGTATTTTCGTTTTTCCTGGCATTTTCCGGACGGAAAGCCATGCAGTTTTGAGATACATCCCGGGGAAATCCTATATTTTCCATCAAACGGCTGGGAGCATCAGCAAGCGCTTTGCCGGGGGATGATGGGGCTTGGCGAAGGCGGGGTAGCATTGGAGGCAAATGGGCGCAGAACGGTCTGCAAAAGACCGGACGCGCTGCAGAAGTATAATATTTTTTTCTGGGGAAAAGAGAGGATAGAAGATGAGTTGTTTCCGAATATGAGCGTGACGGATAATATTCTCATGCCCTCCTTAAAGAGGATCAGCCGTCTGGGGTTTTACCGGCCCGGGGAACGGTTTATCCTGCAGGATATGGACTTTTCGGAGATTTCAGGGGAAGGCAGGCAGACGGGAAGCCTTACGGATGAAGCCGTATGGAAACTTCTCTGTTATAGGTGGAAGCTGTATCATCCTAAAATGTTAATCGCTTATAATGTGTTGTCCCGTTTTGATCCGGAGATGAAACGGTGGATGGCGGGGCAGCTTTTGCAGATGGCCGGACGCGGGACGGCATTTGCCCTTTTGGAAACGGCGGATGATGCGGCCGGAAGTATTGCGGATCGGGTGATCTGCACAAGATGGCAGGGAGTAGATTGAAAAATCAGCTCAACAGCAATGGCTGCTTCGCGGAGAAGTACTAAGTCAGCCAAGCTGACTTTTCTCACACCGAAAAATGCCCAAAATGCGGCATTTTTCATCAGGGTTTGTGCCGGAGCATCGCAAATAGCCTCAATGATCCCGTCGCGTAGACGCTTTGGAATGGAGATTAAAATGATAAATATTTCTTTTTTCATCAGGCAAATATCTTTGATTACGCTTTTGACGGTGGGGGTGTCTTTGGAAATGATCGGCGGGGTAATCGATCTTGCGTTTGCGGCGCAGCTTTCCGCCTCCGCCCTTGTCGGTGTTTCGTTGATTGCGGGGGGTTGTCCTGTCGGGGTGGGATGTATCGGCATTCTTTTTTTTAATTTTTGTCTTGGATTCCTTAAGGCGGTTTTTCTCGTAAAGCTGCGCATCCCTTCGATTATTTTTACGTTGGCGATGCAGGTGATCTTATCTAATTTTCTTTTGGTGACAGTGGATTATACAGGCATAGTGATACCCGGGTTGCAAGAAAGCTATCGGGGGAATCTTTATACGGTAGTGGAGCTTATAATCACGGTTTTTTGTGTGGCCGGAGCCTTCTTTTTTCTGGAAAAGACGTATTATGGAAAATATTGCAGGATGTTGGGGGAGGATTTGCCGTTGGCCCGGGAAAATGGTGTGAAATGTTTCGGTATTTCCGTGGTGGTTCATTTATTTTCTTCTTTCTTTTTTTCCATATCCGCGGCATTTCTTATGTTTCGCACGGGGAGCAGCAACAGCGCATTGGGCGCAACATATCTTTATCAGATCCTTACTGCGGTTTTCTTAGGAGGCATCCTCCCCGGTACGGGAAAAGGGCGTATCCTTGGAATGGCATCCGGCGCTTTGGCGGTGACGTTAGGGGTTACGTTCCTTACAGGGAGCGGTTATTTGTACCGTTTTGAAAATATATTGGAAGGAAGTATTATTCTTGTGGCACTGGCGCTGGGCATCAGAAAAAAGAACTGAGAATCATCCCCCTAATTCCAAAAATCCCCTCATTGAAAGAAGCATGTGGAAAAGGTAAAGTAAATTTATCAAATCAATTCAATCAATGGGAGGTATCATATGATTAAGAAATTATTGAGTATGCTGCTCGGCATGACGTTGGCGGCAACGGTGTTGGCAGGGTGCGGTTCCGCACCGGCGAGTGAAAAGGCTCAGGAGCCTGCGGCAGAGGCCGGAACGGAAGAAACGGCAAAAAATGAAGAAACAGCAGAAGGAAGCAAAAGTTATAAAATCGGGTTTCTGGCCCCGACATTGCAGACAGAATTCTTTATTTCAATCGATGACGGTCTGAAAACAGAATGTGCAGACAGAGGTTGGGAATATGTATCCGTAAGTTTTGACAATGATTCCGCGAAGGCAGTTACCAATATTGAAAATATGGTAACAGGAAATTGTAATGTGATTATCGCCATGGTTTCCGATAGTTCCTGTGATTCCGCTTTGGCAGATGCGCAGGCGGCGGGCGTAAAAATTATGGAATGCGGCGTGCAGACGGAGGTTTATGATGTATGCCTGAATACGGATCAATACCAGGTAGGCGTATCGATTGGCGAGATGGCGGCCGAGTGGATTAATTCCCAGCTTGGCGGCGCAGGGAAAGTGGTAGTTTATACAACGGTACAGAATCAGGATATGCAGAACCGCGGACAGGGAATCCAGGATGCGATTGCAGAGAATGCTAAGGAGGCAGAGATTCTGGAAGTAGTTGATATTGGAAAGGATGTAGTCGGCTCCGGTACTTCCACTACGGAAAACATGCTTCAGAAATATCCGGATTTAAACTGTATCGTATGCTATGGGGATGCGGCGGCAGTGGAATCCATGGAAGCCGCAAAAGCCGCAAATGTCGATGTAGAAAACTTCGGTATCTTTTCCTGTGATGGTACGGCACAGGCAATGGCAGGCATTAAAGCGGGAGATCCCCAGAAAGGTACGATTATGTTTGCGCCTCTCGCTCCTATGATGGCCGAGTATGCCGAGCGTGTTTTAAACGGCGAAACTTTTGACGAGGTTATTACAGCAGAGACGATTAGCATTACCAGTGCTAATATTGATGAATATTATACGGAATAAGAAGGATAAGAGCAATTAAATACAGCGCTGTCCCGTAAACGGGCAGCGCTGATTTTGAAAGGAAATGAGTATGGCGAATACAATATTAAGCGTGAGGGAAATCACGAAAGATTATCCGGGGGTGCGCGCCATCGATCATCTCTCCTTTGATGTAGAGGAAGGGGAGATCCATGCTCTGATCGGGGAAAACGGAGCAGGGAAATCGACGCTGATCAAAACGTTGTCCGGCGCGATTACGCCGACTTCCGGCACAATTATTGTAAACGGGAAGGAATTTTCCGAAATGACTCCGAAACTGGCAAAGGAGCAGGGGATCGGCGTCATTTATCAGGAATTTACACTGGTGCCGGGAATCAGCGCGGCGGAAAATGTCTTTTTGGGTGAAAAAACTTCCAAGGGAATCTTTGTAAATATAAAGGAACGCGAACGGCGGGCAAAAGAGCTGTTTGATGGAATGCATGTGGAAATCGATGTATCAAAGCCGGTCAGGGATCTGTCTCCGGCCTGCCAGCAAATTGTGGAGATTGCAAAGGCCGTCAGTAAGGACGTGAAAATATTGATCATGGACGAGCCTACGGCGCCTCTGACAGTCAGCGAAGTGGACACGCTCTTCCGCGTTGTGCGTGATTTGAAGAAAAAAGGCGTAACGATTATCTACATTTCCCACCGTCTTGAAGAATTGTTTGAAATAGCGGACAGGGTAACGGTCATGCGGGACGGCGCCTATGTGGGGACCGAGAAAATAGAAGACATTGACCGGAAGAAATTAATTGCCATGATGGCAGGAAGGGAACTGAAGGAAAGCTATCCTTCCAGAAAAGCGCAGATAGGAGAGGAAGTACTGCGGGTGGAAGACCTATGCGGCAATGGGGACAGGGATATTTCTTTTGCTTTGCATCGGGGGGAAATCCTTGGGTTTGCCGGACTGGTAGGGGCAGGGCGTACGGAACTGATGCGGGTGATTTACGGAGCCGATCCCATGGAGTCGGGGAAAATATATATCCATGGCAAGGAAGTACATATTAAATGCTGCGGCGACGCCATTCATGCAGGGATTGGTTACATTCCTGAGGATCGCAAAGCCCATGGAGTATTTTTGCCGATGACGATTAAGTGGAATACCGTAATCAACAATCTGAAGGCATTTTCCAACGGATTGTTTGTGGATACAAAGAAGGAAAACAAGGCGGCGGAAGAGTATCAGGAAAAATTCCGCATAAAGACGCCGAGCTTAGAGCAGCGGGTGCGGAACTTAAGCGGCGGCAACCAACAAAAAGTAGTGCTTGCAAAGACGCTGGCGGCAAACAGCGAGATCGTGATCTTTGACGAGCCTACCAGGGGAATCGATGTGGGGGCAAAACAGGAGATTTATAAATTAATGAATGAGTTGGCAGAGAGCGGCAAATCGATTCTCATGGTATCATCGGATATGCCGGAGCTTTTGGGGATGTCCGATCGGGTAATCGTCATTTATGAAGGGGAAAAAATAGGAGAAGTAGCCAAAGAAGAATTTGATCAGAATTATATTTTGGATTTGGCGTCTGGAGGAAAAGAAAATGGAACAAACGAAAAAAACATGGATTGATTATTATAAGAAATTTGGTATTTATATTTTTCTTGCAGTTGTTTTTGTCTTTTTTGCAATTTTTGCGCCGAACTTCCTATCATCGAATAATGTGATAAATATTTTGCGTCAGGTATCTATGTTCGGCATTGTAGTAGTCGGCGTATCCGCAGTAATGATCGGAGGCGGCATGGATCTGTCGGTGGGCGGGCAGATGGCTGTGGTTGGCATGATTTTGGGATATCTGATGGTCAACCTGAACCTGGGGATTGTTCCCGCCATTTTGATCGGCATTCTGACAGGCTGTATTTTTGGCAGCTTAAACGGTATTCTGGCAATCAAACTCCATATGGCGCCCATCATCGTGACGTTGTCCATGATGTTAGTGCTGCAAGGAGTCGCTTATTTGATTACCGGAGGCTATCCTATCACAGGAATGCCGGAAGGCTTTACCAGGATCGGCCAAGGATATATCGGCATTATTCCGGTTCCCGTTATCATCTTCCTTTTGTTCGTCGTTTTTGGATGGATTGTTATGAATAAAACCTATCTTGGCCGCCATATATATGCGCTCGGAGGAAATAAGGAGGCGGCAAGGCTTGCGGGCATTAATGTGGATAAATTGACGATCTTTATTTATGCATTTACAGGCTTTGCAGCCAGCATTGCGGCAGTTATCATGGTGGGAAGGACGAATGCCTCCCAGCCAGGGGCGGGAAGCAGCTATCCCTTCGACTGCATGACGGCAGCCTGCCTGGGCGGGATCAGCATCAGCGGCGGCGAAGGAAAGATCAGCGGCGTTGTGGTAGGCGTTATCATTCTGGGCATTTTGGACAATGGCCTGGTACTGATGGGAGTAAATTCTAACTTCCAGAGCGTGGTAAAGGGCTTGATTCTATTAATAGCGGTAGCGATCGACTGTTATCAGGGCGGTAAAAAGAAAAGGATAAAATAAGGGGAGGAAGTATGAGGACACGCGCATTACCATATTATGAGTTTTCAGAAGGAATGTTTGAAATAGATGAATTTGACTGTGCCTCCGTGTTTGTAATCGTTGGGGAAGAGCGGGCGCTTGTTTTGGATACCGGAACGGGTATCGGCAATCTGCGCTGGGTGATCGAACATAAAATCACGGACAAGCCTTACGATGTGGTGCTGACCCATAATCATGCGGATCATATCGGCGGCGCGGGATTTTTTGACGATGTGTGGATTCACGGTGAGGATGCTGACTGGAGCGATCTTCCGGTGCCGCCTACGCTGACGGGACGCAAATTTTATGCAAAGTTGATCGCGGGCAGGGAAAACAAAAATTATGCTTACGATGTGGAAAGGGATATTGTCGAATGGCCGAAAGAACCCGTAAAGCACATCCTGCAGGACGGGCAGGTCTTTGATCTGGGAGGAAGAAAGGTGACGGTTTATCATTGCCCCGGCCATACGGCAGGGGAGTGTGCGGTGATCGATGATAAAAGCCGGATATTGCTGGCCGGGGATGCCTGCAATAGAAATCTTCTGATTCCTGAGGATGTGATGGAGGAAGCGCGGAAAGGCCTGGAGCGTCTTCTTGATCTTAAGGGAATTGCTTATGATCTGGTTTACAACAGCCATCATGATTTCAGAGGTTTCGGTTCCCCGTTGGGGGATGCGGTGTTGCCGGATGCCGTGGCATGTTTGAAATCCATACAGGATGGTACGGCGGTATATAAAAAAGTACCGGATGCCCTGTCTTCGGAAGGCGCTATGAAGATGGTGGCCGAATATGGAAGCGTACAGGTTTCCGGCCTATCTGACAACGATTGGCCGAAAGATTGAATGAAAAAAAGAAAATGCCATGCGGAATTGGTTTGCCCGCATGGCATTTTTAAATATGGAAGGAAAGATTGTATTATGAGGAATGCCTTGCTACAATAGATGGGAAAGCTAAAAGGGATGTAATGTATCCGGAGGGAATAGAAAAAGAAAGAAGGATGAATGGATGAAAGGCAAAAAGGGATATTTGAGAATAGCTGTTCCTGTATGTCTTATAATTCTTTTGGCAGCAGGACTAGGGGCAGGGAAGGCCGGATGGCTGATGGAAGAAAAGGGGATGGAAGCGATGGCGGAAAGCGTCCGGGAGGATTCCGGGGAGGATACGGGAGGGGTGCCGGAAGGCAGGAAAGAGGAAGAAGACAAAGCGTCCGGAAGGAAAGAGGAAGAGATTGCGGAGGAAACGGTGAAAGAAGATGTAAGAGAGAGGGAAACAGGCCGGGTTAAGGTAAAAGGGATCTACGTAACGGGGCCGATGGCGGGCAGCCATGCGTTTCAGGAGTTGCTGCAATTGGTGGATGATACGGAACTGAATACTATGGTCATAGATGTGAAAAACGATGAAGGGAATATTACATGGAAGATGGATTTGGAAACGGCACAGGATATAGGCGCATGCACTCCTTATATATCGGATATGGAAAAGTTTATGAAAGAGGTTCAGGAACACGGGATATATACCATTGCAAGGATCGTCTGCTTTAAGGATCCCTTTCTGGCAAAGGGAAGGCCGGGGCTTGCCTTGAAAAAAAGCGATGGGGCCCCGGTGACGGATGTAAATGGCATAGCATGGGTGAACCCCTATAAAGAGGAAGTGTGGGAGTATCTTACGGATGTGGCGGAATCGGCAGCAGAGGCCGGGTTTGATGAAATACAATTTGATTATGTCCGTTTTCCGATAGGCAGCGACGCGGATGCTGCGGATTATGGCGTGGATATGGAAGATTATCCGAAAAAACAGGCAATTGGGGGTTTCCTGGATTATGCAGTTTCCAGGCTGCACCGGAAAGGGATCGTGGTGACTGCAGATGTATTTGGTACGATTATCGGAAGTGAGACGGATGTGGAACGGGTAGGGCAGGATTATGCGGACTTAGGGAAATGTGTGGACGTACTTTCCCCTATGGTTTATCCTTCCCATTATGGCAGCCATGTTTTTGGGCTGGAGATCCCGGATGCAAAACCTTATGAAACGGTTTTGGCTGCAATGGAAGGTTCTAAAAAAGAGCTGGAGAAGATCCCGGAAAAAGAAAGGGCTTTGGTGCGGCCATGGCTGCAGGCCTTTACGGCAACCTGGGTAAAAGGGCATATTTCTTATGGAGGCAGACAGATCCGCCAGCAGATACAGGCGGTTTATGATGCCGGTTATGAAGAGTGGATCTTATGGAATGCAGTGAATCGTTACCCGAAGGAAGGGCTGGAGGTGAAAGCGGAAAATTCTTAAATCCTGAAACTTTTTTGGAATATCAATCGTATTACATATATAAGAACTTGGGATGAGGGGTTACTATGCTGAGAAATGAGGAAAAGGAAGCGGAGGAAACGTTTGAGAAATATAAAGACATATTGTACCGCATTGCTTTTTCCAATATGAAAAGTAAGGCAGATGCGGAGGATGTGGTGCAGGAGGCTTTTTGCAGATATTTGAAGGCAAAGCCGGCGTTTGAAAGCCAGGATCATGAGAAGGCATGGTTTATCCGTGTAGTGATCAATATCTGTTATGACATCCAGAAAAGCGCGTGGTTTTCCAAAACGGTTGCATTTGATGAAGTGACGGAATATGAAATGGAGCATTTCAAAATGCCCTTTGCTGTAGAAGACGAAATGCTGCGGTATGTTATGGAGCTTGCGGCGGCCTACCGCAACCCGTTGTATTTATTTTATTATGAGGATTATTCCATAAAAGAAATCGCCCGGATAATGGAATTGGGGGAAGGGGCGGTGAAGACGAGGCTGCGGCGGGGCAGGGAAATGATAAAAGAACGGATCCTATATGGGGAGGAAGGGAAGAAGCCTTACGGGAAAGGCGAAAACTTTGAAAAAGGATTTTGAAAGAAGGTGGCAAGGATGCGGATCAATGAATGGGATAAAAGCGCGGCGGAGGGAAAAGGGATCAGCGGTGTATCGGGAAAAATAAATACCAGGAAACTTTTTGATATTTCTGTAAACAGCAGCAAAGTGAGGCCGGATGAGGACAGCTTCCGTAACAGCCTGCAAAAAATTATGATTCAGGAAGAAGCCATGAAAGAGTGCCGGGGGAAGTGGGAAGAAGCCGGAAGGGAGGAGAGGAAAAAGGCGGCCCGTATGGAGGATCTTGGACAGAGCAAGGCGGAAAGCGTTAATATCCGGGTGGATCAAAAGGAAGATGTAAAAGAGACGAAAGAAGTGCCGGTGAGGAAGATCCCTTATCAGGAATGCGATAAAGTGGAGATCAACATACTGGAAGGGTATGTTTTAAAAGCGAAAAAAGATGAAAGGCAAGGGAAGGGAGAAGGGGCATGTCCGGTTTATATTGAAAGAAAGAGCGATGATGGTGATGTAAAGGCATATTTATTCGATGGGGCGCGTTCCCGCCAGGACAGCGGGAATGAAATGGAACGCATAGCGTATGCAGTAGCACATTGTTAAAAAACAGGGTTTTAGGCTGTATGGTTACAGCCGGAAATGAGGTGGAGAATGGCAGTCAGTGGAATCGGGTTTTCAAGCGAATTTTATCTTAGGGAAGCTTTAAGGAGAAAGTGCGCAGGAGATAATGGGGAACAGGCGGGACTGGAAGGGATGAAGGGGACTTTTGTGGAAAATCCGGCAGAAAGGAATGCGGAAAAGCTGCTGGAAGTAGGCAAGGGGGCAATCCCGGAAAAGAATCAGGGAGCGCCTTATTCTTATTTGGCGAATGATTCAGGCGTTATAGAATATAATGGAGCCGTATTTACTTTGGATCATCAGAGAAAATGGCTTTGTCTTGGAAATATAGATTTAAACCATATGGAACAGGTCATCCGTATTCCGCTTTCGGAAGGCGGTTGTCTGATGGTAAACAGGGATAGCATAGGGGATTTGGCGAAAGCGATCGGTATGTTTTCCCCGGAGGATATTAACCGTATTCTACGGGCGATTAAGCTGGATGGGAAAATACAGCAGATGAAACATGAGATTGAAGAGATGGAAGACGGCATTGGCAAGAGCAGTGAAGAGCAGAATGCCGATAGCGGCGAAAGCGCAAAAAAGGCGGCGGAAAAAAGCGGGAAAACAAATGGTTTTAACGGATATGAGGGTGCGGAAATGGAAAAGGGCATTTTCTCTTTGGAAGAATGGCAGTTGGAGGCCCTTATCGGGGAAAATGAAAGCGGCATCCCTTCGCCGAAGGAAGCCGGGGAAAGGGGAAATGATCAGGAAGACAGGAAATAGGAGGATGGGATATGAGTGGGATTTCTAATACACAAAGTAACTTCTATATAGAGAACGGCGTTTTTTCTGCCGGCAAAGGGACCAGGAAAAAGGAAAAGGACGGCGAAAGCATAAAGGACATAATAGAAAGAATCGGCGATATCGGGGAAGCGGATACCGAGGAGAAAATGGAATTCATTAGACTGCGGAAGCGGGAAATAATGGAAAAGGTAAAAAGAGGCGAGACGGAACCTTCGTTCCCTATTGGCGCCGCTTCCTATACGATGAAGCAATGGAATAAAATAATGCGCAGCGTCGATAAAGCGATTGACGATATGCAGGAGCGGATTCACGAAGACGAGGAGAAGTACGGACAAAAGACGGAGAAAAAGAGAAGCATTGCGGTGACGGATGATGTACTGTCAGAACTATTGGGTACAGATACAAGGGAGGAGGAATCCCTCATTTAAAGGCATACAAATCTAAAATAAATTTGACCTTCAAAGAAATACCATGGTATACTAGCTGTATACGGAGTGTGGTAAGGTGGAAATAGAACAAACATTAAATGAAATATTTGTCAAACTGTTCCGCAATATTAATACCATTGAGGAACAGGCAATCAGGACGGAAGAATATAAGAATGTGACGACAAACGACATGCATGTTATCGAAGCGATTGGCATTGGCAGCCCTAAAAATATGACGGCCGTTGCCAAAGAACTCGGTGTGACGACAGGGACTTTGACGATATCAGTAAACAGTCTGGTGAAAAAAGGGCTTGCGGACCGGGTGAGAAGCGAAGAAGACAGGCGTGTTGTTTTAGTATCTTTATCAAAGAAGGGAGTGAAGGCTTTCCGGCATCATCAACGTTTTCATGAAGAGATGATCGAAGCGGTAATGGAACGTCTGACAGAAGAAGAAAAGGTTATTCTGGAAAAAGCGTTAAAGAATCTGAACCGGTTTTTCAGGGATAAGGCGGCGGAATAAGGGAAAGAATAGTTTGAAGCGGGCGGACGCCAAAGAAAGGAATGGTTTTATATGAAATTCAGGGATATGCCTTATCAGAGGGTGGAATACGAGAAGGTGGAAAAAGAGTACCGTAAGATTATAGAGGATTTCCGGATGGCGGAAAGCGGGGAAGGGCAATTTAAAATACATGAGAGATATTATGCGCTGAATGATAAAATCGGGACAATGATGACGATTGCCCATATTCGTCATGATATCGATACTACGGATGGATTCTACAGCGCAGAAAAGGAATATTATGATGAAATACAGCCGAAGCTGGCCAATTTGTCAGTGGAATACCAGCAGGAAATGTATCACTCCCCTTACCGCGATTATTTAGAAGAAAAGATTGGGAAAGTAGCGTTTAAAAATATGGAGCTTCAGCTAAAATCTTTTGACGAAAAGCTGATCCCATTGAAACAGGAAGAGAATGCATTGACTACGAAGTATGATAAACTGATTGCCGGTGCAAAGATTGAATGGGAAGGGGATGTCTTGAATCTGTCTTTGTTAAAGCCTTATCTTACGAGCAGCGACAGGGATGTGAGGAAGAAGGCGTATGGGAAATACAGCGCGTTCTTTGCATCCATAGAAGATGAATTGGATGATATTTATGATAAACTGGTAAAAAACAGGACGGAGCAGGCTAAGCAGATGGGATATGACAATTATGTGGAGCTTGGTTATTACCGGATGAACCGTAATTGTTATGATAAGAAGATGGTTGAGAATTACAGGCGGCAGATTAAGCAATATTTTGTCCCTTTTGCCGAGAAAATGCATGAGAGGAGAAGGAAACGTCTTGGCCTGGATCGGTTATCCTATATAGACGCCGGGGTATACTTTCCGGATGGGAATCCTGCGCCTATAGGGGATCCGGAAGAGATCATCAAGGCCGGATGCCGGATGTATTCGGAAATGTCGCCGGAAACAAAGGAATTTTTTGTTTTTATGACGGAAAACCAACTGTTTGACGTATTGGGCAGGAAGACGAAAAAGGCGGGAGGATATATGACGTTCCTGCCGGAATATAAAGCCCCTTTTATATTTGCGAATTTTAACGGGACCAGCGGGGATGTGGACGTGATTACCCATGAGTGCGGCCATGCATTTCAAGGTTATTTGTCCGGTAAAGACCCGATACGGGAGCATAGGGATATTACGATGGAAACTGCGGAAATCCATTCGATGTCCATGGAGTTTTTTGCGGAAAAATGGATAGATCTGTTTTTTGGCGGCCGGGCGGAGGATTACCGTAATATGCATTTGGAGGATGCGGCGGCTTTTATCCCCTATGGATGCATGGTAGACGAGTTCCAGCATATTGTATATGAGAATCCGGAAATGCTGCCGGAGGAGAGGCGGAAGGCATGGCTGGAGTTGGAAAAGGTATACCGCCCTCATATGGATTATGGAGAAGACGGCTTTTTTGCAAAAGGCGGATTTTGGCAGAAACAACTGCATATTTATGATTATCCATTTTATTATATAGACTATTGCCTTGCCCAGACTTGCGCTTTCCAGTATAAAGCCATGATGGATGAGGATTATGGCAAGGCGTGGGAAAGTTATTTAAAACTTTGCCGGTTGTCCGCATCCGGGTTTTTTACGGATATGCTTAAGGAGGTGGGGTTGGAAAGCCCTTTTGAAGATGGGTGCATTGAAAAAATGGTCGGGAAACTGGAAAAGGAAATGGATCATGTATAATGGTAAAATAAACATATCCCAGAGGCTGGTGCAGCCTCTGGGATATTTGATTGAACATAAGGATGTCTCGCAAAGCGTGGTATCCGTTGTTTACGGGCCGGCTGGTAAGGGAGGGCGATGTAAGCTGCAATCTCAGGTTGGAGAAGTCGGCAGGCCCGTTTTCCAGATAAAATTTATGGAATCTGTATTCGCTATAGCCATCGCCCCAAAGCTTTTTTGCTTCCGTTTTCAGATGCATGATTTCCAGGTAGCCAAGATAATATTTTAGATAGTTAGTTGGTTCTTCCACAATATACTCATAGATGGAACGGGTCGTGGAAGGATCGGAAATCCCTACGGAAGAAAGCATCTTATGTGCTTGGGCATAAGTGGCTCCTTCGTAGTGGATCGCGATATCCAGCAGGGAATAAAGGGAGAGCTGTATTTTTCTGTCCAATTTGTAAAGCTCATAAAGGGCTTCTGTTTCCGGTGCGGTCTGTTTCATTAAAGCTTTGGCATAATCGTAAGATTTTAATTCTACATACATAGCCCATCCTTCCACGTACCCGCCGTAAGACAACAGGCACCGGATAGGGTTTACTCCTTCTTTCTGAAAGGAAAGCTGACTGTACACTGTCTGATAGAGATGGCCGGGATAGCCTTCATGGGCTAAGGTTGTATATAGTTCCACGCCATAAGGGTTGTTTTTAGGGTTAATATAAATGACATTTTCTTTATTAGCATCTAAAGGAGGAGTCAGATAAAAAGCCGGGCTGCAATATTCCTGGAGATTCTTGGAAATGGATTTTACGGTACAGACGGGCATGGAGCTATCGGCCACATCCGATAAAGCGGGAAAATCCGTAACCATCATCTGCTGGAGGTTTTTAAGCATATCTGCCGGTTCGCTGTAAGCAAAAGGACCGGAAGGAAGGCTGGCGGAGGATAAAAGCCCGGGGTTATATTGCAATAGGGAACGCATGGACTGGAGGCTTTCTTCAAAATCCTGCAGAAGGAGGTTTTTTATTTCCTTTATGTTGCGGTATGAGCCGGTATTGGATTGTATAAGGTAAAGGTAATAGTCTTTCCCATTGGGATAATAGGAAAGCCCGTTTTCATTTTTCCCGGTTCCTTTTAAGAGAAGAAGTTCGTCCCCCATCTTTTGATAGGCGGGGAGCATTACGGTAGTCAGCAGGCGGGAATTCTCGGATAAGTAAGCATGTTTTTCCTTTTCCGTGATGATGCCTTGTTCCATTAGGCCGTCCAGCCGTTCTTCAAAAGTAGAATTCAAAAAATGGCTGCCGGATTCTAATAGCCTGCCGTCCATAATGGTATCGCATTGGGCTATGACTTTGTCTACGGAGTAATCGGGCATAAAAAGGCCTTCGGCCGATTGGTCTTTTAAATAAGAAATAATTCCCTCAAAATAAGAGTCCGTCTGATCCAGTAGGGAAAGATAATCTTCAATATCCTGTTTGCTTCGGAAGGCGTATTCTGCAAGCAGGATGGGAAGCTGCGACTGCATCCCGGAAGAGGGGGAGAGGGGATTGGCATAATAATATAGCAGCATACCGCGTTGCTCATTTTCCAAATAGGGTAAAAGCAGCCGATGGATGTAAGCATTTTGTGCATCCAGTTTGGAAACGTCTATGGTATGTAATGTGTCTATAGCGGATGCTAATTCTTCCAAGGAATTCTTCCTGCGTTCTTTGGAATAAGAAGGAAGAGTGGGAGTGTAAGATTGGATGCCGTAACTGGAAGGGTCGGCGATCGTATAGTGCATGTTCAAGGTATTCCCTTTAAGTTCCGAGGCGAAAAAATCGTTGCAGAAACGGCGGAAATCTGCGGCGTCCCTGCTTAAGAAAAAGACTGCGAACGCAGAGAAAGCTACAAATAAAGCAATGGCGCATAATGAGGCTTTGAGTTTTCGGGAAAAAGTAATATTTTTCAATGGAATTACCTGATGTTGTTTCTTTCAATATATGTATGAAAAAAGAAAAAATGTATAGATACAACTTGGACAATTGGTGTTTTTTAAATAGCGATAGGAAATTGATTTTATAATAAACTGGTGTTAGAATAAAAAGCACAGTATACGCGGATAAAGCGGAAAGGGCATGGTTGGGGAGATGGGAAAAAAGCAACCGAAATATGTAGGACTCGTGGATTGGATACAGGAACAGATCAGATCTAAAAAATTTCTTCCCGGGCAGAAAATATATTCAGAGAACAGGCTTAAGGAAATGTTTCAGGTCAGCAGACAGACTGTCCGCCATGCGGTCGGCATATTGGAGGAGGAAGGGGTCCTTGTCAGAAAACGGGGGAGCGGGACTTACGTCAGCAATATACGGCAGGAAAACCTGGAAAATAAGACAAGGATTGCCGTAGTGACTACATATGTGGACGGTTATATTTTTCCAAAAACAATACAAGGGATAGAAAAGGTACTATTTGAAAATGGCTATTCCGTTCAGATTGCTTTTACAAATAACCAGATCAGCAGGGAAAAAACGATATTGGAAGACATCTTGAGCAGGGATGAGGTGGCAGGAATCATCATGGAGACGACAAAAAGCGGGCTTCCGAATCCTAATCTGCCTTTATATGAAAGGCTGCGGCAGAGAAAAATCCCGATTATTTTTATCAACAGTTACTATCCGGGGCTTGCGATCCCTCATGTTTCGTTAAATGACAGGATGGCGGGGGAAAAAGCGGTGGAATATCTGATAGAAAGAGGGCATTGTAAAATAGGCGGGATCTTCAAATTAGATGATGGCCAAGGGCATATGCGCTATGCCGGCTATCTGGATGCGCTGCAAAAAGCGGGGATAGAAATTGACGATTCAAGGATTGTGTGGATTGATACCGCGATGATGCAGCGGCTGGGGGAATATAGGAACCTGCTGATAGGGCGGCTGGGCGGATGTACGGCAGCAGTATGCTATAATGATCAGATTGCTTTTGAGGCGGCGTCTATTCTTAACAGCGTGGATATCCGGATGCCGGAGGATATTTCTTTTGTGAGTATTGACGATTCGGAACTGGCGTTGTTAGGGGATGTGGCTTTGACTTCAATTCCCCATCCGAAAGACAAGCTGGGAGAAAAGGCGGCGCTTAATTTATTGAAAATGATCCAGGACCCTGGTTATGACGGGACTTATGAGTTTGATGCAAAGATTATAGAGCGGGGATCAGTGGTAAGACAATGATAAAGTCTGTGGATGGTAAGAAAGGGATAAATCATACGGGGTGCGGAAATTATGCTGAAAGTATTTTTGGTAGAGGATGAATTCGTAGTGCGGGAAGGCATTAAAAACAATATAGACTGGAACGGGCATGGGTATGAATTCTGTGGGGAGGCAAGCGATGGGGAACTGGCTTTCCCCATGATACAGAAGCTTAGGCCGGATATTGTCATTACGGATATCAGGATGCCGTTTATGGACGGGCTGGTGTTGAGCAAATTGATAAAAAAGGAATTTCCGTGGATGGAAATTATTATACTGACAGGGTATGAAGAATTCGAGTATGCAAAGGAAGGGATTAAAATTGGTATAGCCCAATATCTGTCTAAGCCCATTAATGGGGAAGAATTGCTGAAGGAAGTGGATGCGATTGCAGTGAGGATAGAAGAAAAACGGAAGGAACGGGAGATCAAAGAAAAATACATGAAGGAAATGGAAGAAAACCTCCATAAAGAACGGAAAGAACTGTTCCAGTACCTTGTAACAGGTTCAAAATCAGTGGCTGAACTGCTGGAGATTGCGGATCAGTTGGATATCGATCTTTCATCTATGTGGTATAACATCGTATTGATAAAAACCCAGTCTAAGAGCCATGCTTATAATGAATATTCCAATAGCCTTGTGGAAGTGGAACAAGAATTGGAGAAATTTGATGACAGGATGCACTTGCTTGTTTTTGACAGGAATCTGGAAGGGAAAGCGCTTATTTTCCGGGCGGATTCCAAAGAAGAGCTGGAAAAGATCCAGGAGGATTATTTGGAGAAGATGAAGCGGATGTTGTCGGGGTATGCGCATATCCGTTATTTTGGCGGCATTGGGAGGCCGGTAAACCGGTTAAGGGAGCTTCCTGCTTCTTTTGAAAGCGCAAGCCATGCATTTGCACACCGTTATCTGGTGAAAGAAAGCCTTATTTTGGATAGTAAAGAGATGGAACAGGGGATTTATCTGGAAAAAGAGGAATTTAATATCAGCAACGTGAACCCCAAGCAGATTGACAGGGGTAAGATATGGGAATTTTTAAAATTTGGGGATGTGGAGGAAGTTATTTATTTTGTAGAGGAATTCTTTAAAGATCTTGGGACCAATGCGATGAAGTCGGGTCTATTCCGCCAGTATATTACGATTGATATTTATTTTTGTGTTGTTGAATTCCTGGAAGGGATGCAGTTTCAAAGGGAGGAAATAGAATCCCTGGATGACATTTCCGAGATTGTGCAAAGCAAAGAAGATGCAGCCGGTTATGTGATCAGGATTATCGGCAAAGCTTTGGAGCTTAGAGAGAAAGCGGCCAGCAACAGATATGGGGATATCGTGGATGAGGTTATGCGGTATATTGAAAAAAATTATGCGGATGATGAGCTGTCGTTGAATATCGTAGCATCCCATGTGAATTTCTCGCCAAACCATTTGAGCATGATCTTCAGCCAGCAGACCGGAGGGACATTCAGCAAATATTTGACTGATTACAGGATGAATAAGGCAAAAGAATTGCTCCGGTGTACCGGAAAAAGAAGCAGTGCCATCAGCATGGAAGTGGGTTATAAAGATCCGCATTATTTTTCTTATCTTTTTAAAAAGACGCAAGGCATGACCCCGACACAGTACCGGGGTGGGAAGAATCCGGAAGGAGACGACTAAATGAAGGAAAAGATAAAGCGGCTTTATGATAATTCCACGCTTGCTGCAAAAATAAGGTATTTTTATTTGCTGTTCCTTATTCCGACCGTTATTTTCTTGGTTTTCCTGTTGTATAACCTGTGGATTGTAAACCGCAGTTATGAGAGCATGATTAACTCTTCCGTAGTAGCCAGCGAATTCAGCCTTGACTTTAAAAAAGATTTTGATTATGAGACTTATCTTCTGATCGTGGAGAATAAATCCATTGAAGAAGCAAAACTGGATGATATGCTAAACGATGCTAACCGTATTGTGGAGAGGCTTGAGGAATTCACCAATTCCAAAGAAAATATGAGCCGTCTGAACAGCGCGAAGAAATATCTAAAAAATCTGGGGATCTACAAAGAGCGTATTGAGCAGAATCTTATAGAGGGTAATAAATATGAGGTGAATATTGAAATATGGGAGAACGATGTTCAAATCGTCACATCCTTGCTTCAGGATACTATCTTTCAGTATATTTATTATGAAATCAGTGACTTGCAGCATTTGAGCGCGGATTATCAGGACTTTTTTATAAGGATGGTCCGTTTTTTCATCCTTTCTTTTGCAGGGATCATGGTATTGCTTCTTTTTCTTTCGTATTATATCCCTTTAAGCATTACACGTCCGATCAGGAAGCTGAGCGAGGTGACGGATCAGGTGGCGAAGGGGGATTTGAGCGTCCACTTTGAGGCAAGAAGCGGCATGGAAGTCAGCCGGCTTAGCGATTCCCTGAATACGATGATAGATAAAATCAATGAGCTGCTGGAACAGGTTACAACAGAGCAGATCAGGCTGAGGAAAGCGGAGTTTGAACTCTTGCAGACGCAGATTAACCCGCATTTTCTTTACAATACGCTGGATACGATCATTTGGCTGGCGGAAGCCGGAAAACAAAGGGAAGTGGTAAGCATGGTAGGCAGTTTGTCCGAGTTTTTCAGGACATCCTTAAATCAGGGGAAAGATATCATCCCTGTCAGGGAGGAACTGCAGCATGTAAAAAGTTACCTGGAAATCCAACAAGTGCGTTACCAGGATATCTTAAAATATGAAATACAGGTACCCGGGGAACTGGATCGGTATTTAATACCCAAAATAACGATACAGCCTATTGTTGAGAATGCTTTGTATCATGGGATCAAGAACAAAAGAGGCCTAGGCAGGATCAGGATCAGCGGGAGGAGGGAGGAGGGCGGTCTTATCATACAAGTGGAAGATAACGGAATCGGCATCAGTGAGGAAAGGCTCCGTCAGGTGAGGGATAAAATCCAGTATAGGGTTCCCAGCGGGAAGGATATATATGGGCTGTATAACGTAAATGAACGCATCCGGCTGAACTTTGGGGAAGAGTTTGGGATTTCGATTGAAAGTTCTTTTGGGGAGGGGACGGTTGTGGGCATTCATTTACCTTATGTAGAAGAAGGAATATAAAAAAATAAACTTTTTTCGTAGAAAATCCAACCTTTTTGAAAGTCGGATAAAAAAGTGAACTTTTCTATGATTTATCTGAATGGATTTCTGAATGCGTGAGTAATATTATATAAACATCAGGGAAACGCTCCTTGAAAATCGTATTTAAGGGAGGATTTAAAAATGAAGAAAAAACTTTTGGCAGCCATGATGGCGGCAGTGATGGTGGTTGGCTTGACTGCATGTGGTTCTGCTCCGGCGCAGGAAGCGGCAGCTCCTACGGAGGAAGCGGCTCCGGCAGAAGAAGCGGCTCCGGCGGAAGAGGCAGCTCCGGCAGAGGAGGAGGCTCCTGCGGAAGAAGCAGCTCCGGCAGAAAGCACAGGGGAAACGATTAAAGTCGGCATTATCAATAATGATCCGAATGAGTCCGGTTACCGTACGGCAAATGACAAAGATTTAAAAGCAATGTTTACGGCAGAGAATGGTTATGATGCTTCCTTCGCATACAGCAACAAGAACGATGAGCAGATCGCAGCAGCTCAGAAGTTCATTCAGGATGGGGTTGATTACCTTCTCCTTTCCGCAGCCGATACGGCAGGATGGGATTCCGTGCTGAAGGATGCACAGGATGCAGGCATCAGGGTTATCCTGTTTGACCGTACCATTGATGCCGACGAGAGCCTTTATGAAGCATCTATCGTTTCCGATATGGCGAAGGAAGGCGAGACGGCAGTAACTTGGTTAAAAGGACAGGGGCTTGAAGAATACAACATTATCCATTTGCAGGGCGTTATGGGTTCCGCAGCACAGCAGGGCCGTACCGGCGCATTGGATGCAGCGGTGGCATCTGACGGATGGAATCTTGTGACACAGCAGACGGCAGAATGGAATGCTGAAAAAGCGCAGCAGATCGTACAGTCCGTAATTGACTCCGGGAATTCTTTCAACGTAATTTATGCGGAAAACGATGATATGGCAAAGGGCGCCGTAGCAGCTCTTGACAAAGCAAACATACCTCACGGCGTTGGCAAAGACGTTATCGTTATGGGCTTTGACTGCAATAAGTGGGCATTGGAAGAACTGCTTGCACAGAACTGGAATTATGATGGACAGTGCAATCCTTTCCAGGCATCTTACATCGATGATATTATCAAGACGATCCAGAGCGGCGGAACTGTTGCTGAGAAGACGATCATCATGGATGAAAAAGGCTTTGACGCTACTGAAATTACACAGGAAGATGTTGATAAATACGGTATCTAATGGAATATCCGGATAACAATGAAAATTAATAACGGGTAATTGTAAATAAGCGCGGGGCAGTAGAAAAACAAGTATGCTTGCTCCGCGTTTGTTGTATAAAAATCCAGGACGGCGGATGTATGGCGGCATATGGGCATAGCCGTATGTCCGTAATCTTTAAAAAAATTAGGGGGTGAATCACTGGTGAAAGAAAAAGCTGTATTGGAAATGAAAAACATCCATAAAAGCTTTCCCGGGGTACGCGCCTTACAGGGGGTGGATTTTACGCTGTGCGAAGGTGAAATCCATGCGCTGATGGGCGAAAACGGAGCCGGGAAATCAACCTTGATTAAGGTCCTGACCGGAGTATATGGGAAGGACGAGGGGGAAATCTTTTTAAAAGGGAAGGACAAAGCTGTGGCAATCCATTCGCCGCAGGATGCGCAAAGGCTGGGGATCAGCACTGTGTATCAGGAAATTACCCTCTGTCCGAATCTTTCAGTGGCTGAAAATATGTTTATCGGACGGACCAGCGGCGTATGTCAGAACTGGAAAAAAATGAATACGGATGCGGATAGGATTCTGCAATCGTTGGATATCCCGGCAAAAGCCGCGCAGCAGTTGGCGAGCTGTTCCATTGCGGTCCAACAGATGATCGCGATAGCCCGTGCTGTGGATATGGATTGTAAAGTATTGATTCTTGATGAACCCACTTCTTCCTTGGATGAACAGGAAGTAGAAAAACTGTTCCGGCTGATGCGCGATCTAAGGGCAAGAGGAGTAGGGATTATCTTTGTTACGCATTTCCTGGATCAGGTGTATGAAGTCTGCGACAAGATTACGGTATTGCGTGACGGGAAATTGGTAGGCGAATATGAAATTAAGGATCTTCCGCGCGTGAAGCTCGTTTCAAAGATGCTTGGCAAGGAATTGGATGATATGTCGGATATCAAAGGGGAGAGTAAACCATATGATAAAGACGATCAGTCCGCTCCTGTATTTGAAGCAAAAGGGCTTGTCAGCAATGCCGGGATTAAACCTTTTAATTTTTACATAAAGAAGGGCGAGGTAAACGGGTTCACCGGTTTGCTTGGCTCCGGAAGAAGTGAATGCGTCCGCGCAATCTTTGGTGCGGACAGGGTGCTTGGCGGAACGGTAAAGATGGATGGAAAAGAAATCAAGATCGGGAAGCCGCTTGACGCTATGAAAAACGGTATCGCATATCTGCCGGAGGATCGTAAAGTGGACGGCATTGTGGGGGATCTCTCGGTGCGTGAAAATATCATCCTTGCTTTACAGGTATTGAAAGGATTCCTTAAGCCCTTTACAAAAGCTGAGGCAAATAAATTTGCAGAGGATTATATTAAGCTTCTGGGTATTAAGACGGCTTCCGCCGATACGCCGATCAAATCCCTTTCCGGGGGCAATCAGCAGAAGGCGATTTTGGCCCGTTGGCTTTTGACCGATCCAAAGTATTTGATTCTGGATGAACCTACAAGAGGTATCGATATAGGCACCAAGATCGATATACAGAAATTAGTGCTGAAACTTGCTTCGGAGGGCATGAGCGTTACCTTTATTTCTTCTGAAACGGATGAAATGCTCCGTACTTGTTCCCGTCTGGTAGTTATGCGCGACCGCAAGGTGGTAGGAGAACTTTCCGGCGAAGAATTAAGCCAGAGCATGATTATGAGTACCATTGCCGGAGGTGACAAATAATTATGAAAAGTATAGAGACAAATAAATCAAATGTATCCGGATTTTTTTCGAGGCTGGTGAGACGGCAGATTTTTATTCCGATAGCGGCGTTGTTGCTTTTGGCCGTTTTTAACCTGGTGACGGATCCATCGTTTTATAAGATTACGTTTGGCTACAACAGTGCGGGCAACCCAGTATTGTCCGGGTATCTGATGACGATTTTGGACAGCGGTTCGGAACTTGCTATCCTGGCAATCGGTATGACGCTGGTAACGGCGGCTACCGGGGGACAGGATATCAGTGTGGGAGCTGCGATAGCAATCAGCGGCAGCGTGATACTCCGCGTGCTCTGTGGTACGAATTCCCGGCCGGAAACGCTGCAGGCGCCGATTATCGTAGCATTTCTGGTGGCCTGTATCGTAGCAATGCTGTTCGGCGCTTTTAACGGGGTGCTGGTAGCTTATTTCAGGATACAGCCTATGGTTGCGACATTGATCCTATTTACGGCAGGGCGTCCTATTGCCGCATGGATCAATAATAATGAACTCCCGATTATCAACGAGCCTTCTTTTGGTTATTTCGGGGGATTCATCCCGGGGATACCGGTTCCTACCCCGTTTTTTATTGCCGTAGCTTGTATGATAATTATTGCCCTTGTCCTGCGGTTTACCAATTTAGGGCTGTATACGCAGGCGGTAGGCATTAATGAAAGTTCATCCCGATTAAACGGGCTCAATCCTGCGTTTATAAAGTTTTTGACGTTTGTGATCCTTGGCTTATGCGTTGCGGTTGCCGGATTGATTAAAGTGAGCCGGTTTTCCACTATTAACTATTCGGTTATTGCAAAAGATATAGAAATGGATGCTATTCTTGCGGTGGCATTGGGCGGGAACGCTTTAAGCGGCGGTAAGTTCAATATGGCGGCTTCCATTCTTGGGGCGTATGTTATCCAGTTTTTGACAACCACATTGTATAAGTTTAATGTACAGTCGGACGCGCTTCCGGCTTATAAGGCAATTGTCGTGATTGTACTGGTGGTTTTGAGTGCGCCGATCGTAAGGGAATGGCTCTCCGGAGTATGGAAGAAAATAAGGCCGGAAGGGCATGGAAAGGAGGTCGCTTAATATGGCATCATCTAATAAGACATCAAAAACCGGCGGCGGGCTGGGCGGTAAAATGAAAAATATTACAGATACTAATTTGCTTCTGACAATAACCATCGTTGTATTTTTCGCTATGTATATTGGAGCGATGGTTTTCCAGGGAAAGGGTTTCCTGAAACCTCAGACCTTTTTTAATATCCTGAATGCCCAGGCGGCGCTGATCATTACCGCATGTGGAATGAGCCTTGTTATGATTACCGGCAGCATTGATATTTCGGTAGGCGGCGTGGTGGCCCTGGTCAGTATGTGTTGTGCCGTTTATCTTGATTTCCATAACGGGAATGTATTTATGGCGGTTTTGATTTCTTTGCTTATCGGCCTGGCCTTTGGCGTTGTACAAGGATTTCTGGTTGCTTACTTAGATATCCAGCCCTTTATTGTGAGCCTGGCCGGAATGTTTTTTGCACGAGGCATGACTACGATTGTCAATACAAATCCGTTCAATGTGCAGAACGAGGCATTTGTGGCCTTAAAAGAAACGCGTGTGATAGTGCCGGGATTCGGCTCCGTGAATAAGCTGGGCAAATATGTGAATGCATATGTGGAGATCGGAGTCATCATTGCGATCTTGGTCGTTATCCTTCTTTTCTTTGTGCTGCGGTGGACGAAGCTGGGCCGTGGGTTTTATGCGGTAGGAGGTAACAGCCAAAGTGCGTTAATGTTGGGTATTAATGTAAAGAAGACGAAATTCCTTGCTCATTTGATCTGCGGGCTTTTAGCAGGAGTTGGCGGTTTTGTGTATTTTATGCATGTCGGTTCCGGTTCGGCTTCCCATGCCAGCGGGATGGAGATGAATGCGATTGCTTCCTCCATCATAGGCGGCACGATGCTTACCGGCGGCGTGGGCAATATAATCGGTACTTTCTTCGGCGTGCTTTCCCTTAGTACGATACAGAATATCGTTTCCTCTGCAGGTTTGGATGATGCATGGTGGACTGGGATTACAATTGCCGCAATGCTTTGCCTCTTCCTTGTTATCCAGAGCGTGGTAATGGCGCGCAAAAAGAGGGCGTTGAGTACAAAGGCGGAATAGAAAGGACGGAATGGAAACATAAGGGAAAATGGTGGCCGCCGGTATGTGCGGCTGCCTTTTGCTATAAGCAAGGGTATGAGCGGGGATATAAGTCGTGATTGACAGCGGAAAGACAGTATGGTATATACAATTATGAAATTCTTATTTGATTTTTAGAGGAAAAGCGGAAGAAGATGTATTGGAAAAAAGCCTTGGCGGCCGCCGTGTTTTTTATGCTCGGCATGCTGCAAATGGGCTGCGGGAGCAGTCTTGACCATAAAAGTGAATCATTGGGCCGGGAAGAGGAGGAGGCAGAACATCGTATTGTAGTAGGATTTTCACAGCTTGGCGCAGAATCCGATTGGAGGAGCGAAAATACGGAGTCCATGAAGTCGTCGTTTACGGAAGAAAACGGATATACATTGATCTTTGAAGATGGGCAGCAGAAGCAGGCGAACCAGATCAGGGCCATCCGGATGTTTATCCAGCAGGAGGTCGATTATATAGTTCTGGCCCCGGTAACGGAGACGGGGTGGGATACCGTTTTGCAGGAGGCGAAAGATGCGGGGATTCCGGTTATTATTGTTGACCGGAAAGTGGACGTTTCGGACGACAGTTTATTCACTTGCTGGGTAGGATCGGATTTTGAGCTGGAAGGGAAAAAAGCGGCGGAATGGCTCAATCAATACGCTTTGGCAAAAGGGCTGGCTTCCGGCGATATTCATGTAGTAAATATACAGGGTACGAAAGGCTCTTCTGCCCAAATCGGGCGGACAAAAGGGCTGGCGGATGCAGCGGCGGCCAATGGCTGGGATCTGATGGCGGAAGTGATCGGTGATTTTACGCGGGCAAAAGGAAAAGAGGTTATGGAATCTTTGTTAAAACAATATGACAACATTAATGTGGTCTATTGTGAAAATGACAATGAAGCTTTTGGGGCGATTGAGGCGATCGAGGCGGCTGGCAGGAAAGCAGGTCCCGATATTGCCGGCGGTGAAATCATGGTAATATCTTTTGACGGGGTGAATGAAGAGGCTATCCGGTATATACTGGAGGGTAAAATCATATGTATCGCAGAATGCAATCCCCTGCACGGCCCACGCGTCCAGGCAATTATTGAATTGCTGGAGGAAGGTGGGAAGCCGGAAAAATGGCAGTATGTGGATGAGGAGATCTACAGCGCCAATGAAACGGTTAAAAGCCTGATGATAGATGGGATGGAATATAAAGTGACTATTTTAACGCAGAAAGACAGAGAATAACAGGCGGCTGCGTGAACCTAAGCCGTGAGTGCATCCGGCAGTTTTTTGAATTTGCAGGAGCCTGAAAAGAAAGGAGCATGATAAAAAAATGACAAATCAGGAATTGCAGAAAAAAGCCAATGAAGTGCGCAAGGGGATAGTAACATCCGTACATAGCGCAAAGGCAGGGCATCCCGGCGGCTCTTTGTCGGCAGCAGATATTTTTACTTATTTATATTTTGAGGAGATGAATATAGATCCGGAAAACCCGAAGATGGAAGACAGGGATCGTTTTGTTTTATCGAAAGGGCATACGGCGCCTGGCCTGTATTCCGCATTGGCAAACCGTGGGTATTTCCCGGTAGAAGATTTGAAAACGCTGCGTAAGCTGGGTTCTTATCTGCAGGGGCATCCGGATATGAAGCACATCCCCGGCGTGGATATGTCCAGCGGCTCCCTGGGGCAGGGGGTTTCCGCTGCGGTAGGGATGGCTTTGAGTGCAAAAATGAGAGGAAAAGGTTATCGTGTTTACACGCTTTTGGGAGATGGGGAGATCCAGGAAGGGCAGGTCTGGGAGGCGGCTATGTTTGCCGGGCATAGAAAACTGGACAATCTTGTCGTTATTGTAGATAATAACGGCCTGCAGATTGACGGTAAGATAGACGATGTATGTTCGCCTTATCCGATTGATGAAAAATTTGCGGCATTTAACTTCCATGTGATCCATGCGGACGCCCATGATTTTGATGATTTGAGGAAGGCGTTTCAGGAAGCGCGGGCAACGAAGGGCATGCCTGCTGCGATCATAGCCCATAGCCTGAAAGGCAAAGGGGTATCCTTTATGGAAGGGCAGGCTTCCTGGCATGGGACGGCTCCCAATGATGAGCAGTATGCAGTGGCGATGGCGGATTTGGAAAGGATTGGTGAAAGTTTATGAGCGGTGAAGTGAAAAAAATAGCTACGCGGGAAAGCTATGGCAATGCTTTGGTGGAGATGGGAGCTAAGTATCCGAATCTGGTGGTGCTGGACGCCGATCTGGCAGCGGCGACAAAGACAGGGGTATTTAAGAAAGCGTATCCGGAAAGGCATATTGACTGCGGTATCGCGGAATGTAATATGGTAGGCATCGCGGCGGGGCTTGCCGCTACAGGGATGATCCCTTTTGTCAGTTCCTTTGCCATGTTTGCGGCGGGGCGCGCTTTTGAGCAGGTGAGGAATTCGGTGGGATATCCTCATTTGAATGTAAAAATCGGGGCGACCCATGCCGGCATTACGGTAGGTGAAGACGGCGCTTCCCATCAGTGCAATGAAGATCTTGCCCTGATGCGGACGATTCCCGGGATGGTGGTTATGTGTCCGGCGGATGATGTGGAGGCGAAAGCGGCGGTAAAGGCGGCTGTAGAATATGAGGGGCCGGTATATTTGCGCTTTGGACGTGCGGCCTGCCCGGTCATTAATGACAGGCCGGATTATAAATTTGAGATAGGAAAGGGACAGATCCTAAAGGAAGGAACTGACGTAACAATTGTTGCTACCGGGATCTGCGTCGGGAATGCATTGGAAGCCGCAGAAAAGCTGGCACAGGATGGAATCAGCGCGGAAGTGGTCAATATATGCACGGTGAAACCTCTGGATGAGGAATTGGTGATCGCTTCGGCGAAGAAAACAGGAAAAGTGGTAACGGCGGAAGAACATTCCGTAATCGGCGGCTTGGGAAGTGCAGTGTGTGATGCATTGTGCCAATCCAATCCGGTACCGGTATGCAAGATCGGTATGCAGGATGTATTCGGGGAATCAGGTTCCGCAGCGGCATTGATAGAAAAATATGGGCTGGACGGTGCGGGTATTTATCGGACAGTGAAAGAGTTTGTAGGGAAAGTGAGATAAAAAATGTTGATTTTATCACCTTCTATTCTGGCGGCAGATTTTTCCGCTTTGGGAAAGCAAATAAAAGAAGTGGAAGCGGCAGGGGCAAAATATCTTCATATCGATGTAATGGACGGCTGTTTTGTCCCATCTATTTCTTTTGGGATGCCGGTGATTTCCTCCATCCGGAAGACGACGGATATGATATTCGATGTGCATCTGATGATTGAAAAACCGGAACGGTATCTGGAAGAGTTTGCTTTAGCCGGGGCGGATATTATTACTTTCCATCTGGAAGCTGCAAGAGAGCCGGGAGATGTCATCTACAGAATACATGATTTGGGGAAAAAGGCGGGGGTGTCCGTGAAACCGGCAACCCCCATCAAAGAAATGATCCCGTATGCCGATCTGTTGGACATGCTGCTCGTGATGACGGTGGAACCGGGGTTTGGGGGGCAAAGCTATATTCCGGAATCTACGGAGCGTATCCGGGAAGCGCGCCGGATCTTTGATGAACGGGGGCTTGAAAAGGATATCCAGGTTGACGGTGGGATTACGGCGGGCAATGTGCATGTAGCGTTGGAAGCGGGTGCAAACGTGATCGTGGCTGGAAGCGCGGTTTTTAAAGGTGATATAGGATACAATATACGTAATATACAGAAGGCTTTTTCGGATTTTGAAAAGTAGATGGAAGCCCTGTCTTTTCCGGTTAGGGGAAAGGCGGGGATTTGTCAATTTAAGAATTGGTAAGGTGGATGCGGATGACATATAAGAAGCTGGGAAGAAATGACAGATGTTGGTGCGGGAGCGGGAAAAAATATAAGGTTTGCCATGAGGCCTTTGATGATAAGGTATTGAAGTTTGGGGTGAAAGGGCATATGATTCCTGACAGGGATATGCTCAAATCAAAAGCTCAGATAGAAGGGATCCGGGAAAGCAGCAAAATCAATATTGCGGTACTGGATTATGTGGCGGGGCGTATCAGGGAAGGGATGACGACGGAAGAGATTGACAAAATGGTATATGAGGAGACGGTGCGCATGGGAGGGGTCCCGGCCCCTCTTCATTTCGACGGCTATCCGAAGAGCGTATGCACCTCTGTCAATGAACAGGTGTGCCACGGGATCCCTTCGGAAAATGTAGTATTAAAGAGCGGGGATATAGTGAATGTGGATGCATCTACTATATATAAAGGATATTTCTCGGATTCTTCCCGGATGTTCTGCATTGGAGAGGTGTGCGATGAGGCGGCGCGGCTGGTGCGTGTGGCAAAGGAGTGTATGGAGAAGGGGATTGAGCAGGTAAAGCCATGGAACTTCCTTGGAGATATGGCGGAGGCGGTGCATAGCCACGCCCTTGCCAATGGGTGCAGCGTGGTAAGGGATATCGGGGGGCATGGGATTGGCCTGGAATTCCATGAGGAGCCTTTTGTCAGCTACGTGACGAAAAAAGGGACGGAAATGCTGATGGTTCCGGGAATGGTATTTACAATCGAGCCGATGGTGAATCTGGGTACGGATGAAATCTATATTGATGATGGAAACGGATGGACGGCTTATACGGAGGATGGGAAATGGTCCGCCCAATGGGAGGTAACGGTGGCAGTTACAGAAGACGGGCATGAAATATTGACGTATTGACACCTTAATTCCTTTGTGATAGTCTACCCTCAGTGGATAAGGAAACGCGTGATCCCGTATTGCCGGCCTATAGCATAGGGATATTGTGTTGACGCCGCTTAGCGTGCATCCTGCTTATGGATATACAAATGGAAGGAGAATGGAAAATGGGTAAAGGGAAATATTATATCACCACAGCGATTGCTTATACATCCGGCAAACCGCATATTGGCAACAGCTATGAGATCGTGCTGGCTGACAGTATTGCCAGGTTTAAAAGAAAAGACGGTTATGACGTTTTTTTTCAGACGGGGACGGATGAGCATGGACAGAAAATCGAACAAAAAGCGCAGGAGAGCGGTGTTACGCCGAAAGAATATGTAGATAATATTGCCGATATGATAAAGAAGCTGTGGAATTTGATGGATACTTCCTATGATAATTTTGTCCGTACGACAGATGGACCCCATGAAAAACAGGTGCAGAAGATTTTCAGGAAACTATATGAGCAGGGCGATATTTATAAAGGGGCTTACGAGGGGTTGTATTGTACTCCCTGTGAATCTTTTTGGACGGAATCCCAACTGGTGGACGGGAAATGTCCTGACTGCGGACGGGAGGTAAAACCGGCAAAGGAGGAGGCATACTTCTTTAAAATGAGCAAATATGCGGACCGTTTGATCGCGCATATCAATGCCCATCCGGAGTTTATACAGCCCGTATCCCGTAAAAACGAAATGATGAACAATTTCCTTTTGCCCGGCCTTCAGGATTTGTGTGTATCCAGGACGTCTTTCAAATGGGGGATCCCGGTGGATTTTGACGATGCGCATGTGGTATATGTATGGCTGGATGCATTGACTAATTATATTACGGGGATCGGCTATGAATGCGGCGGGGAAAGCAGCGGGCAATATAAAAAACTTTGGCCGGCGGACTTGCATTTGATAGGGAAGGATATTATACGGTTCCATACCATTTACTGGCCTATTTTCTTAATGGCGCTGGGCGAGCCTTTGCCAAAACAGATTTTTGGGCATCCCTGGCTTTTGCAGGGCGATGGAAAGATGAGCAAATCTAAGGGGAACGTATTGTATGCGGATGATTTGGTGGAATTTTTCGGCGTGGACGCCGTCCGTTATTTTGTCCTGCATGAAATGCCGTTTGAGAATGACGGGGTGATTTCCTGGGAGCTGATGGTGGAGCGGCTGAATTCAGATCTGGCGAATACTTTGGGCAATCTGGTCAACAGGACTATTTCCATGAGCAACAAATATTTCGGCGGGGTAGTTTGCGACAAAAAAGCAGAGGATGCTATGGATGCAGATTTAAAGGCTTTGGCAACGGAAACGTATGGCAAAGTCCTGAAAAAAATGGAAGATTTGCGGGTCGCGGACGCCATAACGGAAATCTTTACGCTGTTTAAACGTTGTAATAAATACATTGATGAAACGGAACCCTGGGTGCTTGCCAAAGATGAGGCAAAGAAGGACAGGCTGTCTACCGTCCTTTATAACCTTACGGAAGGGATCATGATAGGGGCTTCCCTGTTGGAACCTTTTATGCCTTCGACGGCGGAAAAAATAGCCGCTCAGCTAAATATCTCACTATATGCATTTGAGGATTTGAAAGGATTTGGAAGATATCCGTCCGGTAACAAAGTGATCGGAAAACCGGAAATCCTTTTTGCCCGTCTGGATATGAAAGAAGTGCTGGAAAAGGCGGAAAAGCTTTTTGATGCCAGAAAAGCGAAAACAGGGCAGGGCGGCGATAAAGAAGGCGGAAAAGATGCCGTTATGCCGGAAGAAGCCGGGGATGTGGCCGATATAGAAGCCAAACCGGAAATTACTTACGACGAATTTGCGAAAATGCAGTTTCAGGTAGGGGAAATCATTGCATGTGAGGAAGTGCCGAAATCGAAGAAGTTATTATGTTCCAAGGTGAGAATCGGCAGCCAGGTAAAGCAGATTGTATCCGGCATCAAGCAGCATTACAGTGCGGAAGAGATGGTAGGGAAAAAGGTAATGGTGCTGGTCAATTTAAAACCTGCAATGTTAGCGGGCGTATTGTCCGAAGGAATGCTGCTTTGTGCTGAAGACGCACAAGGAAGCCTCGCCCTCCTTGTGCCGGAGAAGCAGATGCCTTCCGGAGCAGAGATCTGTTGATCATTATAAATTACATTTTCATGAAATTACTATTAAAATATTATAATCGGTAATTTTATGGTGTATAATGGATTCATGGCATGGCGGAAGCTTTGCCGTGGATCCATTTTCCGTGATTAGGAAGATGTCCGGCAGCCGTCTCGTATTATAATGGGAGAGCTTTGAAAAGGTTGTGTATGGGGTATGTAGAATGGGAGGGAAGCTTATGGTAAAGAGGGAAGAACTGTATTTTGATTCCAGGGACAATGAAAATAAGATCCATGGTATGAGATGGATTCCGGAAGGAGATAAGCCGACATGTATCTTGCAGATCATCCATGGCATGGCGGAGTATATAGGACGTTATGATGAATTTGCCGGAAAAATGGCGGAAAAGGGAATGTTGGTGGTGGGGGAGGATCACCTTGGGCATGGGAAATCGGTAAGGGAAAATGGAGTATATGGCTATTTTTGTGAAAGGGATGCGGCAACGGTAGTAGTCCGTGATTCCCATCGGTTAAAAAAAATGACACAGGAACAATATCCGGGAGTGCCTTATGTGATTTTAGGACATAGTATGGGTTCGTTCATTTTGCGAAATTATATGTGCCGTTACGGGACGGGGATCCAGGCGGCAGTGATCGTGGGTACGGGTATGCAGCCGAAGCCTTTGCTGTTGATGGGAAAAGCGGCAGCGGCTTTGCAGAAGATATTCTGTGGCTCCAGACATCCAAGCGGGCTGCTCAATGCCTTGTCCTTTGGGGGATATAATAAACGGATAGAAGATCCGAGGACGGTTATGGACTGGCTGACTAAGGAAGAGGGGATTGTGGATGCATATATAAAAGATCCTCTTTGCGGTTTTACGTTTACAGTGAATGGTTTCCAGACCCTGTTTGAATTGGTAAGCAGATTGTATAAAAAAGAAAACCTGGAAAAAATGCCGAAGGAATTGCCAGTATTGTTCGTGGCCGGGAAAGAGGATCCGGTCGGCGCTTATGGGGAAGGCGTAAGAAGGGCATATCAGTCTTTTAAGGACGTGGGCATGAAAAATGTAGAAATGAAATTATATGAAACCGACAGACATGAGCTTCTTAATGAAAGCGACAGGGAGATAGTTTACGAGGAGATTTATCATTGGATTACATCTGTAATCGGGTAAATGGTATGGATAAAATACGGCAAAAAAGCTTGAAAGGAAAAAAGAGGAAAGTTATGAAAATTATGAAAAAAATTTTATCTGTAATGGCAATTTTATTTTTAACAGGATTTGCAGCGTTAAGTATCGGATTAAATGTCCGGGCGCAGGAAGGGAAGACGGTGATCGCATTAGGCGCAGATTTATCCCCTGGACAAAAAAGCACTGTGCTGGGGCTGATGGGGATTACGGAAGAGCAATTGGCCGGATATGATGTGATTTATATTACAAATGAACAAGAGCATCAATATCTGGATCCCTATTTAGGCTCTTCGGTGATTGGGAGCAAATCCCTTTCCAGCGTAATGCTGAAAAAAGGCGCAAAAGGAAGCGGCGTGAACGTGACGACAAAAAATATTAATTATTGCACGACGGGGATGTACCGTAATGCCCTTCTTACGGCGGGAATCCAGGATACCGAGGTAATTGTGGCGGGGCCTGCGCAGATATCCGGCACGGCGGCCTTAATCGGTGCGGTAAAGGCATACGAAAGGATGGAAGATACGGTAATCCCGGATGCAGCCCTGACCAGCGCATTAAATGAACTGATCACGACGGGACAACTGGCGGATGCCGCAGGAAATGTAAGCGGGGATGAAGTGGAAGGATTGATTGCTTACATTAAAGAAAAGGTGGCAGCCGGGGAATTGGAAACAGAAGAGGATATTAGGGCGGCGATTGAGGAAGGGGAGCGGAAATTTGGCGTTTATCTTTCCGATGAGGAAATCCGGAAGATTATTGATTTAATGAATAAACTAAAGGGGATGGGGCTGGATAGTGAATATCTGATCAGCCAGGCGGAAAAACTTTATCATAAATATGGCGAGGATATCGTAAACCATGCCGACGAGGCGATCGGCGAAGCGGTGAGCGGCGCGGTCAGCGGTGCGGCGAAAGGTTTTTTCCAAAGCGTAAAAGAAACGGTGAAAGACTTTTGGAACAGTATCTTTTCATAATCCGGCAGTCAAAGAAGCGAAAAAAGAATAAGATGAGGAAATTATGCGAATGCTATAGTGAATAAGAATAAAAACCGGAGATTGCATAGAGGGAAAAGATGGAAAATGAAATCTTCAATCGCGGGATTTGTGTCGGTGCGTTGCCTGTCACAAATTCGTTATGTGCAGCAAGCAGCGCAGAAATGGAGAAAAATATGAAAATTGCGTTTTATGGCACAAAGGCATACGACAGGACTTGGTTTGAACCATTAGCAAAGGATTATGGGTTTGATATCCGTTTTATCGAATTGCCGTGCAATGAAGAAACTATATTTTTAGCGAAAGGGTATGATGCCATTTGTATCTTCGTTAATGATTATGTGAATGCAAAAATGATAGATCAGCTTTACGATATGAAGGTAAAGGCGATATTGCTTCGGAGCGCCGGATTCAATCATGTGGATGTAAAAGCGGCGGAAGATAAAATCATTATCTTAAGAGTTCCCAGTTATTCGCCGGAAGCGGTGGCGGAATATGCCATGGCTTTATTGTTGACTGTGAACAGACATACCCATAAGGCGTATAACCGCACCCGGGATTTTAATATGAGCCTGAATGGGCTGATGGGGAATGATTTGAATCATAAAGTAGCAGGGGTGATTGGCACCGGGAAAATAGGCCAGGCGATGATCCGTATTCTGAACGGTTTTCAGATGCAGGTGCTGGCTTATGACCCGTATCCGGTAAAAGGCTTGGAGGCGGAATATGTTACAGTGGAGGAATTGATGAAAAGATCCGATGTAATTAGCCTTCATTGTCCGCTGACAACGGCAACAAAGCATATTATTAATAAGAAAACGATTGCCATGATGAAAGAAGGCGTGTATCTCATCAATACTTCCAGAGGGAGCCTGATTGATACGGAAGCGTTGATCGGCGGGCTTTTAGAAAAGAAATTTGCGGGGGTAGGGCTGGATGTTTATGAGGAAGAAGAAGGCATCTTTTATGAAGACCGTTCCGGCGATATCATAGAGGATGAGAATCTGGCAAGGCTGGTGACTTTTCCCAATGTATTGATTACTTCCCATATGGGGTTTTTTACGACAGAAGCCATGCAGGCGATTGCGATTGAGACATTGGAAAATGCATACGCTTTGGAGAACGGGCTTCCGTTGGTCAATCGTGTTGGAATAGAGGCTTCATAAAAATAAAAAGAAATAATAATAATAATCCTTCTTATTTCTTGTAAATAGAAGGATTATTTGATAAAATTAACTAAGTTAGTTACCGTGAGAGGATGATGGAGATGGAAGAGGCGGCGTTTCCGTATAAGATCCGTATGGCGTATCAAAACGAATGGGAAGATGCGATGGCATTGGCCTGGAAAACATTTCTTGAATTTGAAGCTGATGATTATGAGCCGGAAGGGATCAAAAGCTTTGAGGATTTTATTACGGACAGCACGCTTCACCGTATGTTTATTATGGGAGCATACCAGATGTTTGTGGCGCTGGACGGCCCCAGGATGGCAGGCATGATAACGGTAAGAGGGAATTCCCATATTTCGTTATTGTTTGTAGATAAAGAATACCATAAAAGAGGGATCGGCAGGGCATTAATGGAAGAGCTTTGCAGTTATTTAAAGGCAGAGTTGGGGATTGCAAGGGTGACGGTAAATGCTTCCCCTTTTGGAACGGGATTTTACCATAGGCTTGGATTTACGGATCTGCAGCCGGAACAGACGGCTTCCGGTATACGTTATACGCCTATGGAATTATTTTTGGGATAATGAGATGTGTAAGGCAACAGCGTATATATGTAAAAGCGTACGGGTTACATATAAGGAAAAGACTTAATACAGGAAGAGGAATAGTAAAATGGGAAGATTATTTAATATTGACAGTCCTGTCATGCGTTTTTTAGGAAAAGTAGCGGATTTAATGATATTAAACATGGTTACATTAGTATGCTGCATACCGGTGGTGACGATAGGTGCATCGCTAACGGCAATGCATTATGTGCTGTTAAAAATGGTGCGGAATGAAGAAAGCTATATTGTAAGGTCTTTTTTTAAGTCTTTCAAGGCGAATTTTAAACAGGCGACAATTATATGGATGATTATTTTCCTTTGCCTTGTAATCTTTGCAGCGGATTTGATGATTATTAACAATTCCGGGCTGCAGTTTCCAGAAGCATTGAAAATACTGTTGTTTGCCTTATTTTTGGTGGCATATATGGTAACGTGCTATGTATTTCCGGTGTTGGCAAGGTTTGAAAACACGGTGCCGAAAACGATTAAGAACGCTTTATTTATGGCAATTCTCAGCTTTCCGAAAACAGTACTTATGATGCTTGCCTATTTATTGCCTTTTGCGGTTGTTTATTTTTTCGTGATGGCGGTGCCGATCGTATTTCTTTTTGGGATTTCAGTTCCGGCTTATTTGGCTGCAATGCTTTACAGCGGAACATTTAAGAGGTTTGAGCCGGAGGAGGAGCTTTATATAGACCGTTTTGAGGCAGGCGAGGGAATTGACATAACGGAGGACTACGGGAGGACGGAAAAATGACGGACAGGCAAACCAAGTCTGCAATTATACAGTGGCTGATTCCTGCGATAATATTAGTGATAATCATAATAGTAATGCTGACTGATTTTTCGGTGAAGAGCCAGCAGGCCGCAGCCGATGATGTTGCCGGTTTATACCTTAATAAGGCGGAAAAATATGCGGAAGAGGTCAATTATGAAATAAAGGGCATGACGGCAGCCGGAAAAACGATCATACAGCTTATTTATGAAGAAAAGTGGATGAGCGAAAAAAGGATTGCAGAGATGGAAAAGGCTCTGTACGAAAATTCGGATGCCTATGCGGTGCTGTATTATGGCGGCCGGGGCCTGGGGATCATGCACGATGGGTCGAAAGTGGAAATTACGGAAGCGAGATATTTTCAAGGGATCAAAGATGAATTGGATAAGATGCGTAAAGGACAAAAAGCGGGAAGCGGCCCTTTGATCTATTATACATATGTTTTTAAGGATGAACTGGGGATTGGGAATTCTGCGGTAGTTGCAGCCTTGACGGGAAGGGAAAAAGAAGACATCCTTCTTATGTATTATCCGGTGGAAAAGCTGGATGCCCTTTTTGCCCAGCCTGCGTTTGAAACCAGCGCTTTTTATGCTGTGATTGATGCGGATGGCGGCATTATAAAAGTAAACGGGGCGGGCAAAGGCCTGGTGGAAGGCGGAAATATATGGAAGTCTTTAAGAGACGGCGGGGAGGATAAAGAACTTCTGCAGAAGGTTCAAGTCAGGATAAAGAATAAGACATCCGGCAGTTTTAGCGCCAGTTTGGGCGGGGAGGGCAAAAGGTTGGTATATGCCCCGGTAGGGATTAATAACTGGAGCTTGATGATAGGGATTGACCAGGCTTATGTGGACAAGCAGATTGAGCAGGGGTGGGACGATTCCGAGACAATGATTCAGCGTCTTATGATAGCTGTAGGGATATTTTTAGGGGTAGTCGTAGTAATCAATATTTTAGGCAGGATCAGGAGCAATGAAAAGAGAAAGAAACTGGAAGAAAAGGCGGATACGGATTTGCTTACCGGTCTGAACAATAAACTGGCGACCGAACGGAAGATGAAAGAGTATATGGAGAAGCACCCGAAGGAGCAGGCATTGCTATTTGTCCTTGATGTGGATAACTTTAAAAAAATCAACGATACCCGCGGACATGCATTTGGGGATGAAGTCCTGTCCGCGTTAGGACATCGGATGGCCGCCATGTTCAGGTCGTCGGATATCATTGGACGTACCGGCGGAGATGAATTTATGATCCTGTTAAAGAAACTGGATAATGATGAGATATTGGAGAAAGAGGCAAAAAAATTAGGAGATTTCTTTAAAGACTTCCAAGTGGGGGAATATGTAAAATATGCGGCGACTGCCAGCATAGGAGCGGCGGTTTTCCCAAAGGACGGCAGTGATTTTGAAAGCATGTACAAGGCGGCTGACAGCGCGCTTTATACGGCAAAAAAGCGCGGGAAAAGCCAGCTCGCGTTTTATGGGGAAGAGGATAGTAAGAGCGAAGGGATAAAAAGAGTGGAAAGAGAGAGCAAAGTTACAAGATAGAAATAGGAACGGAAATAGTTTGTATAATGTGTATAGGAAAAATAGAAATTATTGTTCAAAGTGACGTGAATATTTTTATTGTTGAAATATTGTAAGCAATTGTTACAATGTAATGGAAAAAGTTTGTGGAATGTGGGTATAGAAAAAAAGAAGGAACTCCGTTATACTTGCTGTAGAGTGAAACAATGAATTCCGGAGTGGTACGGAATCAGGAAACCAATAGTGATTAGGAGGCAAATTAAAATGGCAAGTTTATCATTAAAGAATATCTGTAAGGTATATCCTAATGGATTTGAAGCGGTAAAGAACTTTAACCTTGAAATTGCAGACAAGGAATTTATTATTTTCGTAGGACCTTCAGGATGCGGTAAATCTACAACGCTCCGTATGGTTGCCGGATTGGAAGATATCTCCTCCGGTGAATTGTGGATTGGCGATAAGCTGGTCAATGATGTAGAGCCGAAGGACAGGGATATCGCGATGGTATTCCAGAATTACGCTTTATATCCGCATATGTCCGTATATGACAATATGGCTTTCGGCCTTAAGTTAAGGAAAGTCCCGAAAGATGAAATCGATAAGATGGTAAAAGAAGCAGCTAAGATCCTTGATCTGACAGCCCTTCTGGAACGTAAACCGAAGGCTCTTTCCGGTGGGCAAAGGCAGCGTGTTGCCATGGGCCGTGCTATTGTACGTAATCCTAAGGTATTCCTTATGGATGAGCCTCTTTCCAACTTGGATGCAAAACTTCGTGTTCAGATGCGTATTGAGATTGCGAAACTGCACCAGAGGCTTGGCACAACTATTATTTATGTAACACATGACCAGACGGAAGCTATGACCCTTGGTACAAGGATCGTTGTTATGAAAGACGGTATCGTACAGCAGGTAGATACACCGCAGAATCTGTATGAGAAGCCGCAGAATCTGTTTGTTGCAGGATTTATGGGTTCCCCGCAGATGAACTTCCTGGATGCGGAAGTAGAGGCAAAAGGCAATGTAGCATGTCTTAAAGTTGCAGGCAGCAGCATTGAACTTCCGGCGGCAAAATCTAAAAAGTTGATCGATGGCGGTTATGTAGGAAAGAAAGTTACTTTCGGTATCCGTCCTGAAGACGTATATGATTCAGAAGAATATGTCCAGGCAGCGCAGTGTGTATTTGAATCAACTATTAAAGTTTATGAGTTGCTTGGTGCAGAAGTTTACTTATACTTTGATTTGGCTGAATTCCCGATTACCGCAAGGGTTGATTCCCGTACAACAGCAAGACCTGGCGATAGCGTAAGATTTGCATTCGATGTTGAAAAGATTCATGTATTTGACAAAGAAACAGAGCAGATTATTACAAACTAGTTTTTAAAGATTAGGGGGGATGCGAAAGCATCCCTTTTTTTTGCCTTATAGGAAATTGCCCTGCAATTTCCTATGATACAAAACCCTCCGGGAGGATGCGCGCTGGGTGCAAGCGGGAAATGGTTCCATAAGTTGATTAACAGAAAAAAGAAAGGTTTGAGAATATGATATCAGGGCAGATTATCAGGACGAGCATTGAAGAGTTGTATGCAATAACGAAAGTAAATTTGTGTGTTTATGATTTAGATGGCAATGTAGTAGCGGCTACCTTTGATACGAATAACCTTCAGGCGGGGATTATCATTGATTTCATCGCATCTCCGGCGGACAGTCAGGTAATAGGGGCGGATCACTTGCTGAAAATAAAGGACGAAGGGGAAGTGGCATATATATTGACGGCCAGGGGGAGCGGTGATGAAACTTATATGATTGCAAAAGTGGCTGTATGTCAGATTCAGAATCTTATAATTGCATATAAGGAAAAATTTGACAGGAATAATTTCTTTCAAAATTTGTTGTTGGATAATATGCTCCTTGTGGATATTTACAATAGGGCGAAAAAGCTTCATATAGAGGTTGCGGCGCCCAGAGTAGTGATTATCGTAGAGACGGGGGATGAAAAGGATGGAACGGCTTCCGAATTTTTAAGCGGCATGTTCTCCACCCAGTCAGGAGACTATATTACGGCGGTAGATGAGAGCAATGTGATCCTCATAAAGGCTTTGAATGCAGGAGAAAGCTATGGGGCAGTGGAGCATACGGCGCAGACTATTGCGGACATGATGAATACAGAGGCGATGATGAATGTACGCGTTGCTTATGGCACGATTGTGAATGAGTTGAAGGATGTTTCCAAGTCATACAAAGAGGCGAAGATGGCCTTGGATGTGGGAAAGATTTTCTATGTAGAAAGGAAGGTAAATTCTTACAGCGCTTTGGGGATAGGGAGACTGATTTATCAATTGCCGGTAAACTTGTGCAGGATATTTATTGATGAAATTTTTGGCGATAATGTCCCAATGGATTTTGATGATGAGACATTGACGACGATTAATAAATTTTTTGAAAACAATTTGAATGTTTCGGAAACATCCAGACAGTTGTATGTCCACAGAAATACATTGGTATACCGGATAGAAAAACTGGAAAAAAGCACCGGATTGGATATCAGGGTTTTTGATGATGCGCTTACGTTTAAAATTGCATTGATGGTTGTAAACTATATGAAATATCTTGATACATTGGATTATTAAATGGAAAAGTCAAAGTTTATGATATCTGTTATGAGATTTATAAAGCCCTATTGTAAGAATACTATATTCCTCCAAAGAGAGTATGTATAGATGATAAGAGCTTGTCAGCATAAACAGGAATCGTTCCGCATAAAATTAGAAAACGGTAAATGCGGAAGGGAGGATATCCATTGGCAGAGTATCATAAGAAAGTAATTTATCTCTCTTATCTGGAGCAAGGGAACAGGATAAAAGGCGCCGGATTTATCAAAGCGGAAGTCTTAGGAAACAAATGGGTCTTTGATATGCGTGTGTCAGGGATGTCAGAGTTGGCAGATAAAAAATATGACATATATGTCATAGATTTAAAGGGAAAGGAATACCGGACAGGCAGTATATTTCTGCATAAAGGGAGCGGGGAATGGAGGGAAAAAGGCGAAGGGTCTTTGACGGGTACGGGAAAGCTGCCTATTGGGGAAATTGGACGGTTTGTTATTAAAATATCAGATATAGAGGCGATTGAGGGTAAATACCGGACGGATTACCCGGCGGATCAAGGCGGGCCGGGCCGTGGGGAAGAAAAAAAAGAATTTTATGCCGCAGAAAAAGAAAATAAGGCAGGAAAGAATGAAAAGACTGAGAAAAAAACAAGAACAGATGAAAACCTTATAAAAGGGAAAAGCAAAGAAGCGGAAAGAAATTCAAAGGCATGGATGGGTTTGAGGCCGGAAAAAACCACATCCGGGCAGAAGAAAAAAGACAACAGGGAAATACTGGGCGGGAAACGGGAAAAAGAAGTTAAAATGGAAGAGGTTATCTTGAATGATAAATGGGAACAGTTGTGTCAGATGTATCCGGTGGTGCATCCATATGAGGATGAGAGGGAATATATTTCCATACAGCCCAAGGATTTCGTTGTAATGACGGGGGATTATCAACATTTGGCCAATAACAGTTTTTTGCTTCATGGATTTTATAATTACCGTCATATAGTGCTTGGAAGAGAACCGTTGGAGGAAGCGGATAAAGAGAAGATGTTGCAAGAAAAGGAAAGGGAGCGGGCAGGACAGAAAGAAAATCAGGGGAAGGATGGAGATTTCTTTTTGGGAGTGCCGGGGGTATATTATGAAAGGGAAAAAATGGTGGCATTAATGTTTGGGTTTGAAGCGTTCGAGTGCTGCGGAGGAAAAGCGGAACCGGGAAAATTCGGCTATTATCTGCGCAGGGTGAAAATATAACGGGGTTATATGCCGCTGCAGTCAAATGGGGGGATGAAGCTTTCCGAACATGTATCCCCATCTTGGATAAATCCGTTTTCAATTCCCAAGGACAGTGCATAGTCGATGAGTTTGTCATATACGGATGAGGAAACGGAATGTTGTAGTTCCGGGTACGCATGGGGATTAAGGAAAGAAGGAACAGGGGTATACTGGTTCATAATACTGATGTATATGTCGTTTTTGTAAGTGGAAGAAAGATATCGCAGGATGGCCTTGGAATCTGCGGCACATCCGGGAAGCAATAAATGTCTGACAATAACTCCTTTTTTCATCAAAGGACCGGAATAGTCATTTTCGTTCTTGTTTGCCCAGGATAAGTCCTGGGCGGCGAAAACAGGCTTTCCCGTCTGACGCACCATTTCTTCAATGGCGGAAGAAGCATGGAAAAAATAATCTTCTGCAGAGGAATATTTTTTGCTGAGAACCGGGGAGTAGTATTTGAGATCCGGAAGATAAATGTCAATAAGGCCATCCAGTTCCTTTAATGTGTCTGCTTTGTCATAAGAACTGGTATTATAAACTACCGGTATGGAAAGTCCATTTGATTTTGCAGTTTCCAGCGCTTTTTTTATTTGGGGGATAAAATGGGTGGGAGTGACCAGATTGATATTACATGCATTCTGCGCCTGAAGGGAGAGGAAAATATTGCTGAGACGTTCCGGCGATATGATCTTCCCGGTCTGTCCATGTGAAATCGGATAGTTCTGACAGAAAACGCAGCCCATATTGCAACCGGAAAAAAAGACCGTGCCGGAACCGGACAGTCCTGAAATACATGGCTCTTCCCACATATGCAGGGCGGCCCTTGCTGCCTTTATCTCGTTTGTCTGCCCGCAATATCCTGTTTGCCCGTTGATCCTGTCGGCATGGCAATTGCGGGGGCAGATGGTGCAATCATGTAAATCCATAGTAAAAATCCTTTGCAGATAATAATACCGTGCGTTCTATGTTGAGCCGCATCAATATACGTTACCTTTACAGTTGGCTCCGTCAGGCACCCTTACGGCACATGAAAAATTCTGCTTAGTGCTGCTTTGTTCCCAACCTGACACGGTTCACAGATTTCCATTGCGTAAGACCCAAACTTCAACGCCACTTATAAAGGGCAGCTATATCAAATAAAAGCCCGCGACAGAACATCACCCCTACTAAAGCGGATTGTAGGTACAGGACACCGCTAACGCCCCGGCTGCACGGTGTTCTTAGTATACTGTTTTTTCATAGGTTTGTCAATCATTCTTGTATTTGAATTTCGTTGCTGTCCGGCGGGAGGCAGTCTTCGCGATTGCAGCCGGCCGGATTTTTAGCAGCTCTTCCTATTTTGTTCCGCTGGCGGAGTTCCTTAAAAAATGTGGTCAGCATCTGGCTGCAGTCTTCCTCGAGAATGCCGCGGGTCACTTTGACCTGATGGTTGAATTGAGGCATTTCCAAAATGTTGAGAATGGAACCGCCGCATCCGGCTTTGGGGTTCATGCTGCCCATAACTACTTCGGGGATCCGTGCTTGGACAATAGCTCCGGCACACATTTGGCAAGGCTCTAATGTGACATAAAGGGTGCAGCCTTCCAGTCTCCAATCCCCCATTTTTTTGCTGGCTTTGTTGATTGCCGTGATTTCCGCATGGGCGAGGGTGTTTTTATCCGTATTGCGGCGGTTATAGCCTCTGCCAATCACTTTCCCTTCGTAAACGATGACGCAGCCAATAGGGACTTCTCCCAACAGATAAGCCTTATTTGCCAGTTTTAACGCTTGTTTCATATATTTTTCATGAATATCCATATTTGCCTCATAATAAGTGTAAATGTTTTATCTATTGATATATAGGACTTAGTATAATATATTTTTAAAGACGGGGCAATCTGTTTTGGATGCTGCGGCAGCAAAAAGCCCGTTTGGCAGTATAAAATACGGGTTGGGAAAGGTGTGGTATATGATGCGTATATGCGGATTAATGAAAACGACTCTTTTGGATTATCCCGGCCATGTGGCGGCGGGGATTTTTTTGGGAGGATGCAATTTCCGGTGTCCATTCTGTCAAAATGGGGATCTGGTATTAAGGCCGGAAAGCCAGCCTTCGATAAACAGGGAAGAGGTAATGGCCTTTTTAAGGAGGCGGAAAGGGGTCTTAACAGGAGTATGCATTACAGGGGGGGAGCCGACGATAGAAGAGGGCCTGGAAGGATTAATTGAGGAGATTAAGGAGATCGGTTATCTGGTAAAGCTCGATACGAACGGATATCGGCCGGAGATGATCCGAAAGCTGCTGCAAAAGGGGTCCGTGGACTATATTGCCATGGATATAAAAAATTGTATGGAAAAATATGGGCAGACAGTTGGAATGCAAAAGCTGGATACCGGAAGGATCAAAGATTCCATCTGTTGTATAATAAATAGCGGAGTGGATTATGAATTCCGGACAACAGTGGTAAAAGAGTTACACGGAAAGGAAGATTTGCTGGCTATAGGCAGGCAGATAAAGGGGGCGAAAGCATATTTCCTGCAAGGGTATCAGGAAAGCGAGGGCATACTTGTTCATGGATTCCATGCATATGGCAAGACGGAGATGGAAGGACTGGCGGAATGCGTCAAGCCCTTTGTTGTGGATGTGCGGTTAAGAGGGGTAGAATAGAGGAAGGAAGCAATCGGAAGTCAGAAAATGGAATAATATTTCCGGCGGATTCTTCCGGTAAACCCATAGTCGATGATGACGGGCCGGCCGCGCAGCATTCCCCAATTGACAGGGCGGCATAAATCCGTAATAAGCAGATTGTACTTATGTGGAATATAATTAAAATTATCTAATTGGAAAAGCTCTTTATTAGTTTTTACATGAAAAAAATCACGGACATAGGAAAAATCCATAATTGGCTCCGCCTTTTCCATAATCAGGAACTGGTTATCCGGCGAGATAAATAATACCTTTGCAAAAAGGTCGGAATCATCCATTTCGGAAATGATGGATTCTATCTGGTTTTGCGCATATCCTTTTTTATTCTTTGCAGTTTTTAATACCGTTTCATTTTTCAGGTCATAGACTCTGCGGCCCGATCCGCTGCCAAGCGCCGGATATTCCCCGTTAAAAAGATGAGTCAGTATTTCGGATAAATCAATTGCGTTATCCATATCGCATCCCCTAAAATATTTGTAGTATATTATCATTATATGGAAAAGAGGAGGGAATTGTGTACCTTCATTTTTTCCGTGCAAAAATAAAAAGAATATGCTATAATGAATCAGGAGTAAGGAAATGAGGAAAATGAAATAAGGGAAAAGAGGTAAGGATGTATGGAAATGCTTATTTTAGGCGGAGGATTGCTGATTATCATTGTAGCTGTGATTGTGGCGGCAGTGTCTTCAGTGGTATCTGCAGTAGCAGCGAGTGAGGATGAGGAGAATTTCTGAATGTCATGTTCCAGCGCAGGCTAAGGCCCGCTGGAACAATTTAATGTTATTTAAGATTTAATTTATGAATGGTTATGAAATTTTATAAGTTTTTTCAAAACAAAACACATAACGGACACATTTATTGCTTATTATATGTTACAGATAGTTGAAGAACTCACTATTTAAAACTCACTATCTCCCCCCTCATAAGAAAATAAAAGAAAAAAGTCCCGCTATGGCGGGACTTTTTTCTTTTCCCGGGATTAAAACGATATAAAATTATTTTGATCTTAGCACATGGCAATTTGTAATGCTCCGAAATGGAGGATAGTATATGGAGAATCTTAGCCTGTTATACCCGGAAGGATATGATGAAAAAAAGAGGGCGTCCCATAGGTTGAAAAACTATGATTTTATCAAAGAACTGCAGTTGGAATCCCTGGTGATTTTGATTCAGGACAGCCATAGAGGGATGACGCATTTAAAGTTGCAGGATTATTTTACTACGGATGAAGAAGTGCTCAAATATCGTCTGGATATAGTAGAAGATATGGTAAGGAATAGGGAATGGTATGATTTGTTCTGCAAAGCGATTCCGGCAATCAGGAACGTATCCGATCTGCGCCGGAGTATGAGCGGCGATTTCTCAATAGAGTCTGCATTGGGTTCGATACGTTTTTTAGAATTATATGTTGAAATCGTGGATTTATTTGAGCAAGACGGCCTTTCGATAGAGGCCCATTCCGGAGGCCTTCTTGCCCTGCAGGACAAGATCAGGGAAGTGGCGGAGAGCGGGGAATACCGCAGCCTGAGGGAGGAGCTTGGTAAAGAAGAGACGAATTTTGGATTGGTAAAAAGCGTTACGCTTGGAATAAATTTAGATGAGACGCTTCGGGTGCAGGAAGCCGGGATTGTTTCGGTTAATATGGAAAAATTCCATCAGGGGACGGTAATGGATAAACTGCTTAAAAAGACAGGGAGAGACAGCATGGCTTTTATAACCCCGTTGTTTTCCATTTCCAAAGGGCTGCAATTCGGAGATGCAAAGGCGGTGGAGGTTAGTACCCGTTCCGCATTAAATACGATTTTTGCGCGAACGATAAGAAGTTTTGGGCCCGCGGTGCAAAAATACTTTTCGGTGAATACTTCATGGTTTGTGCAGCTTTTGGATGATCTTCGCTTTTTAACGGCGGGCGTGAAATTTATTTTAGACATGAAAGGGCAAGGTTTTGCAATGTGCAAGCCTGTAATTGCGGCGGCGGAAGAGAAGCAGTGCCGTTTGTCCGGGGTTTATAACCCGGTATTGGCTATGAAAGGGGTGGAGAAGACGGTTGTTTCTAATTCTTTTGCTTATGACGAGAACGGGCGGTTTTATCTTGTGACGGGGCCGAACCATGGCGGGAAATCTATTTTTGCCTATTCGATCGGGATGGCGCAGGCATTGTTCCAACTGGGGCTGTTCGTTCCGGCTCAAGCGGCCTGTATTAGTCCTGTTACAGGGATATTTACGCATTTTCCGGTTTCGGATGAAGATAATTACGGGAAAGGGAGATTGGAAAGCGAATGCGCAAGACTGGGAAAGATATTGGAAGGACTAGAAGACACCGATATTCTTTTGATGGATGAATCGTTTTCCAGCACCAGCGGAATGGAAGCAGGATATATTGCTTCCCAGGTTTTGACAGGTATCGGAGTGATAGGCTGCGGCGGAATATTTGTAACTCATATCCATGATCTGACCCAGAAATTGGGAGAGTATAATAACTATCCGGGAAATAAAGGGAAGATAGATAATCTGGTTGCTTTGATGGAAAATAAAGAAGACGGCATACGGAGTTATAAGGTGGAGCGGACGATGCCGGACGGGCTAAGTTATGCGAAAGATATTGCAGCCCGTTATGGGTTGTTGCGCGGATTGCCCATTTTGACGGATGATGATAGAATAAGACAGGGGAAAGAAAACGATCCGGAGAATGGGAGCGACGGGATGGAAGATGGAAAAATTTGAAATGGCAGAGGGACAAACAGGAAAAACGGAAGACGGAAAGCAGGAAGAGAGCGAACAAAGGAAGAATAGGGCAAATGAGCTGTCAAGGCAGGTAATGCAGTTGGCAAGGGACAGTATTATAGTCCATATGCGGTTTCTCGACGTGGCATTATCAAAGATCAAGACAAAGATACGCCATGGGCTTGCAGGGGCAGAGGCGGACGGGGATGTATTATATTATGATGCTATCTGGCTGTTGAGACTATATCAAAAGGAACCGGGATTCCCGGTTAGGCTGTATCTGCATGTGCTGTTCCATTATGTGTTTTATCATAGTTTTGCATATGAGGAGAGAGAAGGGGGATTATGGGATCTGGCGGCGGACGCCGCGGTAGAGAATGTGATATTGGAAATGGGGCTTCCTATAGGAAGGTTAGATACGGATGCAGAGGCGGGAAACAAGCTGCGCTGCCTGAAAGAGGACATAGGAATGTTGACGGCGGAACGGATTTACAGGTATTTAAAAAACAATCCGGTTTCCCGGACGGAGATGGAACAGTGGAAAAGGCTGTTTTACCGGGATGCCCATGATAGATGGGGGAAGCAGGAGGGCCTTCAGATTACGCAAGGACAGTGGAAGAAGATCAGCGAAAGGGTCAAAGCGGATGTAAAGTCCTTTTCAAAAGATAAGAATACATCGGAAAGCCTGGAAAAAAACCTGAAGGAAGCTACAAAGGACAGATATGATTACGGTGAACTTCTTCGGCGTTTTACCATCATAGGGGAAAGTATGCAGGTCAATGATGACGAGTTTGATTACATCTATTATACGTATGGTTTGTCGGCGTATAAAGATATGCCGTTAGTGGAGCCTCTGGAATATAAGGATGAGAAGAAAGTGAAGGAATTTGTGATCGCCATCGATACATCGGCTTCCTGCCGGGGCGAAACGGTAAGGGAATTTATCAGGAAGACATATTCCATTTTGAAAGGGAACGAATACTTTTTTCAGAAAATTAATGTGCATATTATACAATGCGACAGTAATGTCAGAAGCGATACGAAGATTTCCTGTCAGGAAGATTTTGAAGCCTTTATGAAGAACGGAAAGCTGATAGGTTTTGGGTCTACTGATTTTTGCCCGGTATTTGATTATGTGGATCAATTGTTGATGGAGGGGGAATTTGAAAATTTGAAAGGGCTGATTTACTTCACGGACGGATATGGGATATATCCGCCTAAAATGCCGGATTATGATACGATATTTGTATTTCTGGATGATAATGACGAACGGCCGGAAGTGCCGGGCTGGGCAATTCCGGTAGTCCTGAATGAGGATGATATAGAAGGGATAAAATGTGGGACGGTATGAACATTAAGCAGGCGAAGGAACATATTAAAAAGACGGTGGATTTATATTTAAAAAAGGATGAATTTGGGGAATACAGGGTCCCGGTGGTCCGCCAGCGGCCTATTTTCCTTCTTGGCGCGCCGGGCGTGGGAAAAACGGCGATTATGGAGCAGATAGCTCAGGAGCTGGGGATTGCGCTTGTTTCGTATTCCATGACTCATCATACAAGGCAGTCTGCTTTAGGGCTGCCGTTTATAAAGGAAAGGGAATACGGGGGGGAGAGTTACCGGGTTTCGGAATATACGATGAGCGAGATTATTGCGTCCATATATGATGTGATGGAGGAAAGCGGCATAAAAGAAGGGATTCTTTTTTTGGATGAAATCAATTGCGTGTCGGAGACGTTGGCCCCGTCTATGCTGCAGTTTCTCCAATATAAAATATTTGGCAGGCATAGGGTGCCGGAAGGATGGGTGATCGTTACGGCAGGAAATCCGCCGGAATATAATAAGTCGGTGCGGGAGTTTGATGTAGTGACAATGGACAGGCTGAAGGTTTTGGAGGTAGAGGCCGAGTATGGCATATGGAAGGAGTATGCGCAGGAGCGGGGAATACACAATGCGATCACCAGTTATCTGGAACTGAAGAAGGATCATTTTTACCGTATAGAAACTACCATAAAGGGCCGGTCTTACGTAACGGCAAGAGGGTGGGAAGACTTATCCCAGATTCTTTATTTGTACGAGGAAGAGCAACTTGCGGCGGATGAAACTTTGATTGGGCAATATTTGAGGAATGAACGGGTTGTAAAGGAATTTGCGGCCTATTATGATTTATATAATAAATATAAGAAGAATTATCATGTGGAGGAAATATTGGATGGAAAGGCGCCGGAAGAGGCATTTATCCGGGCAAAAACGGCATCTTTTGATGAAAGGCTGTCTTTGCTTAGTATGTTAATGGATAAAGTATTAGGAGAAATGAAAGAGACGGTGGAAACCGCCGTTTGTTTAAATGAGTTGGCGCCTCTGTTAAAGGCGGTAAAAAACCTGATAGGTAAAGACCGGGAAAGGGCGGAAGTGATAGAGGGGAAAGAGGCGGATGTCGTCATGTTGGCAGATATGCTGGGAAAGCAAGCGGAGGCGAAAAAGAAATCGGCAGATTCCTTGCGCGCTGCTAATGCGTTATCGGAAGAGGATAAGAGAAAATATCGACATATGATCCATTTTTTGGAGCAGGCTGAAAAGAGGCTGTATACAGAGGATGTAAAAACAGCAGAAGCGGGATTTGGGCAAATCAAGGAACAATTCGACCGTCAGGTCAACGAAATGAAAGAAATAGTCGCCGCGACAAAGGAAAGGCTCCATGCTTTATTTTTATTTACAGAGGAAGCTTTCGGCGAGGAAAACGAGATGCTTATTCTGGTGACGGGGCTGACGGTAGATACTTTTGGCGCGCGTTTTATTGGGATGTTTGGCTGCGAAGATTATCAGAAGTATAACGGAAAGCTGCGGTTGTCGAAACGGCAGGAGGATTTGCGGCAGGAAATAGAGAAGCTGAAACTGTAAAGGATACGGGAAAGATATGCAAAAAGGAGTATGGGAAACCCCGGAAGGGGTGTTCGGGTATCGGATTAGCGGCAATAAAGATGGAAGTGGGGAGCCATGGATTGCGGTTACGGATTATAGAGGTATGCATTCGGAAGTGCATGTCCCGGGGAAAATAGAAGGAATTCCGGTCAAAGAATTATCCAAGAAAACTTTTTTAAGCAGAAAGAGCCTGAAAAAGGTGGTTTTGCCGGAATCGCTGGAGGAGATTGGCGATTGGGCGTTTGCTTACTGCTCTGGGCTGGAAAACGTATGGCTTCCGAAAAAGAAGATAAAGCTTGGCAGCAGGATATTTATGGAATGCCCGAAAGTCGGGAAAGTCTATGCGTATGAATCGGAACCCGAAAAGAGGGTTGAAAAGGAAGCGGAGCAGACGGCTTCTTTGCTGGCCGCAGCGGCAGCCTTGCTGGATGCGGAATATTTGCTGGATGTGCAGGAGGCCGGTACGGATTCATGGCTGGAGAAATGGGATGCCAGAATGAAAACGATGATGGAAGCGGAGGATGACGAAGGATATACGAAAATGATACTCTGTGGGGAAGAGGACTATGGATGCAGCCTGGAGGAGTTCGTTAAGAATAAAAGAAAGGGCAAAGTACGTCTTGCCATGCTCCGGTTGTTGAATCCGGCGGGGCTGGCTGCAGGGAACCGCATGTTGTGGGAACAATATCTTCGGGATCATACAAAAGGCTGCGCATCGGAGGAAACATGGGAAGTGTTAAGGAAGGAACATGGATATGAAGAGGAATATTTTAATCTTTTTGCCCAAATCGGAGGGATAGGGAGGGAGAACTTTGACGCCTTGCTTTTAGACATGAAGGGGGATTATGCGGAGATGAAAGCTTTCTTTATTAATTATAAAGAAAAACAGATGGGCTGCGGGGATTTTTTTGACTCTTTGTCGTTGGATGACTGATAAGAATGCCTGCAATGCGGCATTCTCTGTACGGATTTGAAATTCCGCGAAGCGGAATCATGGCGGTTAGATTGATAAAATCAGCTTGATAGCTGATTTTATCAATCGGCAATTTGAGTCTCTGACTCAAATGTGCCTTGATCGTAGTCGGAAATTTGAAATTTCCGACGCGTGTCATCGCAGTAAACTGCTCTGACATGGAGGATTGGTGTGTGCAAATAATATGGAATGGGGATGGAAGATATGGATGAGAGATTGATTGACGATATTTTAAAACATTTGGATCATGAAACGCAGTCAGGAGTAATGAGGATGAGCGTGGAAATGGATGAAAAAAGCAGGAAAGCAGAGGAAGTCTCCCACAAATGTTGCAATATGTATGGAAGGCCGGCGAATGAGACGGTGGGCCTGCTGGATAGTTATACGGATCTAAATGCAGGAAGGCCGGATAATGAGAGATGAAAATATTGTAAAAATCCCAAAGCCGGATGCTGCATCCGGGCTTTGGGATAAATTTTTGCCAGCTTTCCTTTATAGATTGACAAATATCTGTGAAAGTCCTGTTATTATAAAGTTGAACGTAATAATAGCAAAAATAACAGCGAAGATAAGCGATTGTGTGCGGTTGCTTTGCATCGGTTTCCTGAATTCATCCACAACGCAGCAGGAAGGATCCGAGGGAACATAACAGACGCGGTAATTTCCGCCAAGGTTATAATGCCCTTTCCTTTTTTCCGCAAAATCCAATTGGACAGTATAATCCTTATCATTTACGGTATATGTAATAGCCGGATATTCATTGGTCCAGCGGAAAGAACGGTTGCGGCGGCGGACGGCAATAATATTGCTGATCCTGCCGTTGGCAGAGCCGGTCATTTCATGTGCGCGGTTAAGTATATTCCCCACTCTTTTAAAACGGCGGAAAAAACTAAATGCTAAAAGTCCAAGAACCAAGCCGAAGGCGATCGTAATCCCTCCTGAAACAAGATAGAAACTGCTATCCATAATAATCCCTCCCATAATATGAAATTATAAAAACAGATAACGGAGATGGAGAGATTTGAACTCTCGCGCCGGTTGCCCGACCTACCGCATTTCGAGTGCGGACCCTTCAGCCACTTGGGTACATCTCCATGTTGGGTATACATCCGGCTTTTCTGCATATGCCGCCATGCCGAAAAACCTTACATTATAAAGAACAGATTCTATTCTATCCTATAATCCGGATTTAATCAAGATGAATCCGAAATATTTTTAGGTGGATATCAAAAAACATGAGTTGTGATAAAAAGTAAATTATTATATAATAAAATAATGAGTTAATGGCACGGGCTTAGAACAGGCCCCAGAAAGCTTAAAGGAGGATGAATAATGAAAAGAATCGGAATGTTGACCAGCGGCGGCGACTGCCAGGCATTGAATGCGGCAATGCGCGGGGTGGCGAAGTGCCTGTTCCACAGTGGTGAAGATTTGGAAATGTATGGCTTTTTGGAAGGGTATAAAGGGCTTATTTATGGAAATTTCCGTATGCTTACCCCTGCTGACTTTTCGGGAGTGCTGACAAAAGGGGGAACGATATTGGGAAGTTCCAGAACCCCCTTTAAGCAGATAAGGGAACCGGATGAAAACGGGCTGGATAAAGTGGAAGCGATGAAACAGAACTATTATAAGCTCCGTTTGGACTGTCTGGTTATTTTAGGGGGGAATGGAACGCATAAGACGGCAAATCTTTTAAGGGGCGAAGGGTTGAATGTGGTAACGCTGCCTAAGACTATTGATAACGACTTGTGGGGGACGGATATGACGTTTGGCTTCCAGAGTGCCGTGAATATTGCTACGGATGCAATCGATTGCATCCATACGACTGCCGCATCCCATGGCCGTGTATTTATTGTGGAAGTTATGGGACACAAGGTTGGTTACTTGACATTGAATGCCGGAATGGCCGGCGGGGCGGATATTATTCTTATTCCGGAGATACCTTATGATATTAAAAAAGTAATTGATAAGATAGAAGAAAGAAATAAAAACGGCAGTAAATTTACGATTCTTGCTGTTGCGGAAGGGGCGATTTCAAAGGCGGATGCAAAACTGTCAAAGAAGGAATACAAAGAAAAAATGAAAAACTACAAATATCCGTCGGTTTCTTATGAAATTGCAGCTAAAATCCAGGAAAAGACAGGATATGACGTCAGGGTAACGGTGCCGGGACATACGCAAAGAGGCGGAAGCCCCTGCCCTTACGACAGAGTATTTGCCAGCAGGCTTGGTTCTGAGGCGGGCAAGCTGATCTTAAAAGGTGAATATGGCTTTATGGTAGGTTATAGGAATCGTGAAGTGGTAAAAGTACCGTTGGAAGAAGTGGCGGGCAAACTGAAAATGGTTGCGCCTGATGCAAGCATCGTAAAAGAAGCAAAATTGCTCGGTATCAGTTTTGGCGATTAAAGAGAGGTTTGTATGTCTTATACAGCATTGTACCGTAAGTTCCGGCCCCGGAGCTTTGACGAGGTAAAGGGGCAGGAGCATATTGTAACAACATTGACGAATCAGATAAAGGCAGGACGTATTGGACACGCTTATCTTTTTTGCGGGACCCGTGGGACAGGGAAGACGACCATCGCCAAGATTTTTGCAAAAGCGGTAAACTGCGAGAATCCGGCGGATGGCAGTCCCTGCGGGGAATGTCCCCTCTGCCGGGCTATTGCATCCAATGCAAGTATGAATGTGATAGAAATAGACGCAGCATCCAATAACGGGGTAGACAATATCCGGGAAATCGTGGATGAGGTATCTTATTCCCCGGCAGAGGGGAAATATAAGGTTTATATTATTGATGAAGTCCATATGCTTTCCATAGGGGCATTTAACGCACTTCTTAAGACGCTGGAGGAGCCGCCGTCATATGTTATCTTTATTTTGGCAACGACTGAAGTGCATAAAATACCGATTACGATATTATCCAGATGCCAGCGGTATGATTTTAAAAGGATAACTATCGATACGATTGCAGACCGGCTTCGGGAATTAATGCAGGCGGAAGGGATTGTTGCGCAGGAAAGGGCATTGCGTTATATCGCAAAGGCAGCCGATGGATCCATGCGTGACGCCCTGAGTTTGTTGGATCAGTGCATCGCCTTTTATTTTGGGGAGGAATTGACCTACGATAAAGCATTGGAGGTGCTGGGGGCTGTAGATATTTCGGTATTTGGCCGTTTATTTGAATTGGCGCTGGCGAAAGATGTCACAGGCTGTATAGAACTGTTGGAAGAGGTCGTGATCCAGGGACGGGAATTATCTCAATTCGTAACGGATTTTACATGGTATTTGAGGAATTTGCTGTTAGCGCAGAGTTCGGATCATATTGAAGAAGTGATTGATGTATCTACGGAAAATCTGGCAATGCTGAAAGAAGAAGCGAAAATGACGGATATGGATACGGTAATAAGATTTATCCGCATCTTTTCAGAACTTTCAGGACAGATGAAGTATGCCGCCCAAAAGCGGATCTTGATTGAGGTGTCCCTGATTAAGCTTTGCAGGCCAAGTATGGAAACGGATGCAAGTTCTTTACTGGCAAGGGTACGGGATTTGGAAAAGAAACTGGAAAATGGCATGGCTGCTGCTGCGCCCGGAGCGGTGGGGAGGAATCCTTATACTGATGAAAAGAGGGAAGGGACAGGAAAGGCAAAGATAAAGGAGGAGTGGCCGAAAGCTGTTCCAGAAGATGTAAAAAAGGCGGTGGGAAGCTGGCCGTCTATTGTAGCAAATATGGCGCAGCCGATGAAAACATATCTGAAAGACGCCCGGCTTAGCCTTGGCGGCGGCAATAAACTTATGATAGTCGTGAGGGAAGGGCTGGCGTCGGATTATTTGGTGAAAAACCCGGAAAACAGGGAATTGCTGCAAAAGGCGGTTTCCGAAGCTGTCCGGAAAGACATTGAGCTGGAGGTGCAAAGCCTTGGGGATCATAAAGTATTCGAGGATTCTTATATTGATCTGAGCAAATTAATTCATATGGAAATAGAAATTGAGGAAGAATAACTGTAGAGGTAAATGACAGGGAGGATTGGCAAGATGGCAAAAAGAGGCGGATTCCCGGGCGGAATGCCTGGCAATATGAATAATCTGATGAAGCAGGCGCAAAGGATGCAGCGGCAGATGGAAGAAAACCAGAAGGAACTGGAAACAAAGGAATTTACGGCAGCAGCCGGGGGCGGAGCCGTGGAAGTGTCAGTGAGCGGAAAGAAAGAAATTATTAAGGTGAAACTTTCAGAAGAAGTAGTAGATCCGGAAGATGTGGAAATGCTGGAGGACTTGATTGTAGCAGCCACCAATGAGGCCCTTAGGAAAGCGGAGGAAGCAAATGCGGAGATTATGAATAAGATGGCCGGAGGTTTGGGCCTTGGAGGAGGCTTTCCGTTCTAATGGATTTATACAGCGGACATATTAACAGATTAATAGATGAATTGGCGGCGCTTCCCGGAATCGGCGCAAAGTCAGCGCAGCGCCTGGCATTCCATATGATTAATATGCCGAAGGAAAAAGTGGAACGTCTGGCGAAGTCCATCGTGGAGGCAAAGGAGAACGTCCGTTACTGTAAGGAATGTTATACGCTTACCGACCAAGAGCTTTGTCCTGTATGCAGCAATCATAAAAGGGATCATGGCACAATCATGGTGGTGGAAAACACAAGAGATTTGGCGGCTTATGAAAAAACGGGAAAGTATATGGGAGTGTATCATGTCCTGCACGGGGCTATTTCGCCTATGTTGGGAATCGGGCCTAATGATATTCGTTTAAAGGAGCTTATGTCCAGGCTGGAGGGGGATGTGGAGGAAGTTATTGTTGCCACGAATTCCAGCCTTGAAGGTGAGACTACGGCAATGTATATTGGAAAGCTTATAAAACCTTCAGGTATCAGGGTCACAAGAATTGCCAGCGGCGTACCTGTAGGAGGGGATTTGGAATATATTGATGAAGTGACATTGCTTAGGGCGCTGGAGGGCCGGACGGAATTATAGGGTAAAAGGCCGGCAATGCATAAGAGACAGGGGATTGGACAGGAAAAGAAAATGTGGAGGAATTGGAAATGAAGATGGAAAAAACAGTCTTTGGGACTATGAAGGACGGTACAGAGATTTATTTATATAGTATAGAAAACAGCAATGGGATGAAAGCCGAAGTGATAAATTACGGAGCAATCCTGGTTAATCTATATGTGCCGGACAAACAGGGGAAAATAGAGGATGTCGTGTTGGGGTACGATAAATTGGAAGATTATTATGTCAATGGCGCCAATTTTGGGGCGACGATTGGACCGAACGCGAACCGTATAGGGAATGCTTCGTTTGTATTGGATGGAACGGAGTATAAACTGGATGCTAATGATGGGAAAAATAACTTACACAGCCATGCGGGCCTGGGATATCATAAAAAGGTTTGGAAAGCCGAAGAAAGTGAAAACGGGGTTGTTTTCCTGTTGGAAGCGGCCGATGGCGAGATGGGATTCCCGGGAAACAAAAAGGTGGAAGTTGCTTATTCCCTGACGGAAGAAAATGAGCTTAAAATTCATTATCATGCAGTAAGCGATAAGCGCACTATCATCAATATGACGAATCATACATACTTTAATCTGGCGGGGCATGACGCCGGGGAAATTTATGATCATATATTGACACTGTATGCTTCTGCTTATACGCCGGTAGCGGCAGGGGCAATTCCTACGGGGGAAATCGCGCCAGTGCAAGGGACGCCGATGGATTTTACGAATCCGAAACGGATTGGTGATGAAATTGACGCGGATTTTGAACAGCTAAAATTGACGGGCGGTTATGACCATAATTGGGTTTTGGATGGGGCAGCAGGAACCTTACGCCATATTGCCACAGTGGAGGAGCCGGTAAGCGGAAGGATAATGAAAACATATACGGATCTGCCAGGGGTGCAGTTTTATGCGGGCAATTTTATGGAAAAGGAAGCTGGAAAAAGAGGCGCCTCCTATAATTACAGATACGGTTTGTGTCTGGAAACCCAGTATTATCCGGATACGGCGAATAAGCCGTCTTTCCCGTCGGCGGTTTTCGGCCCTGACAGGGAATATGATACGACTACTGTTTATAAGTTTGAAATATAATTATCAAATAGCGGAACCGGAGACGGTTCCGTTTTATCATAGGAAATTGCTCTGCAATTTCCTATGATACAAAAACCCTCCGGGAGGATGCGCACTGCGCGCAAGAGGAAAATGGCCGCAGCCGCAGCCGCGCTCCGGCGCGAGTGTGCGTCAGGACGCACACTTTTTTATCGGCAAGGCCTTGCTGCAGTAAAGCGCTAAAAGAAAAGACTTTCCTATGAAATAAAACCTTTCGGCATTTTGTTCCAGGATTCGCGCATCAAAAGGTCGATAAAAAGGCCGGGTTATTTGACACATTCCGATAAAAATATTAAGAGGCTGGTGGTATAATACAAACTGGCGATATGTCATAGAAGGGGAGACGGAAAGGGGATGTGGGAATGGAACTGCCGGAGATTGTCTGTAAAGCAGGAGTTGTCGAGGACAATAGAATTGTTTACATAGAGGATTATGCCTTGCAATATTTAAAGATATTGAAACAGGAAGAAAACGTCGGGGAGGACAAGTATATTTTATATGGGAGAAAGGAACAGGCCGCGGGGAAAGAAATTTACATTATATATGGAGCCGGCCGGCCGGATGAAGAGGATGAGTTAGGTTTTAAGGATGTGAGAAAGGGTTATGAACGAATCGGAAGGCTGGATATGACGTCATGGAAACAGGAAAAAGAGATTGTCAAGGGACTGGTGATGGGGACGGGCGGCAATGGACAGCCGGTAAAAGGATATTATATTTTTTATGATGCAGATGAAAAAATGAAAGACTGCCTAAGCAAGTATTATGAAGGAAAGATAAACCGGAGCCGATATACTGCCCATAGGGGACGATTGATTGGGAAGCAGGCGGAATTGGTGGCTTTATGTAGTAACGAGCAGACAAGCGGGGTGTCTTTATACATTTGGATTAGGATAGTAGTGATAGGGATATTGGCTGTCTTTTGCGCAATAGCAGTGATTACAATTAACGACTATGATAAAATCAGTGATTTTGTACAAGCTGCCGTTCAGACAACTGAGATGATAGAAGAACCTTAAAAGGACGAAGTTTTTGTCATTGTTTGCCCCACTACTGGCGGTATGGCCGGAAGTGTGTTAAAATGAAAGGCATATTTATAGTTGGAGGTTCAGGATGGCAAACGTCAGGGAGTATTTACGTTCCAGGGCAAAAAGGGTAAGGGAAGGACGTAACATTAATTATAAAGAAAGAATCAGAAGCCATAAACTATCTGTTTTTTATAGAGGAGTTCTTGGGGTTGCCCTGACAATTGCTGTGGCAGTAATGATTTTTGTCAGTTGGAAGAATAGGGAATACGAAGAAAGCGTGATTGTAAATTCCATTCCTCTTACCAGAGTGGAAGGCTCTACTTATCTTCCTCTCGAAAATTATATCCTTACTTATAGCAAAGACGGTGCGAATTGTATGGACAGTAAAGGGGAAGTAGTATGGAACCAGACTTATGAAATGCAGAATCCCATAGTGGATATTAATGGCCCTGTGGCTGGTATCGGAGACTATAATGGAAGAACGATTTACATTATGAATACATCCGGACGCATGGGAGAAATAACGACCAACCTTCCGATCCGTAATTTTAGCGTGGCAGCAAATGGGATAGTGGCGGTAGTTTTGGACGACGCCAGGATAACGAGAATCCATATATATGATACTTCGGGAAACGTTCTGGTGGAAAGCGAGACTACAATGGACAAATCCGGTTACCCCATAGATATCAGCATATCCCCGAACGGGGAGCTTTTGGCAATTTCTTATTTATATGTGGACAGCGGTGTGCTAAAATCGTCAATTGCTTTTCATAATTTTGGAGAAGTCGGTCAGAATTTATCGGCAGACCGGTTTGTCAGCGGGTATGATTATCAGGGAACGGTCGTCCCATATATTCATTTTATGAATAGCAGCGCCGCATTTGCCGTGTCGGATGACCGTATTATGTTTTTTTCGGGAAACCAAAAACCGCTTAGTGCGGCTGAGAACCTTTTGAGCGTTAAAGTGCAAAGCGTTTTTTATAATGAAGAATATGTAGGACTTGTGTTTTTGAATACAGAAGGTGACGGGAAGTACAGACTGAATATATATGATAAAAGCGGAAGCCTGATTACGAGTATGGGTTTTGACATGGAATATACAAATATAATTTTTCATAAAGATGAGTTTATTATATGCGGCGATTTGGAATATGGCGTATATAATATACATGGAACGGAACGTTTCAGGGATCAGTTTGAAGAGATTGTATACTTGTTTGTCCCGCAGGAGAAAAGCAATCGTTTTCTGATCATGACACAGAATGCGATGAGAGTAATGGAAATGAAGTAGAGGGAAACAAAAGTGAATTTACTGGCAGTGATTTTTCTTATATTAATTGTATGGCGCGCTTTGAAAGGATTGAAGAATGGGTTTGCAAAAGAAATAAACGGGCTATTGTCGTTGTTTATGGCATTGGTCGTGATTTCCATTGCATTGCTTTTGCTGGGCGGCATAGTTCAGAAAAATACAAGATTAATTATAATATCATCGGTTATGCTTATTATAGTAAGTGGTTTATATCGTCTATTGGGAACGGTAATGAAATCGGTAGAAACTATGGCGAAGCTTCCGATAATCAGTCTTGTAAATGTCTTGGCGGGGGCATTAGCCGGGGCGATGGAAGTTATTGTGGTATTTTGGATGCTATATATAATTGTGGACAGTTTCCCTACGGGACAGTTTGGGGAGAGGATAAAGGAATGGACGGAGCAAAGCGCAATATTGGTCAATATATATAATAAGAATTATATTGCCCGCTGGATTATGGATATAAGCTTATAAAGAAAATTGATGTATATGGTATGGGATGAAACCACAAGATATAGTGGTTGTAAAAGAATTGAAAAAAACTTGAAAAAATTTCAAAAAAAGGCATTGACAATTGGGGGATAGTAGTGCTATACTCAATTTCGTTGCCGGCGAGATGAGAGTCGGGCCGGCGGCG
>CAOKPU010000002.1 GCA_948470755.1 uncultured Lachnospiraceae bacterium | reverse complement strand
CTTCATTTGACATATCGGCAAGCGCATTTTGATATTGCTCCATGCGCTTTTCCATGTCTTTCCCGGTCATTTTCATCATAATCAGAAAACCAAGCACAACGGGAACGAGGCTTAAAAGCCCTAACCGCCAGTCAAACGCAAGCAGTAAAAAAAGCAAACCTATGGGGGTGGCAATCGCCCCGGCTTTGTCGGGCAGTCTGTGTGCCAGATAGGTTTCCGTTGCGGTACTGGAAGTATTTACGATCCTCCGCAGTTTTCCGCTTCCATATTTTTCCGTCACGCCAAGCGGCAACGCTGTAATGTGCCGCATAAGTTCTTTGCGGATATTTGCGGCAATCCGGAACGCGCTCATGTGCGAACACATTAAGGCGGTTATATAAACGGCAATAGATATGACCGCAAATAATACGGCAGACCAGCCGTAGCTTGTGATATTCCCCGCCCGCGAAAAATCCGGGGCAACTTCCAGTACGTCGTGGATGATGCGCCATATATACCAAAAGGGTACAAGAGAAAGCAGCGCACTTATTGCAGACAATACCCACGACAGATAGGTTAAAATCTTATGCCCTCCGGCATAGCCCATCAATCTTGATAGATTAGACTGTTTTTTCATTGTAAAAACCTCCTATAGAAAAATTTTTATGATATGGGGATAGAATAGCTGTCCCCGGATATCCATAGTGTTGTTAGTTATAGCATTCATAAGTTAGTATTAACTAACCATTTGCGATAAATATAATGGAAAGTTGACACTTTCCATTATCAAGAATCGTAGGACGGATTGCCCTGATGAAGTTGCACGCTTTTATGCACAAGCCCGTGCAGAGAAAGCATGCCACTCATGTGGCGCACGGGCCGCGCAGCGAGTAGGGGCAATACATCTTCCCTACTCGATTTGCCCCATAATTTTCATCCATCCGGCAGTATAAAAAGCCCTCATTTCTTTCAGATAATGTTTGGCTTTTTCAATCGGCATTTCATGTATAATCAACTCAAAAAAAGTATTAAACATTCCTGTAATCAAGATATGCTCTAAGTGTTCATCAATAGGCGGCGCCGGCCTGCCTATTTTTTCAAGAACCGCTAAATAGTCATGCGTACCTTTTGTTTCTATTTCTACCATTTCATCAATCAGTTTTGAAAAACGCGTTCCCTCCGAGCAGCAAAGCATGAGCTTAAATTCGTTCAAATGTTCATAGGCATAAAAAAGTATTTCATACATACATTCGCCGGAAGCAGAGGTTAAATTGTCCGGCTGTTCTTCCGGTGGTATTTCCGCAAATTCTTTCTGCGCCTTGCAAAAACGATCCATTAGGTAGTTATAATGCTCGCCTACCAATGCTTCAAATAAATCCTCTTTACTGTCATAGTAGCCATAGAACGCACCCGTTGTTACGCCTGCTGTTTTGACGATATTCCGTAGAGAAGCGGACTTAAAGCCTTTTTCAAGAAATTCCTGCATAGCGGCTGAAAGAATTAGTTGTAATGTTGTTTGCTCTGCTTCGCTCATAATCTCGCCCCCTATTTATAACGATGTTATATATCACTGTTATATAATACGGCAAATTAATGAATTTGTCAATATAAAACAGTAAGAGGAATGATTATGGACTGTAGAGAATATTTGAACTGACCCCAAAAAGTTGGACAGCCCCGACCAGTTTTGCAGTTAGGTAGATAACTCGTTTTTTCATGATACTGTTCCTCCAATCTTTTTTAGTGTGTTACCCTTGACAAGCTTAAAACGCATATACAATTTTAACCACCTGTTTAGGACGCATTTTCGTTGATCTGCTCCATTTTCTTAATTTCCTTAAAACAAAAAGCCCCTGAAAGAATAAAAGCCAAAGCATCCGCAGCAGGCCCCGCCATCAAGATGCCTGTCAGCCCAAAGAAATGGGATAAAACCAGCATAGCAGGGATATAGAAAATCACTTGCTTTGACAGGGACGTAATCGCTGCTTTCATAGGCTGCCCAATTGCCTGGAACAAAACTCCGGCACACATCTGCAAACCATTTAAAAATGTAAGCAGCAGATAAATATGGAAACACTTAACGGCAAATTCCTCATACAGGGCAGATTCCGCACCAAATATCCGGATAAGCTGCAATGGGAAGCTCTGGAAAATGATCCATGAAACAAATGTGATGATCGTGGCAACTCCTGCGCTTAGTAAAAATGTCTTTTTCACACGGTCGTATTTTTTTGCCCCGTAATTGAACCCGATAATCGGCTGGCTTCCGCTTGCAACGCCGATCCCAATAGAAAAAGCAAGCATACTCACTTTCATACACAGGCCAAAGGTTGTAAGAGGAATATCCGCACCGTAAACAGAAAGCGCGCCGTATTTTGTCATCAAATTGTTTGACACAAACGCAACCACTGTCGAAGTCAGGTTATTCGCTCCGCTTGCAAATCCAAGGCTTGCAATTCTCCCTGCAGTCCGAATATCAAAAGTAAAAGACTGCCTGGAAAGTTTGATTGTCTTTAACCGGAACAGATAAGCGATATTAAACAGAAGCCCAAACAACTGGCTGGCAACCGTGGCAATGGCCGCGCCCGCAACGCCCCAATGAAACACAAAAATGAAAAGCGGGTCAAGCGCCAAGTTTAAGACCGCCCCAATCATCATGGCAAACATGGCATAACGAGGACTCCCATCTGTTCGTATTGCGCTGTTAATGGTGTTTCCAAGTATCTGAAAGGTAAAACCGATTACAATAATACGTCCATAGTCAAGCGCATAGGGCAGTATATTTTCCGTTGCCCCGAATACCATGCACAATGGCTTCAAAAAGACAAAAGCAAGAATCGTCCAGATAATACCGAAAATACACCCGTATATAATAGAAGTCCCCAACCCTTTTGCAGCTTTTTCACCCTCGCCCTTTCCAAGACTAAGACTAAAAAAAGCGGCAAGACCGTCGCCGAAAAGTGTGGCAATAGCAATCGTAATCGTTGCGATTGGGGCAATAATATTTGTGGCTCCGTTTCCCAAAAATCCCACACCCTGGCCGATGAAAATCTGATCCACCATGTTATAAAGGGAATTGATGATTAGTGCAATGATGCTGGGAATGGCGTACTTTGCCAGCAACCTTCCCACCCGTTCATAGCCAAGCGGGTTTTCCACAATTGATACTTTACTCATAATACTTTAACCTCCTATTTTAGAATAAAATAATTTTAGATAATCCCATATAATTAGAATTCTAATTATATGGATAAAAAAATATTCCCACATCTTTACCTGCAAATTAATTAGACTTCTATGTAATAAAAGGGATTATACAGCTTTAAAATTTAAAAGTCAATACCAGAAACCCGCTTCACAAATTTTTAACAATTCCTGACTTATCTGTCCAAAGGCCATTGCAACAGGTCTTCCCTTCCATCTTCCTGGGTTGGAATTTTTCCAGCATGGTTTTCGTCATAGCGTCTGCCTCCTTACATGAAATATGCTCTAAATGAGTTCTTCACTAACCATGGAAAATCTCGTGATTAAGAAGTCATTTAGAGCATATAACACCGTAAAGCAGCCGCCATTACAATTCATTAATCATTGCAGTAATTGGCATATGACGAATCCGTTTTGCCGGCGCGTAAACCGCTATCATACAGGAAACAAAAACCAGCAGCAATATCATTCCGACTGCACCAACAGGGGCTTTCCATGCCCCGCCAAAATGTGTAATAAATGCTTTGGCATAAATAAGATAATGAAGAAACAGCCCAATGGCAATCCCAACGATTGTGCCGCAAAAAGCATACATAGCAGATTCCCCGATAATCATTTTTGTGACCTGCCGGCTCTCCATACCAACCGCCCGCATTGCGCCATACTGCCTGATTCTTGCAGACACGCCCATAGAAACGCTGTTCATAATATTCAGCACAGTAATGAAAGCAATAATAGTAAGAAAACCATACACCGCAATCCGAAACACCCAATAACTGCCGTTTACCTGCTCATTATCCGTCCTGAGGTCTGCGAACGAATTAGCGCCTGCCAAACTGCGAATCCGATTTACGGCTTCCTCTGATGCATCCTTTTCCAATATGACACTTATTATCATGTATCCCTGTTCTCCCATCAGATTCATAAAAGTTTCTTCCGAGCAAACAACGACTTCCGAACCACTAAGGCTCCCTATTCCTTCCGATGCAACACAGGCAACTTCAATCTCATTATCACCAATTTCTATTTTATCGCCTATGTCCAGTGTACTGCCCTTACTGATCATTGTCAGTGCATAGCCAGGATTTAAGTAAACCTTTGACAAGTTCCCGCTCGCCACAGATTTTTCCGTATTCCGGAACATAAATTCATCATAAGACGCCAGTTCAATCGTTGTTTCCCGTCCATCTATCCGCACTGGAAGCGCAATCCCATACATTGTACCAAAAACATTTGCTACGCCCGGTATTTCAGATATTCGTTCAACAAGGTTTTTATCTATGGAATTGATATTTTCTTCGCTCGCAATTACAATATCCGATGACAAATTACTTTGTGACGGAAGAAGTTTGCGCACAATATCAAAACAAGCTGAAAAAGCCAAAAACAAAATAATGGTAAGGGCAAAAGAACCTGTCATAAGGACCAGATTTTTCTTAGCCGCCGTCGCATGGTGAATCCCTAAAGCAGTTTCCACTTTGAAAAAACGAGTATTGGCGGCATGGTGTATTGTTCTTACATTTTCCATGGAATTGGATTCCATATTGCCGGACACAGCCGCTATGGGGGATACTTTAGCCGCTTGCTTTGCAGGAGAATGTGCCGCAATAAATACGGTAATAATCCCAACCGCTATTCCGCAGGCGATACCGCTTACGCTTACTCCAAAAAGCGGCATATCCGCCCATTCTCCCTTGACAAGGAGCCGAAGGACTGCGCACAAAATCCAGCAGACGATCACGCCGAGCAGACACCCCGCAGGTATCGCTGTTTTACACCAGTTCAGCGCCTCAAGCCTTACAAACCGTACGATCTGCTCCTTGCTTGCGCCAATGCACCTCATCATTCCGAAGAAACTTGTCCTCTGCGCCACGGTACTGTTCATACAGCTTGAAATCATCAGAATACCGGAAATCATAATCAGGACAAAGCAGGCAATTGCTAACGGATAAACATTTTCAATCGTTTTATTGCTGCTATCACCTGTCAGCCCCAAAACTGCCGTGTTCTCGTCTACATTTTTATCTGCAAGCCCATATTCTTCTTTGATATCAGCAATTGTTTCCCGGAGATTATTTTCTTTTGCAAATCGGATATAATACCTGGGCTTTGCCGTTTCTTCCTTCCATGTGCAGACAGCTTGAAATGCCGGCAAATTCATATATGCACAACTTCCATCTATGATTTTATTATATTCCGCATCATCTTCATACAAAGCAGATACCGTAAAATCAAAATCCCCCACCGGCGTATTCAAAGTAACCGAATCACCTATATCAATCCCAAAAAGCCCTTCTGCATCCGCACTGAGTGCAATCTCACTGTCGTTCTTTGGATAGGAACCTCTAACTTGATACCCCATAATATCTGTGAGATATGTTTCTTCAACTCCATATAAACTTACGTTTTTGCCATTGATATAACAGCCTTGCGTCACATCTGCGTTATATGTTACGGCGTCTGTATTGGCTGCCCTGTATTCAGCGGAAAAAGCAATATCCGTACGCTGCCTTATCTGATCCGCTTTATCGCCTGGTAGTTCTTTAAGTACGATATGATAATCACCATGTTTATTTATCATGGTGCTCTTTTCCATTCTAATCCACATCTCCGCCATAGAAAAAATAGATGTGACAAGAAATACCGCAAGAATAATACAGATACGTGTCATGCGGCTCTGGCGTTTGTGTACACGCGCAGAAATCGGCACAAGACTAAGATAGCTTTTCATTCACGGCACCTCCCCAAGTCAGTCAACACACCGTCCGATACATTCAAAACCCTGTCCGCCGTCTGTGCAATACTGCGGTTATGAGTAATCATAATGATCGTCTGTTCATACTTTTTGGACGCTTCTTTCAAAAGGGCAATTACCTCACTGCTATTCTGCGTGTCAAGATTTCCGGTTGGTTCGTCTGCCAGAATCAACGACGGACGCGTAAACAGCGCACGCCCGATTGCCGCTCTTTGCTGCTGCCCGCCGGACAACTGGTTGGGCAGATGGTTACGCCTTTCTTTCAGATTCAGCGCCGCAAGCAGTTCTTCCAGATATTTTTTATCAGGCTTCTGATAATCAAGCAGCACCGGGAAAATAATATTCTGCTCTACGGTAAGTTCCGGGATAAGGTTAAACGCCTGAAAGATAAAACCTATGTTTCTCCGTCTGAAAACCGTAAGCTTACGATCATTCATGGAAAAAACGTCCTTGCCGCTAATCATTACTTTACCGGACGTAGGCATATCAAGTGCGCCTATCATGTTGAGGAGCGTGCTTTTACCCGAACCGGATTCCCCTACAATGGCCACATACTCCCCCTTTGGGACAGAAAAGCTAACACTTTTCAATGCCTGTACGGCTGCCTCCCCGCTCCCGTAAGTCTTACAAATATTGCTGACTTCCAATAAATTCATTGTGTAAACACCTCTTTCTGCTTTGATAATCTCAAATATAACAGAAAAACCCTACACCAATATTACAATTCCCCTACAATTTTGTAGGCTTTCATACGAGATGCAACAGCCTGCTGTTTTACCTGTCATGAATCAATAAATTTATCGTGAAAGAGGTTCCGCCACCCGGCATGCTGTCTACTTCAATTGTCCCGTTATGGGCTTCTACGATCGCCTTGGAAAGCGGCAGTCCAAGACCGATACCCTGCGTGTCTTTGGAATAACGGCTCCGATAAAACCGCTTGAAAATATGGTGTAAATCCTCCGGGTAGATACCGCTGCCATTATCCTTTATGGCAATTTGGACAATTGATGCAAATTCCCGCCATTCCATGCGGATGCAGCCGCCCTTTCCCGTATGGTCAAGGGCGTTCTTTACAAGGTTGCTGATCGCTTCAATCATCCATCTGCGGTCACATAAAAGAGCGGTTTCCCCGCTTCCCGACAGGCAGATTTCTTTTCCTTCCTGCTGCGCCCGAAACAGAAAATGCTTTTTCACGCTTTCCATAATTTCCAACACATTTTCCAAAGACTTTTCTAACGTAATCGTGCCTGCATCCAGTTTTGTAATTTTCAACAGATTCTGCACCAGCCCTTCCATCCGGTCAAGTTCCTTCTCAGAAAGCCTGGAATACTCCCAAACCGCCCCCTGTCCTTCCACCTCGCTCTGTATCAGCCCGATATAAATATTAAGGGCGGCAAGCGGCGTCTTTAACTGGTGTGAAATATCGGATATTGTATTCCGCAGGAATTTCTTTACGCTTTTTTCGTCCTCTGCGTGGGCATTTAAGATAGCAACCAGAGAATTTACTTCATGGAACAATCTATATAATTCACCCTCATCATTACATTCAATCATAACATCTTTGTTACCGGATATATATTCTGTAATCTGCGATATGGCATTTTCCATGATTTTATGCTGTTCCCTGAAATACCCGGACAAGAGAGCCAGTATTGAGGCACTCATCAGCAAGAAGCAAATCATCATAAAAGCTGCCGCATTTCTGACTCCCAAACCCATAAGAAACGCCGCAGCCAACGTAAAAAAACAAATACATGACAAAATACTTCCAAAGAGTCGTTTGATTTTCCGGTTTGCAAATATTTTCATTCCGCACCTCAATCCACAATATTCCATTTATATCCCATGCCACGGACAGTGACAATCCGTTTCGGCTCTCCCGGATTATCCTCGATTTTTGTACGGAGCCTGCGGATATACACGGTAAGGGAATTGTTATCTATATAGTTTTCGTTACAGTCATACAATTTGCTTAAAATCTGTTCCGAAGACAGTATCTGATCAGGATTTTCCATAAACAAACATAGCAGTTTATACTCACTTGCCGTCAGTTCAACCAATTCTCCCCTTTTATATACTTCACCTTTTAAAAGCCGGATATTAACGCCGCCTGAATTTAATTCCGTAACGGCAGTGTTGAAATTTTCACTCCTGCGGATCAGGGCGTTGATTCTCGAAAGGAATACTGCCAGCTTAAACGGCTTCGTAATATAATCGTCCCCCCCAATATCAAGCCCCATGATCATATCCGTTTCTTCATCCGCAGCCGTAAGAAACATGACAGGCACTTTTGATGTCTGCCGTATCTTTTTACAGAAATCAAAACCGGAGCCGTCGGGGAGCGACACATCCAAAATAACCAAATCATATTTTCCATCCGCCCATAATGCATCCGCTTCCCGTGTGGTGCGGGCAATCACTATTTCATATCCCTGCTTCTTTACGGCAAAGGAAAGCCCGTTTATCAGGCTCAAATCATCTTCCAGCAAAAACAGCCGTTTCATTTGCTTTCGCCTTCCTTTCTTCCTTTCATCCCCTACATAGGGCATTTTCTTTTCATAAGGTTTATTTTATAGGAAAGTCTTTTTCTTTAACGCTTCACTGCGACAAGTCCTTTCCCCGTTTCTTATTCTTTGTTGTGTTATAATTATTATCAAAGCATTAGCGTACCTTGGCTTAACTCTGGTAAAAGACGAAAACTGCGTAACATATCTTCATTAACATATTTTTTTAATTGCAATATTTTTTCAGTATCAACAAGCTCTGAAAATTGAATTGACGAAAGTATCTTATTAAAATCTATTTGTCCAAGGACTTTCTTCGTATATGGGCGTTTAGCATCCATGAATGCAATGGAAGAAAGAAAATGCTGAACACGTGTAGAATTTAGAATCAACATGGCAACATAAGCCATATCATATGTCGGAAAACATATAAAATAGCTTGTGTCATCTGTCATAATTGGCATCCCATTAAGTGAAGCAAGAACGGAAAAACAAGGTTTTTTATAAAATCCACTAACTCCAACTTTATACGGCGCATATGAGTAATTGCCGACTCCAAACATTGAGTAATCTGGTGCATTTTTATAGATTGTGCTTTTCCTTTTTAGAAAATAATCTTTATGTGATTCTAAATAATGCCATGTTTTCGGAGCATCGATTGCTATATGGGAAGTATCTTCCCTAACTTTTTTTTGCGTAACAATTACATATTTATCAGAGCCAGATATAATTGGCGATTTAAACATACTACTCTTGATAAGAGGGAATACATAGCTATTTTCTATATCAACAGATTCCTTCAAGCCGTTTGTCATAGAGACTCCATTCAAAGATAATTCCATCACTTTTGAACAATCATGCTTAACTCCTTGCCGCCATTCAAAACAACACTTTCCTAAAAAATCTTCTCCGCCGGCGGCTAAATTGCTATAAAGTTTTCCACCAACATATCCAAAGGAGCTTTTGATTTTTTGCGGCTCATAAAAGGAATATACATTACATATATCGTTGGAGAAATTGTTCGTATTTAAATCTATTACTAATAGGCAAGCACTTGCACTAATTCCAAATATTTTTTTTGCATCAAATTCTAAAATGTCACATGAAACATATTCTGTATATGTACGTTTCATTTCCACAAAAACATTTCTTGCAACTGAGGTTTTACACAGCATAGCAATAGTAGTATTTGTTCCACGGAAAGATGCTATAAGCCGAAGAATGATATATTCGCATATATCAAAATTACTTGCCCCTGTAATTGCATCCATCCCCTTAAAACCCTTAAAATTCCTTTTGACAGGTATGTTGGCGGAATCTAAACTAGATAATGTGCTATTATTTACCCATGGAGGGTTTCCTACAACTAATAATCGCTCCTTAGGATTTGCAATTGTTTTTAAATCAAAAGTAAATAAATTGGCATTAATAATCTGTATTGTAGGATTTGAAATATTATCTTTGCATACTTCACAGTATTCTGAATTGACTTCAATACCTATAATCTTTGATGCTCTAAATATCAAACTACTTTTAACAAAACTACCTACTCCACAAGTTGGTTCAATAATAACAGTAGGATTAATCCTCTTTTGATTTTTTAAATATTCACACACGGCAAGGGAAAAATATTCTGGTGTTTGATAATCCCCGTATTCTCGCTTACCATTCATAATTAATTACTCCATTAACTTTATTATCCAACGAAATTACTCTTGAATACTGTAATCTCCACTGAAGCGCGTTACTAATAGTTAAATATCCTTGTTTAGGAGGATATTCCAGAATTTCATCAGCTAACTCATTGTAGACAATCTCATCACCCGGCACATTTCTATCTTCCAGAAAGCCGATGATATCCTCTTTATAAGCCCCGTCTGCCACCATTTCCCTAAGACGTCTAGTAATAGTAAAATCAGCAGTACACCCTTTGTCAATGAAGATGCAATGTGTGAAGTGGAGTGAACATCTGTTGCCTATATCTTGTTTGTCATATACAAATACTAAGAGATTGTAGCCTAAACCATATATTTTTTGACGAGCATTTTTGAATGGACAGCTTGACTGTGGTTGTATTTTAGAGGTAACTTTTATATCTGTTAAAATATCTTCTTCAGGTAAATCAATTCCCTTTGCGCTACTACCAATGGTAACAATATAGTTATCCAAAAGGTAATGTTGAAATTTATGTTCTACATATGTACCGACTGCTTTACCATCAGTAACCCCTAGCAATTCTGAATGGTTTTCTTCAGACATAAAGTTGCAAAAAGTTTTGGCTTCTTTGATTAAATTACGAATTGTTAATACAGGTTTCATAAATAAAATCTCCTTCGTCTAATTAATTTGTCCTTTAACAGCCATTTATTCGATTTGCTCAGTCATTTTCTTCGCCAGCTTCTGAGCATTCAGAAGCTGTAAGCCGTCCTTTACTTCCTCCCGGTGTTCCGGATCAAGCCATGGACACACGCTTCCTCCGTATATCCTAACAATTTTATTATACAGTCTTATTGCAAAAATGCAATTTTAAAAGCGTAAACTACACCGGGCGATCATGAAGCTAAAATTGAGAAAATAAAAACTTTCCTTGCTATTCTAAGGGATATAAAGAATAATATAGATAGCGGCAAACGAAACGAGGTATAACCATGAGCGATGTAATGACCCCCGAGCAACGGAGCAGGGCTATGAGCCACATTAAGGGAAAAGATACCAGCATAGAGGTCTTGTTGCGGAAAGCCCTTTGGCACAAAGGTATCCGATACCGGAAGAATTATAAAAAACTGCCAGGTACGCCGGATATAGCTATAACCAAATATAGGATTGTCAAAAAGGTTATGAAACGTAAAAACCCTTAAGGAGCAAAACTTTATGGCCGCAAACAAGCTGGCACAGCAGGCCAAGAAACGCTTTGTCCCAATTGTCGGTTACGGTTATGGAAAGAAGAAAGCCTCCAACCGTGGGATTCCGAAATTTTACATGGAATTGGCAGGCAAGGATTTTTGGACGGAATTAACTGGCGATAAAGAATTCTACATAAAGCTGATCCGCTTCATGGATAACCTGCCAGAAAAATATGTGGAAGAATTCGATGCTTCCTATCAGAAAGCTTCAAACCGGCTCGTCCGTGAGTTTACCCAAGAATTCTGCCTTGAGGATGGCAGCATTGATTGGGAGAAACTTGTGGAGTTTAATTCAGGTAACTAAAGTGATTATTAGGAAAGAATAGATGGATATTGAAGTATTTGTTAAATCCATTTCTTAATTTTCCTCTTTATATCCATCTGGTATATTTTCAATATATCCGCACTTTGGATAATTAGAACAACCGAAAAACTTTTTCCCTTCGGCTTGCTTCTTTTGTCGGACATTTCTAATGTGCATTATTTTTTCAGCTTCGCCTACCTGAGTAAGCGGATATAGTTTCTGAAATAAAATATCAATCTTGTCCGGCGATAGGTTTGCGCCAACCTTTGCAATATTCTGCAAAATTGCGGCGAGAAGATTATAGCGGTTGACAACACAGTGTTTTCCGCTTGTTAAAGTAATGTTTTTCAATGTGCAACGGTCGCTAAATACAATGCAAGAATAAAACGGCAACGTCTGATTTTCAAGAAATGCCTGAAGCCACTTTAAGTGTCCTTTATTTTGCAGAATAGGGTTATAGAATTGGTTCTTCTCTGTCCGCCCTCTCCCCGCTGGCAGGGTTTGCGTCCAGTATTGTTGTGTTTCCGTTCCAAAAATCCATCCGCTATAATTCTTTGATTCCAATACATATATGCCAGATTCATGCAAAAGAACAACATCTAATTCCGTGGTTTCATTATTTTCTTTTGGAATGTATAGGTTGAATAAAAACCTCTTGTAGCCGTTGAGTGATTTTAAAGACTTATATGTATAGAACTCGCCCAAAAACCCTTTGTTAAACCGAACAGTTAGGTATGGGTTTTTAGTTTGCTGATAGTACTCTGTTTTTTCATATTGCCTTTTCTTTATGATGTAAATTACAAAGAAAACTAAAATGACAAACAACAATATTCTTATCATAAATTTCTCCCCCCTATCTTTCGTTATAGTATACCACAAATCCAAGAACGTGAAAACAGGGGAACCTTATTGATTTACGGGACTGCCGGCCTTAGTATGATCTTAAAAAATATGTCCGATTTATTGCATCCTACCCAGTCTTGACTGCACCTCTCCTATCACCCAGACAAACCAAGGCCCTCCCTCCATTAGAAACATACACCGCAAGACACACTGCAAACGGCAAATACGTCCGCTTTCCAGCTTTCCGTATTTGCCGTTTCTTTATGTTTACCCTTTTACATGATGCTATCATATCATACTTTTCATTAATTGTAAAGATTATTTTTAAAAATAATCTTAATTACAAAAGAACACCAATTATCATATGTAAAAATACATGACCCTCCTTAGACGAAGTACTCTTTCACCGCATCCCATACCATATCGGCAATCCGTTCTTTCGTCTGGCTCCCATCAATCACCACATAATCCTCTTCCTTTTCCAGCAGCTTGAAAGCCCTCTCATAATTCTCCCGCACTTTGACCAGCCTGGATCTTTTTTCATATAATTCCTGATGAAACCGGTTTTTTGCAATCCTTTCCAAAGCGGCGTCCGGATCGATATCAATAAATACAGTAATCGCCGGCCTTAAGATCCCACTGCTTTGTTCATTGGCTTTTATGACCCATTCCATAGGCATATCCACGCTATGATAAGCGTAAGAAGAAAAATAATATCTGTCCGTGAGGACTGTAACGCCCTCATTTATTTTATAAAGGATCCCATCTATTTCATTCAACAAATGATCCAGCCGGTCTGCGGCAAATAATCCCGCAATGACCCGGTTATCCATTTTCATCCGCCCCGTCATCACCTGACGGATCAAAGAACCTATCGGGGAATCCGTCGGCTCCATAGTCGTATAGCAGCGAATCCCGTTTTGCCTCAAACGTTCTGCCAGCAACGCTATCTGCGTACTCTTGCCGCTTCCATCAATGCCTTCAAAAGCAATGAATCTCCCCTTTTTTATTCCTTCATTATTTACAGTTTTTGTCTCCATAAATATCCTACCCTCTCCCAGCCGTACTGTATTCGCCTTTCATGCCTGTTATTTGCCATAGCTTTTACTTTTGAGATTCGGGCATCAAAAGGCCCATCCAACGGCCCCGCCTGGCAGATGGCACAATAGATTTGCGCAAACGGCTTTTGCACGATGGAGAGGAGACTCTAAAATCGTGGAAGCCTCTGCTGAACACGATTTTTGCTTTCCGAGGCTCATCGGAATGTCCCGTGCAACAGAGTGCACACAAATCTTTTGTGCCATCTGCCAGACGGGGCCGTTGGATGGGCCTTTTGACGCCCGAATCTTTTCGATTTAAAAATCATCAGGTAAATATATCCTATATGCATTATATCCAATAAACCCCTTTTTCACAAGGAATTCCTTTATCCGTTTTCCAAGCGCAATTGCATAACATAAATGGCAGGCATGTCCGGCCAAAGCTTTCCATGTCTGCCATCCTTCTATGTATACCCTTTTACATGTGTTTATTCTATCATATTTTTTATTTTGAGTAAAGATTATTTCATTAAATACGATAGGACTATTTTAAGAATAGTTCTATCTGTTTTTTCATGCATTCCGCGACATCTTCGCCCGCTAAATATACTTTCGTCCACTCAATAATCTTCTCTACCGCTGTTTCCACATCCCACCGGGGTTCCCATTGGAACACTCTTTTGATCTTGGAACAGTCCAGCTTTAGAAAATTAGCCTCATGAGGGCCGCCGTCGTATGCGTTGATCCATGAAAGGCTGCCTCCCATCCTCTCATTCCATTTCCTGCAGAACAAGGTCACCAGATCCCCCGTCGTCCAACAGTCCGCTTCCCCAGGGCCCACATTATAACTTCCCGCATACGATATGTCATCATACTGCGCCTGGCATATGATCAGGTAAGCCGCAATAGGCTCCAATACATGCTCATACGGCCTTGTGGAATGAGGATTGCGCACCACGATTTCTTTTCCGGCCTGCGCCGCCCTGATACAATCAGGGATGATGCGATCCGTTGCAAAATCGCCGCCCCCAATTACATTGCCTGCCCTGGCCGTAGAAATAGCCACTTTCCCGTCCATAAAAAAAGAATTTTTATAGCTGCCAGTTACCAGCTCGGAACAAGATTTTGAATTAGAATAAGGGTCATATCCGTTCAATTCTTCGTTTTCCCTATACCCCCATTCCCACTCTTTATTTAAATACACCTTATCCGTCGTCACATTAAGAAACGACTTTACCGAATCCGAATCCCGTACGCATTCCAAGATATTCACGGTTCCCATCACGTTCACTTCATATGTGTATGCCGGATTTTTATAAGAGTCGCGGACCAACGGCTGCGCCGCCATATGGATCACGATTTCCGGGCATACTTCATCAAATATTTGCTGCAAATGGTGCAAATCCCTGACGTCCCCGATTACCGACCGCATCTTCCCCTCCAATCCGCAGATTTCAAACAGGCTTGGTTTGGTCGGGGGATCCAGCGCATATCCGGTAACATCCGCCCCAGCTTCCGTCAACAGCTTGCACATCCAGCTTCCTTTAAACCCCGTATGGCCGGTAAGCAGGATCTTTTTGCCTTTATAGAAATCCAAGTCTAATTTCATCTTCTTTCGCTCCTTTACGATGCATCTTTTATTATTTCACCCATTGGGACCATTTCATCCTATACTCTTCCGCACTCATCCCTTCCCCGTCTTTAAACAGCTTCCGGAATAAATCGTCATTCCGGATTCCGGACTCTTCTATTATTTCCTTCACCGGCTTCACAGTAAAGCGCAGTAGTTCCTTTGCCGCAGTAAATCTCCTGTTCACAATATAATCCCTCAAAGTAATCCCATAAGTCTTCTGGAAGCTTATATCCAAATCCTCTTCGTCCATGGAATATCTGTCGGAGTATTTTCTCAGCAAATCCTCATCCGCATAATTCCGGTTTACGCTTTCCCTGATTTCATTGCATATTTTCTTGTATTTCCCCTGATTGACCCTTTCCTTCCTCATAGCGGAGAAAAGGCATTCATTCACTAATTGCAGCAGGATATTACCGCTTAGCAGTTCTGATTCCAGGTCTTTTTCCCGCTGCAAAGTCATCAATTCCGCAATCAGCCCTTGCAGCACCTTAATCTGCTCGGGTTCAAAGATATTCCCGCCGCCATTCTGCTCCAAAAATAGTTCAAAGTATTCTTTTGCACTGTTTCCGTTAAAATGGACCCACATAAGTTCCCACGGGTTTTCCCGGCTGCTTTCATGGGCATAATATTCCATGCAACTAATCAACGCGCAATCCCCCGTTTTTATATCATAAACCTTATCCCCGATGGCAATGGAGCCTCTCCCGCTCAAAACCCCAAGAAATAAAAAGGAATCCAGTTTTTCACGCTGCGATTTATGAGGCTGTAAGCTTTTTAATTTCCCTACCTCCTGTACATATAACAGATTCTTTTTGGCAAATTCCCCCGGCGTATGCAGCATCCTTTCGGAATCCGTTATCCCCGTGGTTGAAAATATCGTATTATTCTTTGTCATACGCTCTCCTTTTTTATCATATCCCGCCAATAGTCCAACGTTTCCTTTATCGTCTGCTTCAGGCTGATCCTGGGTTCCCATCCCGTCAATTCCTTGATCTTGGCAATATCGGCTGCAATGATCGGCACATCTACCGGCCTTAACTTATTTGCATCTACCTCTACCGTAATGTCACACGGCGACAGCGCGATAATGTCGTCCAGGATCTCCCTGATAGAGATCGCGTACCCGCTGCCCACATTATAAGTTTCTCCCGGCATCCCATATTTTATCAGCAAGGCATACGCCCGCACCACATCGCGCACATCCGTAAAGTCGCGTTTTGCTTCCAGATTGCCTACATACATCACGGGGTTCCTTAACCCCTGCTCGATCTCCGCCACCTGTTTACAAAAATCCGCCACAACAAACATCGGCGCCTGCGTAGGGCCGATATGGTTAAAAGCGCGCACCATCATCAATTCCATATCATAAGCCTGCGCATAGATATTCCCAATCATGTTCTGACACACTTTCGTAGCCGCATAAATATTCCCGGGCCGTATCATATTTTCTTCCCCAATCGGCGTTTCCCCCGGCTTAATATGCCCATATTCCTCTCCGGAACCAATCAAAAGCACCCTGGGCTTATAATACAGCTCCCTGACGGCGTCCATCACATTCACGCTTCCCTTAATATTGACATCGATGGTCAGCCCCGGGTTCTTCCATGCAAGCCCTACAGAGCTTTGCGCCGCCAGATGGAAGATATAATCCGGACGGATCTCGAACAGCAGCGAAACGATAGCCTCCCTGTCCAATATATCCAAATCAAAAATCCGGGCGTCCTCATTTTCAATCTTTTCATGCGGAAGCTTGGTAGCATATACCTCCATACCGTCTTCTTTTAAATATTGTATCAGATAGCTGCCTACAAACCCCGCAGCACCTATAATCATTGCTTTTCTCATCGCTAATACCATAGAAAGGGAACCCCTGTGCGGAATTCCCTTCTCCTCTGTTATATTTTACAAATTATTGTATGCAATCTCTTTTTTTACCAATTCCATATCATTATTCACCATGCGTTCTACCAGCTCATCAAAAGAAATTTCCCTCTTCCATCCCAGTTCTTTCTCCGCTTTTTCCGGATTGCCGAGCAGGATGTCCACTTCCGCCGGGCGGAAAAACTCTTTGCTTACTTTAACGATCGTCTTCCCGGTCTCCTTATCTTTCCCAACCTCGTCGATCCCTGAACCCGTCCACTCCACAGTAATGCCCGCTTTGGCAAATGCTATCTCCACAAATTCGCGGACCGTCCTTGTCTCATTGGTGGCAATGACGTAATCATCCGCTTTGTCCTGCTGAAGCATCAGCCACATCGCATATACATAATCTTTGGAATGTCCCCAGTCGCGTTTGGAATCCATATTGCCAAGCTCCATATAATCCTGTATCCCAAGCTTGATCCTTACCACCGCATCCGTAATCTTGCGGGTAACGAATTCCTTGCCTCTTCTTTCGCTTTCATGATTAAAAAGGATCCCGCTGCATGCATACATCCCATAGCTTTCGCGGTAATTTTTCGTAATCCAGTGTCCGTACACTTTCGCAACGCCATAAGGGCTTCTCGGATAAAAAGGCGTCGTTTCCCTCTGCGGTATTTCCTGTACCAGGCCGAACATCTCGGAAGTGGAAGCCTGATAGAATCTGCAGGAGGGCTTTACGGTACGGATCGCTTCCAGCATATTCGTCACGCCAAGCGCATCAATCTGGGCAGTAGCCAGCGGCTGCTCCCATGAAGTCGCCACGAAAGACTGGGCGGCAAGGTTGTACACTTCATCCGCCTGCGATATGTTCATCGCATTAATCAGCGATACCACATCCGTCATATCCGCATAAATAAAATGTATTTTATCCTTAATATGCTCTACATTGCCATAATCCACTACGGCCTTCCTACGCATAATCCCATATACGTTATATCCCTTTTCCAGTAATAATTCTGCCAAATAAGAGCCATCTTGTCCGGCAATTCCCGTAATTAGCGCATTTTTCATCTCGAAATCCTCTTTTTTCCTTTTTTCTACCAAATATTGTAATACATTTTTCTATACCATGCAAGACATAACCCTAATAAACTATATTTATCCATTATTCCTGCAAGATGTTCACTTCCTTGAGTACCAGCCTTTTCCCTGAAGGTATCCATGTCCTGAACTCGGCTTGCCCTCCTCCTTCCGGTATTTCAAACGGCAATTCTATTGTATACTTTTCTTCCACATTTATACTCTCTTCCGCAGCCGCTTCCGCCAAAATATCCATGCCGCCGTTTATGGCCACATCGAATTTAATATCTGCAATATCTTCCGCTTCAAATACCATTTGCACCGAATATGCCCCCGGATCCAAATCATAATATGGCCCATATATTATATTATCCGCTTCCGCCTCGGCTACAATTCCTTCTTCGTTCAGTTCACCGCCTAAAAATGCAAAGCGGTCCAGCCTGATCTGCCATTTTTCGGAAACCGGTTTTATTTTTTCTATCCGACACGTAACCCCGGCTATCTCCGCAGCCATTTCCAATTTCACATCCAGCTTTTCCATCCGCTCCCTAAAATACATTGGTATACACATGTTTAATACATGAGAATCGCTATTCCCTTCTTCCGTACGGACTGCAAATATGTCGCTTACCATCTCCCCTTTACTTTCAATCCATACATTGCTGCCCTGCAATACTTCTGCATTTTTCCCTTCCGGAAGTTCAATCCGTATGCTCAAATCATAGCTGCCTTTATCCAAGGATAACGTCTTTTCCTTGTTTTCCTGCGTATTCTCATAAAATTCAGCCAATAAATATTTCCCATCTGATAAGAATTGGTCTTCTGCAAAGCTTCCCCTCATATTTTCCGATACATATAATGCATATAAAGGAGTGCTGCACACAACCGTATATCCTGCTCCTAACAGTTCGCTTTCCCTATAGGCGTCTTTTTCTGAGATAATCAGGTCTTTCCCATCCAATTCGCTTATCGTCAACCTTGCACTGTCAGGAATCTCTGCGCTTATACCGTTTCTCCGGAATCCTTCCTCTGCCATGACGATCCTTCTTCTATCCGACTCAAGGAAAACAAGTTCCTTCCGCCCTGCCGCTGCCTTAGCATCTTCTACAGCCGGCTCCAGATAATTTGCCCAGAATATCTCTTCCGCTGTCATATTTTGCTTCAGCCATATAGAGGCCCCTTCCAGCATTGTATTCTCACTATCCACGATTTCCACGCTAAGATCCGACAGCCTGCTTTCCGAATCCACGCTAACAGTAACGGCATTCTCACCTTGCTTTAACTCCGTCTGCGCCAGCATATTCCCATTTTGATAAAGGCTTACCTCTGCAAAGTCCGCTGCGAGCCCTTCTTCCAGCTCAATCTTAAACTCATATCCCGCTGCCGGAATCGTTTCATGCACGCCGGCAATATACCTTCCATTACGTTCCGCATAAAGCGCTTCCAGATTAATATAACCGTCTTTTGATAAAATTATATCCGTTCCTGCTCCATAATCGGTATTTCTTTTGCCGAATACCAGATAACTTCCTTTCCGGAAAATTAGGTCATACTTCTCCAGCAAAGAAAACCAGTCCATGTTCTCTATTTTAGCCGCTATGACATCGTAACCGCCCGCGCCTTCTACCGAACAAAAATTCTCAAATACCAATTCATCCGGCAGCCTGTCCCCCAGCCCTTCCAATAATACTCCGGCTGCCGAAGCCCCATAACAATAGGCTACTTTTTCCTGAGGAAACAACTGCTTTATACCATGAATGGAATTCCAATCGTCCAGCCCTGGCGCAAAACAGTCCGATAACTGCAAAAGCTCTACTTTATTAATCTCCGCCACAGTTCCTTCATACGTATAAAAGCGGTATTCGATATTATCCATTCCTCCGTTTACCGAAAACGGAAGCTTTATCTGCCCTTCCCCCGCATCATAAATGGGCTGGCGGTTCATTAATTTCTGATCGCGCCCCACCACTTCAAAAAAGGCAATTTCCTCCTGCCCGGCATCACCGCTTTCATATACCGTAAAATCCACACATATCTCATATGTCCCATTTTCCAGTTTATCATATGGCCCAAATAATAGATATCCTGCCGTCCCATTGGACTTTACCGCATTCTTTGCCGCTTCCCTGTTTTCCCCGCCAAAATGCTCCAAATTAAATCTTTCCGGGACAGACTGATCCAGCCGGTAAATAGACTCCTCCACACTCCTGCTTCCGGTATATTCCACTCTATATATATCCGTACATAATATGCTTGGCACAATCTGCGTCGGCATCACCCCATAAGCCCTTTCCAATTCATTGCTATAGAGTGTGTAATCCGCCACCTTCCGTACTGTCAAATTCATGTTGTTTTTAATCCCGGACGGAATATCTCCTACATAATAAACCGCATCATTATCCTTCAAATACTCTTCGATATTATTCCCAAAATCAGCGTCTGTCCTATAAACATTTCTTTTTCCCCATATTTCCCGCAAAATTGTCACCGTAAATTTATTGCTGCAAAAATACAGTCCATCTTCATCTATCGTCTTGGCAAACTGGCCATATTCTTCCCATATCTGCCCGCCAATGTCCTTAAATAAAAATCCCCTTCCCTGATACAATAAAAACGCCACAATCCCTGCACACAACGCTGTCTGGGCAAATGCCGTGGCCTTCTTAAGCCTGATCCTCGATATGCCGACAGCCGTAAGCATAAGCACAAAAGGGATACAGATTGTCACCCAGCGTCTTGACGCCCATATCTGGTCACTGGCAATGCTGGGGTTATATATATACACAAGCAGGTTTGACATTCCCATAAAAGCCCACGGCAGATAGGAACCTATCACTTCGCCGGAAATATTCCTGATCAATTTATAAATCCCGTAAATTGCAAAAAATACTGCAATAAAAGATGTATAAAAGCAGAATTCCACCATTGCATTATTCTGGAACCGGATAGGGTCCTTAGGATCGCGTCCCCGCCCCCCTATGAACGGCCTGAGGAAATAGGCAAATAAAAATGCACACACCAACACTGCCATTAAGATCAATATCGCCTTTTTGTTCTCTGAAAAGAATTCAATCGGATCAAAAACCTTCAAATCTTTCAGTAAATATTTCCGTACAGCCAGGGAAATAAGAACCAACGCTAAAAGCAATATATTCCCTATCAGGACTGCGGATAGCACTCCCATATCCCAATGATCCTTATAATAGGGATAAGAAAAGGCGCAGCCATACCATAAAGCCAGCCCGCCGACTACCACATAAGAGAAGCTGTAAACTAAGATTGCCTTTATATTCTCCGGCTTTATCCAGATATGATACAAAGCCAGAACAAAGACTCCCGCCCCTAAAATATACATATCGATACGGTTAAACGTCATTAACCCCACAAGCATTCCTGATAAGGACAGCATCCATAATGTCCTTTTCCTCCATGCAATAGCAAAATAGTAAATACTCAGGATAAAGATAAGCTGGCATAACAATTCCGTCTGCGAAATCCTGGCACTGTATATTTGCGCCGGATTTAATGCACACAAAAAGAAAGCGATCCATGCCGCCTTTTTATCTTCTATCACATCCCTCATATATAGGAAAATCATACATGCACAAAGAACCGCAATAATCGGGTTCACTAACTGCATCCCCCGGACCCCTGCCAAATCATACCCAATAGCCAACATACTGGGGAACATGTGAAGAAACTGAATGACAACATCTCCCGGTGTATCGGATATCCCATATTCATAAGAAGAATACAGGCCCGCGCCATTAATATCCAGTATATCTTTTAATTTCAAATAATTCTGCTCAATAAATGCATCGCCTGCAAAACGTATGCTTCCGCTTTCCGCTATATGTACCCCCTCGTAAAAATAAGCGGACGGATCCCTTCCTATGCCAAAAGGCACGATAGTAAATAAACTATAAGCCAAAAACATCATTACAAGGCAAACCAGAAATACAAATACCGGCATCAGTTCCACACCTTTGCCGGTCTCCATTTTATCTATTGATATCTTGAAGAAAAAACAAAACAATAAACCCAAAACGAAAAGTAAAAGCGTAATATTTTTTAAACTATATATCCCTGCCGCCGCAAGCGCATTTGCCGCTACCGCTATAATAAGGACGGTATTGGATGCCGAAATCGCCAAACTTCCTTTTATCTTTCCAATACATCTATGAAGCAAAGCCTCCTGCCCCATAATACCAATCATAACTGACACGAAAAAAAACATCGCCTGATACATAATTTACTTTTCCGCTCCTATCCTTTATTTCTATTGCGGCTTCCATCCTATGCCTCAATGTTAAAATACCATTTGTTGTTGCCCCAAAAAGATTTTCCAATGTCTACTTTACACAAATCCGTCATATATGTCAATTACCTTCTTTTATTTCGTTGACTTTTCGCGGTACCGTTCCGCACTCTACAACCCCCCATATCTTTTCTTAAACTCATCAAAGGTCATATGGCCGCTGTCACGCAAAGAAATCACCGGATTATCTATCTGCCAGTCAATATTTAGATCCTTATCATTCCATATAATCCCCGAATCATATTCCTTATAATATTTTCCTGCACACTTATAAGACACCAATGCCTCTTTTGACATAACACGGAAACCATGTGCGAATCCTGCGGGAATTAGCACGCTGAAGTGGTTTTCCTCTGACAATTCAATCTCCATACTCCGTCCAAAAGAACTGGAATCCTTGCGCAGATCCACCAGAACATCTTTTATCTTTCCTCTGATCGCCCTTACTATCTTAGTCTGAGGGAACTGCGTCTGAAAGTGCAGCCCCCTGATAACATCCTGCGAGGATAATGATTCAAAGTCTTCATAAATATCAACCTCTATCCCTGCATTTCTGAAAATATCTCTTTCTATGCTCTTTAAAAAGTATCCCCTATTATCTTCCATATAAAATGGTACGATAATTTTAACACCCTCCAATTCTCCATCCTTAAATTCAAAATTACTGTTCCCCATTCTTCATTACCCATTCTTTCATCTTAATAATCCCTTCTTCAAAACTGACTTTTGGCATAATTCCCAATTCACGTTCCACTTTATATGTATCAAACTCTTCATATGTCAGCATGGGAACATTGAAAGGTATCCTCCCAAATTCCAATTCTGAATTACTTTCCAATATATTTTTCATACTTATCAGAAAACTCTTAAGAGGCTTTGGCCTGCTATTCCCAATGTAATATTTTCCATTGCTTGTCCCCGAAAGCCCGGCTATGCGTATCATCTCCACCGCATCAGTAATATAAATAAAATCATATAATTGATTTCCGTGCGTCAGTGGAATCGTCTCATCCTTTATCATTTTCCGTAATGTTGTATTTAAGAACCGGGCCGATTTTTCACCTGCTCCATATATATTGGAAATAATTACATTAATATATTTGACCGACAGGCTGTTCGCCAACGTCCTGGCCATATAATCAGCAGCCAGCTTTGCAGTGCTGTAAATGTTTCCCATCCCCGGCGCATAATCGCCGGAATTCATTAATTCAATCACCTCATATTCCATAATACTCCCGGCATTGATAAATGTATTGCAGCCTAAAGCCGCTGCCATCCTGACTGCTTCACAGGTTCCTTTCACATTTGCAAGCTGCCCATCGATGTCAGCTCTCTCCATTCCCGAAGTGCCGTACCATCCTAAATGATAAAATAAATCCACTTTCTTTTTATCCCGGCCATCCCAGGCCTCCTTATCCAGTTCAAATAAATTGCCCTCCACAAACCCTATCCTGTCATCTCCTATCCATTCATCAGGAACCCTATTCCGGTTCCTGACCATCGCCACCACATCAATCCCATTATCGGTCAGCTCCCTTACCAGTTCCTTTCCTACGAATCCCGTCGCACCAGTAACCATTGCCCTCATTTGAGTCTTCCCTTCCATGCCGTTCTTTTTGCCCGCCTTTGCTATAACACCGCCTCACAAATTACCTTCGCCATTGCATCGATCATTTCATCTGTCATTCCCGGGTATACCCCTACCCAAAATGTATCCATCATGATCTTATCCGTGTTTTTCAGTTCCCCAACTACCCGGTATCCCTGCCCGCTTGCGCGCATTGCGTCAAAACAAGGCTGTTTCGTCAAATTACCGGCAAACAGCATACGGGTCTGTACCCCATGTCCTTCTATGGACTGCACCACTTTATTTTTATCCACTCCTTCTTTGCAAGTAATCAAAAAGCCAAACCAGGAAGGATTGGAATTCTCGCAGGCTTCCGGCAGGATAATCTTATCCTGTACCGCTAACAGTTGTTCCTTTAACCGATTGAAATTATGCCTCCTACGTTCTACAAACCCAGGAAATTTTTTTAACTGGGCGCAGCCCACCGCAGCCTGCATATCGGTAATTTTCAGATTATAGCCAAAATGGGAGTACACATATTTGTGATCGTACCCGAACGGAAGCTCCCCGTATTGTTTATCAAATCTATGCCCGCATAAGTTATCCTGTCCTGATGCACAGACGCAATCGCGCCCCCAATCCCTGAAAGAACGGATGATTTTATGAAGCAGTGCATTGTCGGTATATACGGCTCCCCCCTCTCCCATCGTCATATGATGAGGAGGATAAAAACTGGAAGTTCCGATGTCCCCAATCGTACCTGTCTTTTTTTCTTCTCCATCCAGCCTGTATGTGGACCCCAGTGCATCGCAGTTATCTTCTACAAGCCAAAGCCCATGGTCATCACAGAATTGTTTTACTTTTTTCAGATTAAACGGATTCCCCAATGTATGCGCTATCATCACCGCCTTTGTTTTCTCCGAATAAGCCTGCTCCAGCATATTCGCATCGATATTATACTGTGGTATAGTCACATCCACAAAAACGGGAACTGCCCCATATTGTATATACGGAGTTACCGTAGTAGGAAACCCTGCTGCCACAGTAATAATCTCATCCCCTCTTTGAATTGCCCGTTCTCCCAAAAGCGGGGAAGTCAATGCCATGAAAGCAATCAAATTGGCTGAAGAACCGGAATTCACCACACTGCAGAACCTTACCCCCAAATATTCTGCAAACTCTCTTTCAAACTGCTCCGTATATCTGCCGGATGTCAGCCAGAATTCAAGTGCGCTGTCTACTAAATTTTTCATTTCCTCACGGTCATATACCCTTGACGCATATGGAATCCTATCTCCTTCTTTATACGGTGGTTTTTTATGGAAAACATCACAGTATTCCCCTACCAATCCCAATATTTCCTGTCTTGCTTCTTTTTCCGTTTTATTTTCAAACATTTCTTTTCTCCTATTCCTGGTCACTCATTCCATATTTTCCATGGGGCATGTCCTGATTCCCATAGTTTTTCCAATTGCAGTTTATCTCTCTGCGTATCCATACACTGCCAAAAACCATTGTGCTTATAAGCCGTTAATTCCCCTTTATCAGCCAACGTTTCCAAAGGTTCCTTTTCCAACACCGCCTGATCGCCTTTAATATAATCAAACAGTCCCGGCTGGCATACCATAAATCCAATATTCACCAGATGTCCGTCATCCGCAGATTTTTCCCTGAAAGAGGTGATCGCATTATTTTCGTTAAGATTAAGGACTCCAAAACGCTGCTCCACGTTATGTGCCGATAAAGTTACTAATTTGCCATGCTCCTGATGGTACTCTATCAGTTCTTTTATATTGATGTCTGAAACTCCATCTCCATAGGTAAGCAAAAAAGGTTCTTCTCCTATATATTTCTGTACTCTTTTTATTCGTCCCCCGGTCATGGTTGTCAGTCCGGTATCTACCAATGTCACCTTCCACTGTTCCGCTACGTTATTGTGTATTGTCATTTTATTTCCACTTGTAAAGTCAAAAGTAACATCGCTATTGTGCAGATAATAGTCCGCAAACCACTCTTTGATCACATTCTGTTTATAACCGCAGCAGATAACAAATTCATTGTATCCATAATAAGAATACAATTTCATGATATGCCACAATATGGGCTTTTCCCCTATTTCAATCATCGGTTTCGGCTTTAAATGGCTCTCTTCGCTTATCCTGGTTCCAAACCCACCAGCTAAAATCACTACTTTCAAAATCTTCCCTCCACAAATTATGATTTACAGTTCCATATGCAACGCTTTAACAACCTTTACCAGCTTTATGATCCCAAAAGACGCTATATCGGAAAAAACCGAGACAAGACGGACCAGCACCATGGAAGCCAACATAACATCGCTTTGCAAAAAACCGTCCGTAAGCATTACCATCACCGATTCCCGTATCCCAATCCCCCCCGAAACCCCAGGCGTAACCAGTCCAACTATAAACGCAAAAATATATGCGCCGGATATGCGTATCATCATCCCCAGCGTGTATTGCTGGTGGAAAGCCAATAACAAGACAAGAATAAGGGTGATGCATCCTACAATATTTATAATGATATAAAACAAGAATGGCTTGACGAAGCCCACAAAATTACGTATATTGAGCAAGCCTTTATATTTATTTACCAATTCCCTCACTATCCCGCTCTTCTTGTAAAACCCCCATAATATCAGGAACATTACCGCCGCTATAACGGCTAATATAAGAAATATCCTAACGTAATTGCCTGAAAAATAACGAACCGCATGATTCCCCAATATGCAGAAAGAAAGAAGGACCGCCGTACCGAACATAATCATGGTATCCAACAATGTAGACATCCCAATATCCGCATGACTTAGACTCATTTTGACAGCCAGTTCATTCCGTCCCACATATTGGAAGATGTTTCCGGGAATATACTTATATATATTTGACTTCGTATATACTTCCGCTAATTGCAGATAAGGGATTTTTGTTCCTGTAAGCTGCTTTACCACAAATCCCCAGGGAATACACGATATCAGGATCTGCGTAATATTAACCCCTAAGACCACCGCTATGACCCATACTTTTGTTTCTTTTATAGATACCCATATACTGTCATCGAAAGCCATGATCTTCTTTACGATAAAAACTATTGCAATGAGCATTAAGGCATAGCCGACCGCCTTGATTATTTTTTTCCATCCTGTTTTCATATCCGTCCCCAACCTGCAGCGTCTTTCCTAAAAATCAGATTGCTCAAGCTAAGACATGTCAGCAAAAATAATATCCGTTTGTTCAATTTCCTAATAATTTTACTTACCCCCAAGCTTGCCAGCAGATCATCAATTTCTTTTTTATTTTTCTCTTCTTTAACATATTTTTCTTTAATCCCGTAAGCCTGATATGTTACCGTAATATCCAATGTAATCTTACGGAGACTGTTATAACCGCAATATTTTTTTGCATAATGTCTGGCATACGTATAAAAATCAGTAATGATTTTTTTCTGCATCTCAATACGCAGAAAATCATTATCCCCTATCCCCTTATAAGACAGAACCTGCGGTATAATGATGGCCCTGCCATTGCAAATATGATTAAAGTGGAATTTACCATCTACAATCCCCTCCCCGGCCGGAGTGCAGTCATATCCCCCAAATTCTATCGCCTTTGACGTACGCAATAAAACTCCCACCGGAGATGGAAGAATATTTTTTATTAAGTCTTCAGGTCTTAGCAAAAAAGCTTTTCCACATCTGAACTTAGAAAAGACTTTCTGCGCCATAGAAAGCCCTTTCGCATATTCGTTTTTCCCTTCTTTCTTTGCCCTGAAATAGTTATAATGAAAAGTACCTGCCAAAGTACAGTCTGACCTTTCCGCTATAGGCAGCACAGTTTCTAGATAATCCTCCTCCAACAAATCATCATCATGCAGCATTACCGTCCATTTCCTATTGGATAGTTCTATGCAGCGGTTCCAGTTGCCAACCATACCCAGATTCGCATTATTTCTATAATAAGAAATAAACGGATATTTTTTTGCATACCGCTTCATCAATTCATCCGTTTCCTGATTGATAGCACTTTCATTATCCACAACTATAATTTCAAAATTTTTTGTCTTTTGCTTCACTGCACTTCTTAAGGCTTCTTCTAACAAATCCGGTCTATGGTAAGTAGGAATGGCAATGCAGGCAGATATGCCAAAATCATCAAAATCCCTGTTTCCGTATATCAGCGTCGATGCAATTTCTTTTTTTCCCCCATAAAAGTCTTTTTTAGCAAACCATTCGCTTTTCTGCATTTTCTGCTCTTCCTCTCCCTATATCTGCCTCTTGTATTTCCTATCAATAGACATGTCATTACCTTACATTGAAACAATAGTATTTCATTTCAAATATTGCTAATATAAGAACACCCGGCAAATTTTTTCCGCCGCATATACCTAATCCATTTCTAAACTACCAACCCATAACGGTAAAAAATTCAACAGTTTGCAGCAATTGTTTGTTACATTTACTTAGTCTATCACAATTTAATTGGGATTACAAGCATTTACATACGCTATAAATTCAATGAATAAAAGACATTATCCTTGTCATCTTGCTCGATCCCCAAATATCTTCTGGTAACATGAACCGATGAATGATTATAGATACTCATAATTAAAGCCAGATGCACCCCGTTCTTCCATGCGTGATAACCAAATGTTTTCCTTAAAGAGTGGCATCCTATATTCTGCAACCCTATAGATTCCGCCGCATTATGTATAATAAGGTATGCGGAGATACGGGATAACGGTTTTTCGCCATCTAAAGTATGGAAAACATACATGTCATTTGAAATATTCCCGGTGCTGTCTCTTAATAAATCCAAAGCGGACTGTATTTTATCATTTAAAGGCAGCATATTCTTTTTTCCTGTTTTTTTCTCGGTTAATACGATATGCGTCATATAACGCTCCCTTTTTATATCGTATACTTGTCCCCATTTTATTGACAGCAAATCACTAATTCTTAATGGAAGATTTATCCCCGTCACGACCAGAGCATAATTTCTCATCTCATTTTTCTGTAAAAAATATTCCTTTAATTCTTCAATCTTTTTTTTGCTTCTTATTGGTTGAGTCGTCGCCATACCATATCCTCCTTTTAAGCTTTTATTCGTATTTTTAACAAACAATTGCTGCAAATTGTTAAATCATATCGCCTATTATTATGTTTATGTTGTCAAAAAACATTAGGAACTGAAAATGAAAAATAAATCAGCTTATATCAAATATATTGGAAACGGCTTAACTGTTCTTGCAATTATTCTAATCATTAAAAAGCTATTATCTTATGATTTAGATTATAAGATGCTTTTTCAGCCAGCAACAATGGCAATTTTCATAATATGCGTTTTTGCATATGCCTTGAATGTCATCTTAAGTACGATTCCCTGGATGAAGATGGTTGAAATTATTTCCGGTAAAAAGATGCCGTTCATAACAACTATGTTTGTCAATGTCAGATCTAATCTTTTGAAATATATTCCGGGAAATGTGTTCCAATATATTGGGAAAAACGAACTTGCTATCAAGTGCAGCATAGGGCATGGACAAGTAGCAACAGCAACAGTATTGGATGTTATTGTTATGCTAGTTACAGCATTAATACTAGGAAGCCTATGTATCAAAGATTATTTTTTTACAGTTATAAAGACATATGTTTCCGTGAAATATGTTGTGGCCTTGGGGGCAGGGGCGGCCATATTGTTTTTCTTTGTCGTTCTTTTGATCATAAAGAAAAAGCTCCAGGAAAAAATCTTACTGATACTAAGAAATAAAACAAATCCCAAAAAATTAGCTGTTTGTGTTTTTTATTATATACTGCAGAATTTGTGGGTTGGGGCGGTCTATATGACGGTTTTGTTTGTAATATCAGGGAATTCCTTTCGTGAGATTCCCGTTCTCTTGATTATGGGGGCCAATATTATATCCGGTGTTATAGGATTTGTAGTCCCGGGAGCCCCGGGAGGTCTGGGAATCCGGGAAGTTGTTATGATCCTCATTACCCAAGGCATGTTCGATGAATCCGTAATCATGCTGTCTTCCGTAGTATATAGGATTATCTCGGTGATCAGTGACGGGTTGGCCTTTCTCATTGGCTTAGCTGCCCTGAAAATAAGCAATGGCGCAAAGGAGGAGCAAGGTGAGTAAACTACATGTGGCCTATATTTGTAATGATGTCTACATGCCCATGACGGGCGTATCCATCTATTCTTTACTGGAACATAACAAGAATGCGGAAAGCATTGATGTCTATCTGGCAGGGGATGAAATTAGCCAGGAAAATATGAAAAAAATATCCGGGTTAATTGATAAATATGGAAGGGGCTTTCATTATATCGACTCTGCAAAAATCTGCAGGCAATTGGAATCAAAAGGAATAAAAAAGCACAAGGGAAAGACTTATTCCCCATATTTAAAGAATTTAATTACGGCAGAAGTCGATAAGGATGCGGAGCGGCTGTTATATATTGATTCAGATACGGTGATTAATGGTTCCTTGGAAGAACTCTTTGAAATGGAATTAGAGAAACCCTTGTATATGGTTATTGATGCAATGTGGGATTTCTATAAAAGGAAATTGGGAATGGAGGATAAGGCTCCTTATTATAATGGCGGAATTATTTTATACAACATGCCTGTCTGGAAAAAGGAACATTGCTACCGGCAATATTGGGATTTTCTAAAAAACTCTCCCCGGCAATATGTATTGGGAGATCAGGATATTACGAATATTCTCTTTAGCCGTAAAGAGGAGAGCAGGAATAAAATAGGGCTGCTGGATTTGAAATATAATTATTATTCTAATTATTATTTATTAAACAGAAAGCTTTTATACCCTGCGGTCGGCATATCCGCAGAAGAGTTTTATTCCGCTCAGGATATGGAAAAAGCGGATAAAGAAGCAGTGGTCTATCATTGTGCAAAGTACAATGGTGAGCGTCCGTGGGAGGAAGGAAATGAACATCCTTTTAGAAGTATATATGAACATTATAAGGAAAAATCTCCTTGGTCAGATGCCGGGGTTTTTGAAAAAAGACATTCCGGAATCATCGCTATACAAATCAGGCTGGAACAGATGCTTCCTCGTTTTTTGTATATTCCTGTTTTAAGGGCGGCACAAAAATATTATTTTTATAAAGAGGAAAAAAAGCTGAATAGCTGATTAGGAAAGACGATGAAAGAAATATTAAAAAAAATATTCATTTCATGGGCTGACACGGAAGGCAACGTAAACTCTACAGAAGCCCTTTTGGAATGGATTAAAGAATTGAATGAGACAACCTATGTGAATATTCAGGAATGCAGTATTAATGACAGCACATTTTGGTTTTATGATGATTATAACGGCGAGATATTGAACAGAAAGCGCAGTTTTTTTTCCATAAAAGGCATGCGGTTATTTGAAAATGACCATTTTGTAAGGGAACAGCCTATTATCATCCAACCGGAAATAGGATATCTAGGCATTATCTGTAAGGAAATCGATGGAGTCCTTAACTTCCTTATGCAGGCGAAGATAGAACCCGGAAATATTAATTGTGTCCAGATATCGCCGACGATCCAGGCTACAAAAAGCAATTTTACAAGGGCTCATGGCGGAAAGCTGCCCTTGTATTTTAAATATTTTGAGAATTCTTCCAATTACACGGTAATTTATGACCAGATCCAGTCAGAACAGGCTTCCCGGTTTTATAAAAAAAGAAACCGCAATATGATTATGGAGGTCGATGAAGAGATTCCGTTATATGCAAATTTTAAATGGATGACATTGGGGCAGATCAAAAAATTAATGGAAATAGATAATCTTGTAAATATGGATACAAGAACCGTTTTATCAGGCATTCCTGTCAGTACCGTATCGTTTGCGAAGGAAGAAATGAAAGCCCTGGAAAATAAATTTGAAGATCAGGCGCTTTTCCGTTCCTTTTTTGAAGCGCAGCCAATCAATACATTGCCTGTGATTTACCAATATTTGAATAATTACAAGATGTTTAAAGACGTCACGAAAGCAAGGATACCTTTAAACCAGCTTGTGGATTGGAAGGTGGATGAGTTTGGCATTACATGTTCCAAACAGGCGGATTTTATGGTAAGGTATTACGATATAGCTATCTCAGGAAGAGAAGTACAGCATTGGACCCAGCCGCTTTTTAAGGCAGTTGGCGAGGCAACCTTTGGGCTTCTTACATGTAAGATGGACGGTATAGTAAAATATCTTGTCTCTGCCAAAAATGAAATAGGAACGTTCGATAAGGTGGAGTTAGGACCCAGCATCCAATGGGAACCTACACATAATCATTTTTATGATAATGAGGCGGAACGGCTGTTTTATCGTCATTTAGCTAATAAAGACGGGATTATACTGGATGTCAAATTATCGGAAGAAGGCGGTAGGTTTTTCCATGAGCAAAACAGAAACGTGATTATGGAAATAAAAGAATCCGATTTATTTGAACTTCCGCCGGGATATTTTTGGACGGATTACAGGACATTAAACTGTTTAATCCAGATTAATAATTGTTTGAACATCCAACTTAGAAATTTGCTGTCTCTAATTAAAATATAAAGTATGGAGGGAAAAATGATCAGAATAGGTATAATTTGCCCATCAGAAATCGCCTACCGCCGCTTTATGCCGGCTTTAAGCAAAATATCCTCTTTTCAGTTTGCAGGAATTGGCATATGCAGCAAGCAAGAACGTTTTGGAATGGAAGAAAACGATGCGGAAAAAATAGAAGCGGTACTTTGTCAGGAAAGAGATAAGGCGAAAAAATTTATTGACGAATACGGCGGGAAAATATTTGACAGTTACACTGAAATCGTAGAATCGGATGAAATAGACGCGATCTATATACCGCTGCCCCCCGCCCTTCATTATCCATGGGCAAAAAAAGCATTGGAAAACAATCTTCATGTATTATTGGAAAAACCTTCAACTACAAATACTGCTGATACGAAAGAGCTGGTCAGGCTTGCAGGGCAAAAAAAGAAGGCTTTGCATGAAAACTATATGTTTGCATTCCATAATCAATTAAAAGAAATTGCGCAAATTATAGAAAGAGGAGAAATCGGAGATGTCCGTTTATATAGGATCAGCTTCGGATTTCCTCAAAGAGCTGTCAATGATTTCCGTTATAATAAAGAATTAGGAGGGGGCGCGCTGATTGATGCAGGCGGCTACACCATTAAGTATGCGGCTATGCTTTTAGGTGAAACTGCTCATATTACAGCAGCCCAAATGAATTATACCGACGAATTTGAGGTAGATATTTATGGATCCGCCACGTTGGTAAACCAAGACGGGGCAACGGCGCAAATAGCATTCGGCATGGATAATAGTTATAAATGTGAATTGGAAGTATGGGGAAGCAAAGGATGCCTGACCACGGGAAGGGTTTTAACAGCCCCTGCCGGTTTTGTGCCGGAAGCTGCCTTAAAGACCGCCAATGGGACAGTCAATCGGAAACTATCTGCAGATGATACATTCCTAAAATCCATTATGAAATTTGAACAATGCATACAAGATGATGCCATGCGGGAAGAAAATTACAAGAATATCTTAAAACAGGCGGAATTGGTAGATGAATTCCGCCGCACCGCCGGAAATATCATTTAAAATATGGGCATCCATCAGCCATTGAAGTCTTTGCAACGTTGATTGGTTGCTTTGATAATCCATGTGCAGATGAAAAATGCAAACGCATCGCCGAGAACTGTAATGACTCTATAGAGTACGGATGTTAATGTAATCATGGATTCGTCAAACATCCCATATGTAATGAAAATCATAACCGCTTCCCGGATCCCCAACCCGCCTGGCGCTCCGGGAGTGATAAAACCGATCGCCCAAGATATGACATTAGCACCGATGATCAGAAAAAAAGGTATTTCACTTATCCCTTTTCCGGATATCATCAATAAGACGGCAACATAAATAAGCCCAACCCACATATTTTGAACCATATAGTATGCAAAGCATAGAAGAATGCTTTTTATATTGTTTTTATTTCTTATAATCTTGATTGCTTCACCCGGCAAGGCAGGCTTTTTCCTTTTTATATATAAAAAAGCGGCTATGAAAATAATGAGAAGTATAGCGGCAATTGCTATCACATATTTTGCAGACACATATTTTTTTACAATGACCAACAAATACTCCCTGATGCATAAAACCCCCAGTAGAAGCGAGGTGGAAAACATAACGATGACATCAAGCAAAGTGGAAATGGCTACTTGTGCGTGTCCGATGTTGCATTTCAAAGCCAATTCATTTTTTCCAATATATTGAAATACATTTCCGGGGATATATTTAAACAGATTAGAGCGGACATTTACAAACATTGTTGTGGTATATGGCATTTTTTTCCCTGAAACTACTTCCAACATTTTAATCCATGGAACCGTACTCAATAATACATTTATAATATAGGCAACTAAGCAAATAAAGATAATAACGGTGGTTTTGGGTTGTAAAAAAATCCTATAATCCAGATCGTAGGATATAAGTTTTTTAATAATTAAAAATACTGCAAAGACGGTTACAGCATTTCCCACATATTTAATATAAGCTGATTTATTTTTCATTTTCAGTTCCTAATGTTTTTTGACAACATAAACATAATAATAGGCGATATGATTTAACAATTTGCAGCAATTGTTCCTGTCTTTCTATGTTTTTCCTCCCCTGCCCTATTGAAAATACAAAAAAACGCTTCCGGTAATATGCTTTTAGCCATCCTGCTAAAGGCATGTTACCGGAAGCGTCCTATATACCAACATTCCTGTATCCTTCTAAAATACAGATAATGTACATCCTCCATTTTCTTCTTCATTCATACAGAAACGGTACTTTTTATCCCCTATACTGATTAAATATTGTTTTATGCCGTTTTCATCATCTATCAGCCGGCAATCTATGTTTTCCCCTCCCATATTGAGGACAGCCCCATAACAATTTGTATCGTCCACTTTTTGGGCATGGATAATATTAATGATCGGTTCTTCCTCCCCTTCCCGCTTTGGCAGATCACCATTACCCACCGCGCTTTCTATTGCAATCTCTTTTATATCGCTCAAAAAAAGCAATTGGCCTTTTATATCCTGAAACCCTTCCATTACCACCTCATCCCCCCTGACGTAAGGATCTCTTATCGTTAAAACCGGCAAATTCCATCTGGTATCATATTCGGAATCTATCCCATCATAAATAACAAACACGTCATGTTCTTTTAAATAATAAATCGTCCGCTCCTGCCGGCTGTCTGTTCCTGCATCCACCTTCGCTGATAGGATTTCCACCCATCCCTCATTAGAATAAACGCGGTCATAAGACGTCGTATCAGAATTAATCCATTTTTCGCCGTCTGAAAATTGGACTGTCGCATGAACCCCCGAAGAAACATAATTATTTTTGGTAATTGAAAAATAATTTCCGACGCCCGGATCAACAACAAACGGCATATTATGATAATATAAGGAAAATGATAATTGGTCGTAATGATTATGCCCCAATGTCTTATCGTTTGCCACAAAAACCAGCATGGAAGAACAGTCTACTGTCTTATCCCTTAAAATATATAGCCCGTAATCACTTGCAAAATCCCCATTTTTCAATTCTTCCGTATTTTCTTTTATCTCTCCTTTGAATATTGGATTCATAAAACAAACTTGCAGCATATTAGTGCCATCCGCCTCTATATAAAGTTCCGGCATCCTTTTACCCGCCATTTCACTCCAAGTCCTGTACATCTTCCAGGCATATTGAGGATCATTTTCCCATACTTCTTCCCAATACATACCAAACATGGCAAATTCCTTTGCATTTGATTCTGAACAGTCTCCAACTACGGGAACCGAAATACATCCGTTATAAAAAAGCTTTGGTGTTTGTAGCTGCCAAAAACATTCAAACATATTTATAATATTAGTTTCGTTTTCGGCCTGAAACCAGTCAATGCCATACACATGTTTCAGGGCCTTTGCAAACAATGCGATCCTCTCCAACGAACTGGCAAAATATCTCAATGCCTCAGGCCATGAACCATCTTCATTCACAATATATTTTATCTGGGATTCGATTGTGTAAATTCCATTCCTTATAATTCTCTCCGGATAATCTACCATATCATAAAATGCCATTCCCATCATGGATGTTCCTATCGCCATATCCATTTGCCAGTTCGATGAAGAATTAACGAAATCTTTTTGAACATTTTCTGTCCGGTCACGAATATCCGTCAAAGAGAATAAAAAGTAATTTATTTTATTTCTAAAATCTTTATACCCTTCCCATCCTTCCGTGATTACCCCGGAATTCCTGATCAGAGAATACGCAGTTGCCAATGTATTCGCGTTTCTCGCCTGCCTGACCGCTACATATTTATCATCCCCATTCGGCCTGGCATTCGTCACGCGAATCGCATCTATTCCCTGCAGATTGTCGTTTAATGACAGCATCATATAATTCCTTGCCCTTAACGCATATTCTTTATCGTCCGTCAACATATACATAATCGCACTGGCCTGATATCCCGCTTCAAATGGGTAAGTTAAATGGAGTTCGGATTTTACATTAAATAAAAGAGGGAATGTTTTCCCTATTTCAATACCGTCCTGATCCAAAAAATGCACCATCACCCTTATGCCCTTATTCAACGTCTTATATATCTTCGCATGATAAGATAATGCAAATTTCCCTGGCATTATTTCAAATATACCGCTTTTCCAATAACCATTGCTCTTTTCTGCATTATTATGAAGATAAAGGGAGTGTCCTCCCATATAGGCCCAATCATCTACAATCGCGCTATCTGTTTCCTCCTTGCCCACAAACTCCCACTTCGTCACCGCATCTTCAAAACCGGCATCCGGAACATCTATTTTCTCTTGTAATTCCGACCGTACTTGAATATCATCTATCCATACGCGTCCAAGCCCCTCTTCTTCATTATCTTCTTTTGAAAGGCTCACTTCCAAAAATGCATAGGTTGTTTTATCCGGAACCGTAAAGGGCAGTTCCGCCGTATAGGAATAAAGATCATATCTTTCTGAAAGCTCTTCCAAATCATCGCTGCATTGCCTTTCATAGATATCCTCTAATTCCCATGCAGTATACTGATCCGCAATTGTCTTGATTTCCTCGTATTGCTCCTTAAACTCAAACGGGAACTTTTGCTTTAATTTATCGACCGTTTCTTCATCAAAAAAAAGATTCCCCTCAAAAGGCAAATCCGCTAATTTTTCTTCTTCTATTAATGCGATACAATCATAAGCTTGCACTAACTTACCGCACAACAAATAACCCTTATTCCCTTTTTGATATAAGGTTTCCATTTCCGCTTTTATTGTATTCAATTGTTCTTTTTGCTCTGTTGACGTCTCTCCCTTCTGATCCAATATTTCCTCAATAGATGATTTCACCCTTTTATATTCTGTTTCCACGCGCTCTGTATCTATCTGCTTATCATAAATAATAAGGTGCGGCTGGCACTCTCTCTTATCCCCCGCCTGTTTTCCGTAAATTTCAAGTACATGGGGCATCGTCTTCGTTGCTTTTAAGACAAGTTCCAGATCCTCTTTCCCTGCCTCATAACCCGACTTGACCATTTCACTTATATTTGTCCTGCTTGCCCTGTCCCTCCCTAATATGGTAAACTGAAACTTATCATTTCCATTTATTTCTAATCTTCCTATATCCCCTTTTTTATTCGTGATTTCCAACACTGCATAACTCTGATTGCCCGGTTTTTCCTGTGGCAACGGAAATCTTAATATTATAGCATTATCCCTTTCCGTTCTTCCTACGATTAGCGGAAGAGAATCCGAAATTACCCCCCCCCTTATCTGCCGGCAATACGCTATATGCTTCTTTCGCGTTTATTGTAAGACAATTTTGAAATGAATAAATCTTATTGCTGCCCCTATACCACTCCAGCACAGGCTCTAAACCGCCATCCGACATCATATAATCCGATACGGAGCTATAATGCCTTCTTGCAAACTGTGCCGTATTCTCTTCCTTTTCCTTTACAAAATCCCTGTTCCTACTATAAGGTTGTATAAACGTTCCATCTAAAACAGATTCCGCGCACTCGATTTCGTACTGCAAAGCCTCCTTCGCCGCCTTCGTATAAACTTCCGGTTCTACCAGCAACTCGGCCTTAGCCTCCCAGATCAATCCGGTCAGATCGTTTTCACTACTGCCTCTTCTCCCATCTTTTCCGGCAATCCGAAAATACTGCCCGCCTAACCTGATAATCTCATCACACAGTCCTTCCGCATCCGTCAAAGCTCTTTTTTCCAGTGTTTCTTTCCCCGACTCAATTGCTTCCTCCAGCAGCGTCAGTTCCCTGCTGACAACCCGTTTGGACTGCTGTATGCTTTTCTCTGAAAAGTCTATTACCCGTTTTAATGAACCCATGATAAAAGGAGAATTTTCATAGATTGGCATTGCAATAACATGAAGTTCTTTCGACTTTTTACAAATCAGCCCTCGCACCTCTATTTCAATCCCCGTTCTACAAGATTCATAATCCTTCCGATATATTATCCCGCTCTCCGATAGCACACTTTGGTCTTCCGAATGCCAAGCAATGCTGCAATAAGATGGATATCCATTCACTACGGCATCTATGTCATCAAATGAATACAAAGACATCCCATCTAAACGACCCATTTTTCCGCTTACATAATTCACACACAGAAAATCAAATATTACAACAATTGTCCCAACAATTGCTACTGCGGTCAGAATCCATTTTACCTTTTTCATTATACGTAATACCCATACCTTTCTCATGCCACCCTCATGCCGCTGCTTCGCAGCGGCGCAAATCCTGATGAAAAATGCCTGTATTTTGGGCATTTTTCGGTGTGAGAAAGACTTGCAAAGCAAGTCGTAGAACTTCTTAGCGAAACAGCCACTGCTGTTGAGCTTTAGAAGTTCTTCTCACGCTAACCCCCGTATTCCATATCATAAATATACAGATCCGGGCCGGCCACTACCCCTTTATCCAAAAGATAATCCAAACAATAAAAAATATTTTTTAATATCAGGCGGCTTGTATGTATTTCCGTCGTTTCCAATGAATATATCAAAGTATATTTTTTCTCGATTTCCTGATATAGCCGACATTCTTCTGCATACATTGTCTGATCCATTTCATAACGTTCCTTATAATCACTTAGCAAGACATATCTTCTATCCCTCAATTTTTCCACAGGCATTATACTGCCATCCTCCGACAAATCAAAATATTCTACAATCCCTTTCCCCCCGGCTATACTGAATGGTGTATATGCCTCGCTAATAGCATTTTTGCTCTCTATCCCTTCCTCATCGCAGTACTTTCTGCCTATTATTCTTGTATCTTCTATGTTTCTTTCTTTTATCCCTACAAAAGAAGTTAAAATCAGATTTACCATAATAATCAAATATAACCCAGCCCCGGCCAATTTATAATGAGATCTAAGATGAAACTCATTAAGAATTTCATCTATTCCCAGCGCAATCACGATAATAACCGTCAAATAAAAAGGCATAACCCACCTTTCCCAATGAACGGCGAATATGCTCAAACTAAGCAGATATAATATGCCTCCAAATACCGGGACTATTTTCATGGAGAATATCCTTTTTAATCCAAAATACCCCCCCCGATAAAAAATAAGCATAAGTAACCGAATTGATCCAGCATAATGCCGGTATAATAACATATGTTTCCCCAATATCCCAAATTTCTTATACCGAGATGCCCCTTTTTGACGGCTTCCGTCCGGAATGCTTCATACACCGCTGCAAAATTAGTAAAAAGATTCGGTGAAATAACAAACATCACAGCTAACACTACCGCAATACTCAAAATCCCTTGCTGTATAATCTTTAAAAACTCTTTTTCTTTTAGATTCCTCATTATAACAACAATCGCTATTATGAGACAATTAATCCCTCCTGAATATTTAATTGTAATCGATATACCTGTTAAAGCGGCAATTACTACTAAATATTTCACTTCGCCTTTTTCCAGATAGAAAATTGAAAAATAAAAGATAAGCAACACCATACATGCCAAAGGGATATCCGGCGTTGCCAATGATGAATGAAATACAAAGACTGGTGCTACGGCCAGAATGCCGGCCCCTATCAGCCCCGCCGAGTCCCCTTTTATCTTTTTTAAGATCTTATACATAAAAGGGATCATTAAAATCCCCCAGAATACCGTAAACAACCTTGCCAAGACCATAAAATCACCGCTATGGGCTTCATACATTTCCGTTGCCGGGGCATGGAACCTGAGCCATGAATAAATATTAAAAATCAGCGCATCCCATTTAATCTCAAAATGATCCGGCCTGAAATAAACCATTACCTCATAAGAATGCCTTTCCAACAAATCAATCGCATTCTTTATTATAATAGGCTCGTCGGGATGCAGGATATAAGGATATCCCCATCCCACACGCATTACTCGGAACAATCCCCCTATTGCAATAATCATCCCCAGTAATATCCGCCTTTTTTTTACGTTCATTTTAAGCCTATGCTCCTTTTAAATACATTCAAATAATGATCTGTTGTGCTGTTCAGGCCAAACTTTTCTTTTGTATACGCAACAAAACTTTCTTTTTGTTTTTCATATTGTTCCGTATTTTCCATATAATCCCTGATCTTAGCTTCATACATCTTTGCATTGCCGCTTTCCAGCAAATAACCATTCTTACCGTCAATAACGGCATCTACAATCCCGTCTATCCCGCTTGCCATTACAATAAGGCCCCCGCAGCTTGCTTCTATCGCCACAATTCCAAAACCTTCCCTGTCATTTTCAATGCGTAAATTCGGCATTATAAAAATATCCGCATTTACGTACAGGTCATTCAGTTCGTTATCCGATATTTTACCAAGCATATGGACTTGCTTTTCCAGCTTTTCTGAAAGGATAGCTTCCCGGATGGCTGCTTCTTCCTTCCCTCCGCCTACTACGAGATAATGGACATTTTCCCCCTTGAACAACGGCATGACGTTTTTAACGAACCATCTGACTCCCTTTCTTTCCACCAAGCGCCCTACCGTTAAAAGTACAACAGCATCCTCATCCAGCCCGTATCGCTTACGGAGTTTCTTTTTATTTCTTGGAACCTTCTTAAACTTTTCTTCATCCACTCCCCGTGTTACCACAACTGTATTTTTAATATTTCTCCCATGCAGGATTTTTTCCGTATCCCTGCTATTACATATATAAGTATGAAAACATCTATAAAACATTTTGAGATACAATTGATAGACAGGATTAGGATATAACACATCCAAACCATGCACATCCACGACTCCTCTGGCTTTCCCCGAAAAAAACTTTGCAAAAAATGCAGGTCCGCACAGCAAAGAATCCCCATAATATATCACGTCATATTTGTGTGCGTTAAAAATCAGATAAAGCGTGCAGTAAGGCAAAAACCATATTAAGTGCTTTTGCGATTTTCCCAATGCCAATATTGTCTGCTCTACATCCGGTTTTTCATCTATCTTTGAAAATAATTCAAAGCAAAATTTCTCCATTCCCCCAACGCTTGGCGGATACTTTCTTGTTACACACAATAACTTCAGTTTCCTATTCATTTACAATCTTCTCCTTTGATATTCCAACATGTCTTTTATCGTCATTTCCAGACTATATTTTTGTTTCCAGCCAGTTTGTTCTATCAGCTTAGAAGAATCCCCGCAAATCAATTTTTCATCTGAAGGCCGAAGCAATTTCTCATCCACTTCCGTTTCCAGATCCAGTACCGTATTTTTTCGCAGGATGTCTACTATTTCGCTGATCTTATACACATTCATGCCGCTGATATTGTAGACCTCTCCTGCCCCCCCCCAATCACTTAAAAGCACTAACGCCGATACTAAATCCCTAACGTCAGTAATTGCACGCCTTGTTTCCAGATTCCCAACTATTAACTTATCTCCACTTCCTTTCCCTTTCTCCATCAACACAACCCTCTTTACAAAATCCGAACAAACATCGTTCGCTTTTCTGGGGCCTGTCGTATTAAAGATTCTTGCCCTGATGCAGCGAATGCCAAAATTAACATAATACTGATATGACAACAAATCCTGGCCAACTTTGCTAACCCCATACGGATGCAACGGAAGCAACGGTGTATTTTCATCCACCGGCCCTTCCGCGTGTTCCAAAGACGCGCCATATTCAGCACTTGAGCAGGCAACCACTACCATCGGGTCATACTCTTCATCCGTTTTCCGGATTGCTTTCACTGCCTCAAATACATTGACGGTTCCCGTCACATTAATTTCCATAGTTTCCTGCGGCTTATCCCATGACACAGCCGGATAAGACTGCGCTGCCAGATGGAAAATATACTGTGGGCGGTACTTCTCAATAATCTCATAAACATTAGTATAATAACGGATATCGCATTCTATCAGTTCCGCTTTCCCTTTAATATCGCTGATATCCGTTGTCGGTTTGTAATAGGTTCCAATTACTTTTGCTTTTTCTTCATAAAAATAATCCACCATATGGGAACCAACCATTCCCCCTACTCCCGTAATCAATATGACTTTATCCATTACTACATCCTCCATAAAATTTTTTCTCTAATGCCATACACAGCCAATGATAAATCGGCAGATGAAGCTCCTGTATCTTATAAGTTTCGTCTTCCGGCGCTTTAATCACTACATCCGCCAATTCCGCCAGCCTTCCCCCGCTTTTCCCGGTAAGGCCGATCACTTTCATTCCTTTTGCTTTTGCTACAACTACGCTGTACAATATGTTTTTTGAATTACCAGAAGTCGAAATAGCTAACAATACATCCCCTTCATTCCCGTAAGCATATAATTGCTGTGCATATATTACTGAACCATCAATATCATTTTGACAGGCTGTCGAGAATGCCAAATTGCCATGCAGCGTCATTGCCGGCAGCGCTTCCTGCAATCTTCCTGTCAGCTCGCTTCCTAACTTTTGATCTACTCCGGCCAGTTTTTCTTTCATCCTGTCATTTAATTCCCTTTTCTCCAAAAAACTTTTTAAAAGTTCCCCTACCACATGTTCCGCATCCGATGCGCTGCCCCCATTGCCCCCAACAAGCAGCTTCTTCTTATTTAAAAAGCACTCCTGCATAATTTCATAGGCCCGGATCATTTCCTCCTCTACACATGCTAGTTGCGGATATCTCCTGATCAATGCTTCTAGCCCTTCCAATATCCAATTATCGACCATTTTATCCTTATTCCTCTTCTAAAATATTTTCTATAGCGGAATACAAATCGGCATAGGATGCCGCCTCTTCCATTGTTTCTCCTCCTACAAAAGCCACATGGCACCCCGCTCCTAATCCGGCTAATATATCATTTTTCCCATCGCCTATCATCCACGAATCCGCCAAATCGATATTATACTTCTTTGCCGCCGCCAATAACATACCGCTTTTCGGTTTCCTGCATTCACAATCTATCTTGTATTCTTCCCTTTCCCCTTCAAAGCCTTTATCCGGGTGATGCGGACAGAAAAAAATATCGTCCACATAGGCGCCTTCCATCCCTAACAAAGTCTCCATCTTATTGTGAATATTTTCCAATTCTTCAAAACTCACTTCACCTCTGGCTATCACGGGCTGATTAGTCACAACAATAGCCAGATACCCGCTTCGGTTTATTTTCTTTATAGCTTCCGCTGCTTTTGGAATCAGTTGCATTTCTTCTTCACAAGTCAGAAAACCCACATACTGATTAATCGTCCCATCCCTGTCCAAAAAAACAGCTTTCTGTTTCTTCAATAATGTTTTTTCTTCCACCCTGCCCTTTTTTATATCTTCAATCACTTCATAATAGCGTTCAGGCACACCCATATCTTTCACATACTCCGGGCTGTCATAAACATACAGTTCCCCTTCTTCAATTAATGGGCGTAAGATTTCCCTATCCAAATCCCTTTTTGCCTTATCCTCAAAAAAACGGAATATTTCCGGCGACAGGATATGTATGCCCGCATTGACCCTGTTTTTATAATACATCCTTTCATCTTCTTTATGAAGCCATCTGACTACTTTTCCCTCCGCATCCGCTTTGATTATCCCGCTATCATATGGATGATTATTAGGATGGGTCAATATAGTCGCCTCCCCGCCTCTTTCCTTATGATAATCATAAAACCGATGCATATCAACATTAAAGATAATATCGCCGTTGAGCAACAGGAAATCTTCTTTTATTTTGTCCTTTAAGAAAAATAATGCCCCCGCCGTTCCAAGCGGTTCTTCCTCTACTATATATTCAATCGCAACGCCAAATGACCGGCCGTCCTTAAAGTAATCCTGAATTACTTTTCCTAAATGGCCGACTACGAGAATAATGTCCGTCATCCCCTGCTCTTTTAAACATTCTATCTGATATCTCAAGATTGGTTTACCTAATATTTCAATCATTGGTTTCGGGATTTCGGAATTTATTTTTGCAATGCGGGTTCCTTTTCCACCTGCCATAATTACTGTTTTCAACTTTCTATCTCCTTCGCTATCGCTAATTATCTGACGGAGTATAAGATTCCGGTGTATAATGGATTACGCTCGTTCCCGACTCTTCAAATTCAAACGGCACATACAATAAATCTTTCATGGCCTCCCTTACGCTTCCCTGCCTATCCGGCTCCACATAAAACAAAAGGAATCCGCCGCCGCCGGCCCCTAAAAGCTTTCCGCCTTCCGCTCCAGCCTTTTTTGCACGCAAATAGAGATTATCTATGGAGTCATTAGAAACCTCGGAAGTAATCCCTCTTTTCAGTCTCCATGTATAATCTAAAAGCTTGCCAAATTCATTGAGCCCGCATCTTGATGTAAGTATCTTCTGCCCCTCATCAACCAATTGACCCATTTCCATTAACTGGGTTTTTTTATCTTTTATGCTTCTTTTCTGGGCATTCGCAATTTCAAATGAGAACCTCGAAAATCCCGTAAAAAACAGCATCAGGCTCCTGTTCAATACTTGCTTCCTATCCGGAGCTATAATAATGGGATCCACTTCAAAATCACCATTCCTGAAACGGATCCTGTTCATCCCTCCATAAGCCGCCGCTATCTGATCCTGCCATCCGCCGCTCTCATTGCATAAAACCCTTTCCAAAAGAATAGCCTCTTTTGCCAATTTTTCCTTACTTGCATATTTCCCTTTTAATGCATAAAAAGCATTCAACATCCCTACGGCAAAAGAACTGCTTGTCCCCAAGCCGGATCTAGCAGGAAGATCCGCTTCATACGTCAACCTCAATTCATGCATGTCATGCCGTTTCATGGCCTCCCGGATTGCAGGATGCTCTATTTCATCAACTGAATTAACCCTTTCTATTTTTGAATAAGTGATCTCTGTTGAATATTCAAAAAAACGGGGAAGATGCCTTACATTGACATAGCAATATTTGTCAAATGTGGTCGATATTACGCTACCCCCATATTCATTAAAATATTCCGGGAAATCGGTACCGCCGCCAAAAAACGACATTCTAAATGGAGTTCTTGTAATAATCATTTTAATCTTCCTTATTATAGTTATTTTCTTTTTTATCGTTATAATAAACTTCCTTCATCCTGAATTGAATATCTTCCAGAATCTTCCTGTTTGCCGCTATCACATCGGCCTGCAGCCCAACTACCACCGTCTGTACCCCTATGATAATCAGCATACTGCACAAAATCAAGGACTGCACGTTACCTCCTCCCAGGCCCTGAATCAAAAAAACAATATATCTAATACCAATCAATATCCCAATAACAATAGATAACATGCCGAGCATGGAGAAGAATTTTAAGGGCTTGTACATCATAAAGGCCCTAATAATTGTCAACATTGATTTTTTAACATAGCCAAACATACTATGGAACAATCTGGACGGCCTAAGCTCTGAATTAGTACGGATCGGCACCGACATAATCGCCATTTTATTCCGCCCTGCCTGGACAATCGTTTCCAATGTGTATGTATACTCATTGATTACATTCATGCGCAATGCCGCATCCCGGCTATAAGCACGGAATCCGCTGGGTGCATCCGGAATATCTGTCTTGGAAGCTTTTCTTACTACCCAGCTTCCCAAATGCTGCAGCTTTTTTTTCAAAGGAGAAAAATGTTCCGTCTGATCTATTGGCCTCTCCCCAATGACCACATCCGCTTTTCCTTCTAAGATTGGGCGTACCAGTTTCTCTATATCTTCTCCGCAGTATTGATTGTCTGCATCCGTATTCACTATAATATCCGCCCCAGCCTGCAGACAGGCGTCAAGGCCGGCCATAAACCCTTTTGCCAGCCCTTTATTCCGCTTAAAATTAACAACATAATTAATGCCCCATTTTTTCGCTACTTCCACTGTATTATCTTTACTTCCGTCATTAATAATCAAATATTCAATAACATCTATCCCATCTATTTTTTTCGGTAAATCATTTAACGCAATTTCCAACGTTTCCGCTTCATTGTAACACGGTATTTGAATAATCAGCTTCATTATCTCCTCCTACTGTAACTCCAGACTACATTATATTTCATTCCATATACTTAATGATTATATATTAAAAACACTCTATTTTCAATATTCTTTTAGCCGATATCCAAATATTCCTAGCCTAATCGACATTGCCCACACATCCATGAGCTATTGACGTTTGTTCTGGTAAGTACTTGCGAATGTAAAGGAAGCTATATCTACGATTTTACCCTTCTTTTTATCTATAACAAAAAACAATATATCGCTTCCTACATCTTCCGGTATACATCCGGACTGTAATACTTCCAGATAGAGATCACGCTTTTCCTTCTGTTCTTCATTTTCCATATCAGATAAATATTGATTCACCATTTTCGCTGTTACATCATACATATTTTCCCGTTTTACATCATCCAATAAGAAAACAATTTTCTCATCCTCATATAGTTGACTGTCTTTTTTTACCTGATAAACAATTCCATAGTCCCCGTCTTCCAGCAGGGATATATAGTTATATATATTTTTTTCTTCTGCGAGTAACTGCTTTTTATATTCCATATATTTTTGAAGATTATCATTCCATACGGCATATTTTACATCACGATGTCTGTTTTCTATATCATAATGATCCACAATATATTTACCAATATACCGTGTGACTTTTTTTGCGCCTGCCGGATTCAAATGTATTTCATCCATATAATCCATCTTATAATTCACTATATTTTTATCCAGCATGTCCAAATAGTCTATTTGGTTGTCCTGACAATATTTTTTTACAAATTCCCTGAGGACAATATCCCCCTGATGTGCGCTATACGGCAAAAAAGTAAATAATAAATTTATATTTTCTTCTTTACATAGTTCTGCAATTTTGTCAAGATATATGATTTTTTCATCCGACAAATCATTTCTGGATTCCTTCGGATCACCAATTCTTGGGTTGGAGTTATATTTAATTCCTATTCTGGTCTCACCGCCCATCCGGCAGTTTATCTCATCATCATCCTTCCCTAATTCCGGCCATCTGGAATGATATAGTATAAAATTCCATATATACTCCGCCCTTTCCTTTTCCGGAAATAAATCCATAACCATCCGTACTTTATTCGCGCTCAATGGCAAGCTATCCAGAAAATTATGATCCTTTAAAGTTCCGTCCGTTTTCTCCGCTCCCCAGGCCAAAGCCGTCATATCCACCACTACCAATCCGGGCCGGCAGTAGTCCAGGGAATTTTTTATCACCCAGTATGTTGTTGCCAGTCTTTCCGATTCGTTCGCATTATTATAAGCCGCAATTCCAAAATCATCCCATAATTCCGCAGGGCAAATACCATATAACGGCACACTGGGGCCAAAAAAAAGCACATCCACCTTATCCACATTCTCATAAAACATCGCATATTTGTTCCTGCTGTTCTTTCTCTCCAGCAAGTCCGATACCTTAAGCAGCACAAATACCAGCAACAACATGAACACAACAACCGATATTAACTCTCTTACCTTCCGTTCCATAACGCCCTCCTGCTAAAATTGAAAATAGATAAAACCTGCCGCATCGTAATTCGTTCCCCATATCCCAAAAACGAGTATAAACACTATGGCCGTCAGATAGCAGAACCATCTGCACCACAGTTCCTGTCTCAGGATAACGTCCCTGATTACGATGCCCTTGTACTTGGCAAGGTCTGCAAGCATAAGGATTGTTATAGAAATAATCAAAAGGCCGAAGTTCCCTCGGTCCAAGCCCAGCTCATACAGGCTTCCGTCAACCAGCGCCTGGGGGTTTTGAGCCATAAACATCCCTCGCACGATCCGCACGGCGTCCCCTACGCTGTCTGCCCGGAAAAAGACCCACATGAAATTCACCATTGCAAATGTCACAATGCCTTTTAGGATCTTATGCCCCAGCGAGTCCGCATCCAGTCCAAAGAGTCTGTTGAACCGCTCCCTCAGAGGCCTAAGCAAACCACCCGCAATTTGGGCAATTCCATTATACCCCCCCCCACACTACAAAATTCCATCTGGCGCCATGCCATATACCGCTAACAAGGAATACTATCAAAAGATTGACATATTTTCTCGCCCTCCCTTTCCGGTTTCCTCCGAGCGGTATGTAGAGATAATCCCTGAACCATGTAGATAGGGAAATATGCCATCTATGCCAGAATTCCGACACGCTTTGCGCCAAATATGGCGCGTTAAAATTCTCCATTAAATCGAACCCCATCACTTTCGCCGCTCCCACCGCTATGATAGAATAGCCGGCAAAATCCCCGTATATTTGGAAAGAAAACAAGATGCTGGCCACCACCAAATACCAGCCGCCATACCGGGTATAGTCCCCATACACCGCATCCACAAAGATCGCCGCCCTATCCGCAATCACGATCTTCAGGAAATAGCCCCAAAGCATTACAAGCAGACCCTCACGCATCCTGGCGAAGCTGAACCTATGCGTCTCTCCCACTTGGCGAAGCAGATTCCCTGAACGCTCGATAGGGCCGGCCACCAACTGAGGAAAAAACGACACAAACAACGCATACTTTAAAAAGTTCTTCTCCGCTCCTATGTCTCCACGGTAGACATCCACCGTATAGCCCACCGCCTGAAAGATATAGAACGAGATACCCACTGGCAGCAGCAACGAAAAGCGCGGTTCCAACGCGCGGATATGGAACAATGACAACAGGCCGTTAAGGTTCTCCACAGCAAAATCAAAGTATTTAAAGAAAAACAGTATGAATAAATTCAGCAGCACACTCGCCGCCAATGCCGCCTTTCTCTTCCCTCCTGCCGGCAACGCTGCCACCAGCCTGCCGCCGCAGTAAGTCACCGCCGTAGAAAAGAGCAACAGCAAGGAGTACTTCGCATTCCAGCACATATAAAAATAATAGCTGCACACAAGCAGCCATACGTAACGGACGCGCTGGGGAATCAGAAAATAAACCAGCACAACCACCGGGAAAAATATAATAAAGTCAAATGAATTAAACAGCATGTCTCTTATCACCTTTATCGTCTCTTTAAAAATAACTTAGTTTCACTAAGGCTGAAAATACTCAGCCTTAGTGAAACCCCATTCCTTTTATTCTTCGTCAGCCCATTTCTTACAACCCATAACTCTTCATAATATTAGCAAATTCCGTCGACTTGGAGAACCCTTCCAGGACTTTTTCCCTGCTGGTCCCTTTCGCCAGCCGTCCTACCCAGTCATTCAGGCCGGCCTGGTCGTACTCCCTGTCCATGAAGGTCCGATATAGGACTTTTACATATTCCGTATCGTTCAGCTTCTTATTTGCAAACTCTTGCGAGAAGAAGAATTTCTTAGCTACGCTTTCCGGAGTCTCTTCTTTCCTGAGGATCCTGCCGGTCCAATCTTCTATCCCGGCCGCTTCCCCTGAACGTCCCAATGCTTTCACATAGATCCTGTTGACAAACATCGTCAGGCCTTCGTTCTGATCCCTATTGGCCGTCAGCTTCATTTCCCCTCTGTCGATGCCATACGAATCGCAAAGTTTCTGGAACTCATCGGAATTAACAAATCCCTTTAAGACATATTCACGGCTCATCCCATTTTCCAGCAGATTCAGCCAATATTTCTTTCCGCCGCTGTCCGCCGGACGGTTGAAAAATGTCTTGTATAATATGTCTACATAAGTATTGTTATTGACATTTTTGTTTTTAAATTCATCGCTTCCGATAAAGCCCTGCGCAAGACGGCATCCATCCACTATTCTGCCCGCCAACTGTAAGCTCCAGTCATTTAATCCGGCGGAATCGGGATCGCGCATCAGTACGTTGGTATACATCCTTGTCACAAAACTCCTGATTTGGTTCATCTGTGTGACAGGCACCGTAACTTCATATGTTCCCACTACCGATTTATCGCCGTTAGCCGTCGCTTTGATAACGGCTTTCCCGGTTCCCATGGCCGTTACTTTACCGTTTTTATCCACTTTCGCCACAGAAGTATCCGAAGAACTCCACGTAACGGTTTGATTCGGCATATTTGACGGATACACTTTGGCGGAGAACTGATAACTGTTCCCTACCGTGCTCAACGTCCGATAGCCTGAGATGACTACATGCGTGTAGCCTTCCTGCACAGTCACGCTGCATTCCGCTTTAAACTTCCCGCCGCCTGCCGAAGCGGTAATGACCGCCTTGCCGTTTTTCACGCCTTTGACTAACCCGCTGGCGTCCACTGTAGCCACCGAGTTATCGGAGCTTGACCATGACACCATCTTGTTCGCGGCATTGGCCGGCGTTACCGTGGCCGTCAATTGTTTTGTCCCGCCGATGCTTACCGTGGCCGTCTTTTCTTTTAAAGTTATCCCTGTCACAGGAATGCCGTCGCTGTTTTCATTCACATTGCTGGTAAATGCTTTTACCCTGACATTAACATTATCGTTTTTGCCTACGTCATACCAGCCTCCCGCAGAAGACTGCCTAAAGAAGCTCTGGCCGGCTGCCGCGGAGGCCGTTGAATAAGAGCCTGCATAGCTTCCCGAGTTTTCCACCATAACCTTAATATTGCTGCCCGGCTTACTCAAAGTTACCACTACCGCAAAAGTGTCTCCGTCCGAAAGCTTTACCTCCTGGCCCAGCGGTACGGTATAATATCCTTCATATGCCGCCTGCCCGGTCTTTGGCGTAGACAGCATGGGAGTGCCGCTTGCAGGGTCATTTGCATTTGCAGGGTTCTTGTAGATCTGTATGGAATAATTACAGTTAGCAGCCCCGGAAGTAAAACCAACTGCTTTCAGGCTTTCCTTTTTCCCGTAATTTGCATGGGCGGTAAATACATTGGCAATCTGTACATTGCCATTCGCAATAAACCATGCGTCCAATGCGCTCCCGTCATATTGATAATTGTTATCATACAGCGAACTCTGCTGCATATCGAATACATAAAACGAACTGTTAATCGTAGCGTCTTCATAAGAAAGCCAGAAGTATCCGTCTTTTCCAAACCATGTCCCCCAACTGTTCTTTACCAGCCAGGCCCCTGGATTCTTCGGCTTTGTCTTGAAGTTGTTCACACTGTAGTTATCATCCCATCCTACAACGGAAACCGCATGGTTTACCGGCATATAGGTATCACAATATTCCGCAGCCGTCTGCGAATTATAGTAATTGCTGTAACCATCCAGCGCGCAATACATAATCCCTACCGAACCATAGTCTTTGATCGCCTGCTTCACCAGGGAAACATCCGCTTTATTAATGCCGTATACATTTTTCACAATGGCGGCATTGTTCCCATAAGCGCTCCCCTGTGTATCCGGCAGGGCCGTGGATGCCTGTCCATAAGGAGCCACGCTCTCATTTGCCGCTCCCATCCACATAGCCAATATCCTGGAGGAATGGGAATAATTCCCTCCCGCATTAAACATATCTGTAACGCTTCCGCTGTGAAGATTGGAATCCCCGGCCGTACCTCCCAAAGGATCGCATACCGAACGGTAATTATAATATACCAGATGGCGTTCCGATAAATCAATCTGTGTGGGTGAAGCTAATCCCTGTCTGATCAAAGACGATTCCGCACAGTTAATAGTAGAAAACGCCCAGCATGAGCCATAAGAGTTCTGATCCTTTACACTTGTAATAGAATTGTTTTTCCTGGAATCATAACTGGATTCCAATGCCCCGGCCCTTGCCATCGGTTCGCCATAATCCAGGACGCTTTCCACTTCCTCATCAGGCACTAGAGGAACCAGCCTGGATACATATTCTTTTATAAGCCTTTTCTGTTCCTCCTCTTCTTCCGGCGTCATAGGACGGCCCAGCACATAGTCCAAATCCTCTTCTATCAGCACATTATCCATTAACTTCTCTGTAACAGCCTCTATCGAATCTTCGTCCAGCTCGATTTCCGTGATCACATTCCCTTCCGACATCTCCCCATCCAGCAATTCCTCATTCATCACGTCATCGCCCGGCGCCTGTTCATCAGGCTGCGCTTCCTCATCCGCAGGAGGCGCTTCTTCATCGGATGGAGGAGTTTCTTCCTCTGACGGCGGTGCTTCCTCTTCCGATGGCGGCATCTCCTCATCGGATGGAGGCGCTTCTTCATCCGACGGCGGCGCTTCCTCATCGGATGGCGGCGCTTCTTCGTCCGATGGCGGCGTCTCCTCGTCCGACGGCGGTGTTTCTTCATCGGATGGAGGCACTTCTTCGTCCGATGGCGGCGTCTCCTCATCCAACGGCGGCGCTTCCTCTTCCGTATCCGGGGCGGTCTGTTCCTCTAAAGCATCCGGCGCTTTAGGCTGCCCTTCCTCCATTGTTCCCGTTCCGGCCTGAGCTGCGCTTACCGATGCAACTCCGGTATTGCTCATCAACATAGCTGCTACCAAGAGCGCAACAAGTCCTTGTTTCAAACTTCTTAGTTTTTTCATTCCCTACCTCCTGTCACTCATTTATTTATAATCCAAAGGATTTGACAATCCCATCGAATTCCTCAGACCCGGAAAAACCTTCCAGCACTTTTTCCCGGGAAACCCCTCTTTTCAGCCTGCCTACCCAGTCCTCTAATCCGGCTTTATCGTATTCCCTGTCCATGAATACACGATAAAGCACCTTCACATATTCTTCGTCCGAAAGGTTTTTATTTAACATCTCTCTTGAGAAAATAAAACCTTTTGCTACCGATTCCGGAGTGGCAGATCCCCGCAGCAGACGGCCGCACCAATCTTCCAGCCCTGCCCGGTCAAAGTTTCTTCCTAACGCTTTTGTATACATTCTGGAGACAAACATGGTCAGGCCCGGATTCTGGTCATTTGCCGGTAAACCATCAATATTGCCTCTGATAATCCCATATTTTACGCATATCCGCTCAAATTCCATGGATTCCGCAAACCCTTTAAACACGCCTGCCCTCGACACTCCGGCTTCCATAGCCTTTAACCAATAATTTTTACCGCTTTCATCCGACGCACGATCCATAAACGTCTGATAAAGGACTTCCACATACTGGCTGTCATCCAAATCTTTCTGTATAAATTCTTTGCTGAAAATAAAGCCTCTTGCCGCTTCTGCGCCCGTCCTTTCCCCATCTGCCAAAAGTCTCGACCAATCTTCCAGCCCTTCCGGATCCGCATCCCTTCCCAACGCCTTGGTATACAGCCGTTTTACAAACGCCTCGATCCCTTCCATATCCACCACGGAGTTGCCCTGGCCGGTTGCCGGGTCCGGACATACGGCAGAGGGCATATTGTTATATACCGGAATCTTGAATACAAAACAGTTCTCCAAAGATCCTGCATTGGCATAGGCCTTACGGACATTTTTTGCCTCGCTGGAAGGCGCCTTGATATTCTGCATATATTGATGCCAATATAATCCGTTATAGCTGCTTTCCACATCGAATTTCTGTAAATATAAAGTATCCTGCCCTTTCAGGATGTAATTTTTGGAAAGCACTTCCGCGCCTCCCCGCAGCGATGCCATTCTGCTGTTCCAGCCCATGGCCTTTGCCTTTTCCAGGCCATTTTTATAAATCTGCTCATTCGTAGTCCCTGACGCACCGATATTATAATAATTATAATATCCCTCATATCCCGGGTAAGTCCCCGAAATCAGGGGCGAAGTCCCCGCGCTCCCCTGCTCCTGATATACCCTGCAGGCTAAATGGAAGGGGCTGACTCCTAACTCGCTTCCGATCTGCCAGAAAGCCGACGCATAAGAAGTCCCGGTTCCCGGAATATTCCCCGCCATAAAAGAATTGTCCAATATCATCTGGACCGCGGACGCTTTATGGTAAGACGCGTTATATGTCAACTGCTCAAACTGGAATATGCCCTCTTCCGTCATAGCGTTCCTCGGATCCATAAAATATTTCACGACGCCTTCAGAAGCCTTGCTCCAGCTATTATCATATTTGCCGATCTTCCAGGCCTCCGGCGAAGATGCCGGCACAAGATTCCTCCCATCCACCATTTCGTTTTCAATCACCGTATCCCAATCCAGATTGGTATTCATTTTAACAAAGATCCAATTCGGATGGGAACTCCTCAAATAGGCCAGAAAGTTCTGATAAGAAGACGGGAACTGCCTGATATCCGCATCTGACACCGCCTTTGCCAGAATCCGCCCATCTCCGGCAATATATTGACAGATTTCTGTCAGATACTCTTTCTCCCATGCCAAAAAGTCTTCATCGGAATATGCAAGGTTTTCTATCGATATATAGCCGGTCATTTCCGTATCATTTATCCCTGTACGGATCAAATACCAGATACTGCCCTCAGCAACCTCCACATCCAGGATAAATACCTGATGGCCGCTGGGAAGCGATGCAACCGCTTCCTTCCCCGGACGGGCGTAAATATCCACTTCCTCGGCCAGATAAACCAAAGCCGCCACTGTTTTCCGGCCTAATAGATCCTGTAATGCCGCTTTTGCCTTTTCCAGCAGGAGCCTTACTTCATCGGAAGAATCCATGGTCACTATATTCTCTTCGTTTAACAGCAATTCCCCCTCTTCCAGGTTCTTCTCCACGGTCCCTTCCGGTATCTCCCCGTCTCCTAAGCTGCCGATGATCTCCTCATTCAGTATATCGCCGGCTCCTTCACCTTCTTCCCCGCCGTCTTCCATACCGTTATCCGCATCATTTTCCATATTGTCTTCGGCATCGCCTTCTATATCGTCCACCGTATTATCTTCGGCATCATTCCCCGAATCGTCATCCGTATCGTTTTCTATATTATCTTCCGTCTCATCCTCTATCCAGTTGTCTGTATTTTCAATGCCGTGGATGTCGTTATCCCCTATCACATCCTCAACATCCCCTTCTGCCCCGGGACTGCTTTCTTCCTTATCCGTTCCCGGTTCTTTACTATTTTCCTCTGTCGGTACGGCTTCCCTTTCCTGCGCCATATCCATCCCGGCAGCCTTTACTTCAGCGCCGCCCATACTTCCTGAAAACACAAGGGCAGATGCCAATAATAATGCCATTATCCTTCTTTTCTTCATACTAACCCTCCATGATTCCGCTTCGCGGAATCTCAAATATGTGCGGAGAATGCCGCATTTTAGGCATTCTCCTGCGTGAGAAAAGTCAGCTTGGCTGACTTAGAACTTCTTCGCGAAGCAGCCTCTGCTGCGAGTGATTAGAAGTTCTTCTCACGCTAATCCCCATTCCGGAGCGTTTACGCGACGGGGCGACGCAAATATCAGATTTGCGTCTGCCATCGGGGCTATTTGTGATGCTCCGGCACAAATAGCCGATTGATAAAATCAGCTATCAAGCTGATTTTTCAATCTATTTCCTTTTCTGTTTCATATAGATTTATCATATCCCAGAGGGTTTTTCTATTACAGGATATCGTGCAACAGAGTACACACCAATCTTTTGTGCCATCTGCCGGACGGGGATGCCGGATGGGCCTTTTGACACCCGAATCCTATGATAGAATAACATAGGGAATGATCCTGCCGAACCACTCCCTATATCATACCCTCGCGGCATTCGTCAAATATCCATGCAAACATGGCTATTTTCCTCATTGCCTGCGGGAATAAACTATAGTCCAAAAGATGCTACAATCCCCCCAAATTCAGCGCTTTTTGAAAACCCGTAGAAAACATCTTCCCTACTTGTGCCGCTATCCAGCCGTTTTACCCAGTCGTTTAATCCCACTTCATCAAATTCCCTTCCAAGGAAAGTCCTGTAAAGAAGCTTTACATATTCCGTATTGCTTAACTTTTTATTTCTGACTTCCGGCGAGAAAATGAATCCTTTGCCGACATCTTCCGGAGTAGCCTTCTTGCTCACCAGCCGGCCTGTCCAATCGTTCAGGCCCGCTATATCGGGAGTCCTTCCCAAAGCAACCTGATAGAACCTCCATACAAAAGCAGTCGCGCCCCGGTTCTTGTCCCTGTTTTCCACTACATCAATGGTTCCCCTTTTAATACCGTATCCTTTGCAGAGAGCGTCAAATTCCACTCCGTCGATAAATCCTTTTAATACAAAAGTGCGGCTCATGCCTGTATTCAACGCGTCCATCCAGTTCTGCTTCCCTGACGGGTCCGGCTCCCTGTCGAACAATGTACGATAGAGGATATCCACATATTCACTATCGCTTACGTTCCTGTTTGCAAATTCCTTGCTTTGGATAAATCCTCGTACGGCTTCCCCGCCGGTCACCTTCCCTTTTACCAGCTTATCGGTCCAATCGTTCAGGCCCGCGGTATCCGCCGGACGGTTAAACACCTTCGTATAAAGACGTTTCACAAAATTCCTTGTAGCCACCGTCTTATAATCTTCCAGTTTCAACGTCTCCGTGTGTTCGGTTATCACATCCTTCTTTCCATTGTTATAAACAGAAAGATACTGCAGGGTATACGTACCTTCCGCATATTTCTTTAAATCCGTAGTATCCCATTCAAAAGTAAGCTCTATCGTTCCTACTGTTTTTCCGAAGGTTCCGATTTTTCTCGTTAGGGCATCCTTTACTTTCAGGGATTTCCCCCTGAAAATCGTGATACGCCATTCATCCAGTTCATTGCCATAGCAGACTAAGATAAATTTAATCTTAATCTTAGTATTATTGGAAAAAGTCTTATTGCCCTTCACCAGGCCGGGATCCAGCATGATCTGCCCATGCTCCCCCGCCCCTGCGACCAGGTTCTCGTCTTCTATCATCCGTACGTCCACCAGGGTCAGTTCACCGAAATCTTCCAATCCTTCATTCGGGCTTTTATATATGATTTCGTCCGTCTCTTCCTCTTCTTCTGTCAGGATGCGCCCCTCTTCTTCCATCGCTTCCAAGTCGATATCCATATCTTCCGTTTCCTGTATGATATCGGCAGATACATCCCCTTCCGTATCGCGGATCGTATCTTCCGGCTCATTGGATGGCACGTCTTCCGGCCCATCGGACGGCACATCTTCCTCCGGTATATCCGTTCCATCCTCCGATGGCTCCCCTTCGTCCTCCTGCCCCTGATTGTCTTCTTCCATCCCGTCCGTATCTTCTATTATATTATCCGGCAATTCAATATCGCCTATTTCATTCCGTTCCACTTCACCGCCCGCTTCCACATCCGAAGATGCTTCCGCCGCCCCTACCGTCATAGGCAGAATCATTGCCGCAATCAATACCCATACAAATAATAATCTTCCTGCTTTCCTCATACTTCCTCCTAAATCTATGACTGACCCATTTTCGACAAAACTTTCAAATACATTTTATATCTATATATAGTATATTGTCAACATCTGAATTCTGAATCTTGTGGGTTCCAATTTATTCCTTTTTATGATCCGGACATCAAATGACCCAGCCTATGGATCCTGCTCGAATAACACCTGTTTCACTGCAATCCCCAGCTTCCTTTCGTCCGGCGAGCCAAAATCCTGCGGGCTCCATGCCGCGCAGAGGAAAGAAATTTCGTTGACCCCTTCTTTCACAAGTCCTTCCGGTACGGTAAAGAGCAAATCGTCATCCGGGGATTCTTTTGTAATCGTACAGGAATCTGCATATTCCCCATTGACCTGCAGCCTTACTTCGTATTCTTCCTTTCCAAGAGCCTCCAACGGCAGAACGGCCCCCTGCGCCACCCTGACAGTATAGCTCTTTTTATCCAATATGCACCGCATCCTGTTTTCCTGTGGGTCGCTCCATCGAAAATCCGACTCTAAGCCGTAATAACCGCTTATTGCCATATCCCGGTCAGCCATCTCGTATGCATACTGTTCTCTTTGCACTTTATATACGGCAATGTTCCTGTTTTCCTTACTCATCTTTAACGGCAGGGGCAGCAGCTTTCCATTGTACTCGTTTTCGTTCTCGCTCGTTTCGTACCAATCCGCATAAACGATATCGCACATGGGAAGATATTGGTACAGCTCGGAAATATAATAAATATCCCGATCATCCTCCCTCTTCTCCTCGGTTATTTTGAAAAGTTCCTGGCTTCCTGCAGGAAAGATAAGCGCACCCGTCAGTTCCCTTAAGGGAAGATAAGATATCATCCCCATATCCGGATCCATATAAACAATAGCGTCCTTTGGTATGACAGCCGCCACATCCTCCAAAATATCCCACTGCATCCTCGTATCATCATCATTCTTTGCCAATACGAAATCATACGGCATACAAACCGCCATATAAGCAGCCGTCATGATCCAGGCCGCCGCCCTCCCTGCCGCTGTCTTCCACTCATTCACCGCTATCCCGGTCATCAGCGCCGCTATACAGATAAATGGCGCCAGATAACGGCCATAATAATAATGATACAAAATATCCTTGCGCAAAAAACAAGTATAAAACAGGATGCAATAGGCGCTCATCCCTGTAACGATCATTGTCCCGGTGCTTTGCCAGCATAAGGAAGGTTTCCAAAAAATATAGGCTGCTGCCAATATCATTAATACACCGCCGCCATACATGGCAAAGGCTGTTATCGACAAATGCCGCACCGCATCCTGCAGCGTATCATACCCATGTCCCGCCAGCCTGCCCGCAATGCACAACTGAAGTACAACAAATACAAGTATCCCAAGCCGGACGCAGGATTTCCCCATCCATCCTTTTCGGGGAAAGTGCGGCAAACCTTTCCTGCCTGCAGCAAGAAGAAGAAAGCTTAACAGGATCCCTGCCGCCGACCCCCCTAACAGAAAAGGCAGTACGGTTTCCCGCCGGATCAGGCGGGTGAACCGATATAACGGGGAAAAGTTATATACAAAGCTATAAGTGGCCGCTATTTTTGAGACAATCACCATAGATATCATAAAGGTCAGCAAAACCGTGGCCGATGCATAGATGTAGCCGTCCTTTTTACTATAAAGGAACATCCCCCAGAAGATCAGGATGACGATGGGAAGGATCGTATATATGGTCAGATGGTAAAAAGAAAATGCCGCAACCGTCAAAGCGGCGCAGAAAATTCCCGTTCCGTCCCCGCTCCCTGTCATAAAATATAAGAAACCGATCATCAAACAGGCTAAAAACATTTCCGTCAAAGAAGACTTGGATACCCATAACATGATGGGAGAAAAGGCGTATATGATTCCAACCGCATACTTTACCGGCTCCCTTAGCCGTAGATTCCCGCATGTAAAAAAAAGCAGGAACAGGCTGCAAATATAGAAAACCGTCTGTATCCCTGCCATATGCCTCATCCCAAACAGATTCCCCCATAACGCCAGCATTGCGGAAAAAGTCGGGATCCCGTGGTAAAACCCGGAAACATCGCTGGCTTTCCCTTCCGCAGATAAAGAAGGGAGCGTCTCATCGTATATGTAATATCCCACAAGCTGGGAATCCACAAACTGCCGGAATCCCTTTTTCCCCTCCTCATCAAGCAGCTCATATTCCTGAAAATCTTTTTGGTTTTCATAATGGCGGTTCATAAAAGCAATCGCCTGCGTCTGATATACGCCCTCATCCTGCCCCATTCCGTAAAAGCCAAATTTATTCCATACGAAAGGCAGCGTACAAAGCGTCAGGGCTATAGGGAATATATACCGGCGCACCGGCCATTCCTGCTGAAACCTTCTTTTTCTCTTCCACAAAGGCAGCAATGCCGCCATTTCCGCCAACACGATAAGAAGCAACGTTCTTTTTATGCCGAATGCTTCCAGGCCGAACAGTATGCCGCCGATGACCGCATAATAACAAAAATAAAGAAATACGGAAAGCACGCCGCATTTTATCCCGTCCGTCTCTTTTAAGAAAAGCAGGCATATCCAGAAATTCAGTACGATCCCTGCGCCTAAAAGCACCCCATCCATTTATCCCTTGCTCCTGATATATTCTATAAATCTTTCCGCAGTTACCTGGTTATCAAAATCCTTTAATCTTTCCCGCCCGTTTTCCGCCATTTTCCTTCCAAGTCCCTTGTCGGTAACGACCCTGTTCATCGCCGCCGCCGTCTCCAGCGGATCTTTTGTCGGAAGCAGCAGCCCTGCGCCTCCCAAGGTCTCTCCTACCGCACTGCTGTCGTAAGCAATAACGGGAACCCCAAAAATCATAGCTTCCACCAAAGGGACCCCAAAGCCCTCGTGTTCACTCTGGCATAAGAATAGATCCGCGCAACGGTAATAGGCCAAAATCTCCTGGAATTTGATATGTCCCGGATAAATCACATCCTCTACCCCTAATTTCCCTGCATATTCCACCAACTGCGCCTGATATCTTTCCATCCCGCCCCATGTACCGGTTAAAATCAGCCTGGATCTAGGATTGTAATACTTTTTGTAATGATGGAATGCATTGATCACATCATGCTGCGCCTTATTAGGGACCACTCTTCCCACAAACAGAATATTCGTCCATCCGTCTTTGTATTTATTCCCTATCGCCTCATCAGGCTTCTTTTTATAATCGTCAAAAGCAATCAGGATGGGGATAACCGTAATATCGCACCGATACCCCATACGCATCAGATCTTCTTTATTATACTGGGAATCCGCAATGCAGGCGCACACTTTATCCGCAAGATACGCCGCATCCGCCAGCCCCGTCCTGCAGTTCATCTCTCCCTGCCTGTTATACTCCGCAAAATATTGGGGCGGCGTAATATTATGATAATTAATAATGATCTTACATTTGTGTTCCGTTATTTTCCGGTTCAATTCGGTTCCCGTGGACAAATGGTATAAAATAATATCCCCGTCCTTTTCCTCATACAGCCGGTAGTCTTCCGCCGTCCCTTCCGGCAGTCTGGAATCAATGACTTCCGCATATGTTTTCGTCCTGATCCCCTTCTCCTGAAAGGCTTTTTGCAAGGCAACCACATGATTCCCTATCGCATCGCCGAACGCAAGCACTTTCAACACCTGAATAATCCGCATACTTCTTTCTCCCATACCCTTCGCGGCCCCGTCCGTTCCTTAATCGCGCCTTCCTGCAGGCCTGTCAGAACATCGCCGCTTCCTCTATCACAATATCTTCCGTTCCGTCATTGCTGATGACAAATTCCACGTCTTTTTCCAGCCAATCCAAAGTAAACTCCACTTCATTCGCCCCTTCCGTCAGGTTTGCAACAAACAGTTCCTTTTTTCCTTTGTCGGCGGTAATCTTTAATGCAATGCTTTCCCTGCCCGGCAGCTTCACGGCAAAGTCCATCCGATAGCCGCCTTTTCCCAGCGTCATATAAGGCCCGCAGGCATAGCCCTTTTCATGAAGGATGATATTCCCGCCTTTCCTTTCCCCATGCTCCGATACATACAGGCAGGACTTATAATCCACCCTGTCCCCTGTCCCCTGAAAGACATGACAGATAAAATCCCTTTCCTCTATGGCGTTGCGGCTGTCCACAATTTCCAATCCGGCCTTTTTACACATTACTTCCAAAGAATTCCCCGTGAAGAAATGCGTATGGAACCTGGTATATTCATATTTATAAATATAACACGCCGTGCTGTGGGCCATCTTAGAATCCGGATGCATCAGCAACGTCTTCATAAATTGAAGATCCGTCACCGGGTCTAAAAGATGTTCCAGCAAGTCGTTGGAATAAATGCCATCAAATTTCATTTTTACCAGTTCCGCCTGGCTCGTGATCATATACGGATTGTCCGTTTCCGGCGCATAAGGTTCATATCCGTATACATTATATCCTTCCGCCCGCAGCTTTTGAATGGATTTCGACCAGCAGCCGCAGCCATAATTCAAGTAAACGCCGTCCTTATCCGGGTCCAGCATATAAAAAGCTTCGATTTCCTTATCAAAAGAAGAACCTTCCGAAAAGCCATAATAATGAACCTTGTAGTCTTCATCGATTTCCTGCTGCGTCAGATTCATGAATTTTGTAGGCCCAAAAATAACGCCGCACTCCGGACATACATATCTGATCAGCTTTCCCCCGTTGAAAATACATTCCGTCTCCTTCTTTTCAAAAGATCCCCGCACCGCATGATAACCGCATATATTGCAGTGTATCATGTCCGTATCTTTTTCCTCCCTGGCTGCTATTTCATCCATCTGCTTCCATTTTACGCTCATAAGCTGCCTGGATATCGTCTTAATCTTATCGTGCATCAGTTCTTCATACAGCCGTTCCAATTCCTCCGTCTGCTTTTCCATCTGCTCCATTATCTGCTTTTTTCTCGCAGTATATTTAACTTCATCCGCATCCACGTAATATTTCAACTGATTTAACGTCCGTACCACATCCTGGTTAAATTTATTCTGATAATTCACGATCGGCCAGAATACGCATTTCGACACTTTACGCACGGTTTTCTGAAAAAGCTTTTTTACCGGATTGTTCCCCGGGAAAGGGAAACACATGGGATTGTTCCAGTCTTTGTTGCAGGCATTGATCTGATTTTGCAGTTCAGCCGCATTAAATTTCCCGTTATCCGTACCCGGCATGGAAGGGATTGGTATGTCCTGGAATTTTAAGTCTTCTTTTTTATAACCTTTTTCCTTAATCTCCGCCCTGATTTCCGCCATGATCTGTTCTACATCAATTTTCTGCATCCTATCCTATTCCTCTCTTTGTTTACATAATTCTTCAAAGTATGCGGTATACTTCTCCACGATCACATCCCACGCAAAATGGCTCATAACAAATTCCCGGCCCTGCCTTCCCATTTCCGCCGCCGTCTCATCATTTTCCAGTAAATAATTTACGGCTCCTTCAAACTCAAAATAATCCCTGAAATAAAGCCCTGCCCCTGACTGCCTTGCAAAATGGCTTGTTACCGCACATTCTTCATGAACCAGCACCGGTCTTTTGCACAGCCAGCTTTCCATAATGACCAAAGAAAAGCTTTCATTCTTTGAAGGCTGGCATAGCAGATGGGCCGCCGCATAGGCGTCGAACTTGTCCTGCAGATCCACAAAACCTAAGTCATAGACTTCCTTCTCTATCGCCTCCGGCAGCGTCACCGAACCGCCGCCGATCAAAACTAATTTCAGGTCATTATGATTCCTCGACTTATACTCGGCAAAATTGTGAATCAACGTATAAATATTTTTCCCCACGTCCTTGCGTCCTGCGTATAGGATAAATGGTTCATCAATATGATATTTTTGACGGAATCTGCCGCTGTCATACGTAACATCCGTATATACGCCTTCCCCCAGCACGGCGGTGTTCACTTTGGAAAGGTCATATACCTTTTTCGCCAGCTCCGCTTCCGGCTCCGCATGGAAAATCATCCCGGCTGCCTTCGGGAAGGTTTTCTTAAAAATATCCATATATACATAGCTTTCATTATGAAAGCAAGGAATCAGCACTGCTTTCCCCGGGCAACGCCGGATCCCATAATACGTCGTCCCGAACATATAAGGGATAAAGACAAACAGCCCGTACTCTTCGCTATGCTCTTCCATATAATCATACAACTCAGGGCTGTTGATCATCTCTTCTGCAAATATCTTTTCTTCCGCTTCCGTCAGCGGCATTTGATTGCGCATCAGCTTAATGTTTACTTTATGAAAAGCCTCCGCATCCCGCTTCCTCACCCGGAACCTTCTGATGGGAATACCACCCTCCACGGTCAGGCCGGGTTTATGATAATCCTCATTCCAATCCGCCGTAAATTCCCTGACACAGGTGGATAAAATCTCAAGTTCCATCCCCGATTTTGCCAAATGCTTTGTCAATCCCCTAAGCTCCGCTTCCGCCCCTCCCGGGATGTTCATTCCAAACCATGGAATCACAAATCCAATTTTCTTCATAAGGCCTCAATTCCTTTACATTATATTCCATTCATGGTCAATTCTCATTACGCCCACATCTTCAATGACCGAAAAGATTTCCACCGATGCCGCTCCTTTATAATAATCCGCAGTATGCCCGTCCTCCGATTCGATCGCAAAATCCATTAAATATTTCCCCTGCAGCAGATTCACCTTTTTTAAATACAACTCCACCGATCCGTCTTTTTCCAGGGAAAAGCTGTCCAAACGATCTATCCTTGTATTCGTTCCATAACAATGCATCTCATCGCTGCGGTATACTGCAATGCCTATCACTGCGTTCTTTACCGTTTTCTTCACTTCATAATCAATCTTTAGCCGGATATCGCTTCCGGTACGGAAAGCGGTCTTCGCCTGCCCTTCGGCGTCAAAGATTCCTATCTTCGTAATACGGGCGTCTCCATTTCCCCATCGGCTCCCGTCTTTTTCTTCCGGCTCCGTCCCTTCCCGGTTTTCCTTCTGGTTCCGATCCTCTTTATCCGCTCCTGCCTCTTCCGCTTCCTGCCCGTTCTTTTTCCGTTGGCGTCTGGCCTCTTTATCCGCGATTTCCTGACGTTTCTCTCCCATATAATTCATATACAACGGATGAATCTTCCTGGGCGTCCCTTCCGCCTTGATAACCCCTTTGTGAATCCAGATGGAACGCTCGCAGATCTGCTCGATCTGCCCCATGGAATGGGAAACGATAACGATCGTCGTCCCCCTCGCCTTAATCTCCCGCAGCTTATTAAAACACTTTGCCTGGAAACCGGCATCCCCTACGCCCAGGATCTCATCGATCAGAAGAATCTCCGCATCTACGTTAATCGCCACCGAAAAAGCAAGGCGCATATACATGCCCGAAGAGTAAGTCCTTACCGGGTTATCAATAAACGCTTCCAGCTCCGAAAAAGCAATGATGTCATCCAGCCGCCTTTCTATCTCTTTCCGGGAAAGCCCAAAAATAGAGGCGTTGATAAATATATTTTCCAATCCGCTCATATCCGGATGGAATCCCGCACCCAGCTCGATCAGGCTGGACACCCTTCCCTTCATCTCGATGCTTCCCGTATCCGGATACATAATCCTCGTCAACAGCTTTAGCGTAGTGCTTTTCCCGCACCCGTTTTCCCCAATCAGCCCAATGGCTTCCCCCTTTTTTACATCAAAACTGATCCCCTTTAAGATTTCCCTTTTCTCATATTTACGGCGCTTATTGGAGACGATCTTTTCCTTTATCGTACTGCCCTTATCCAAATAAATTTTAAAACTTTTTGTAATATCCCTTACTTCAATAGCATTCTCTGGATTCATTATAATTCCTCCGCAAAATGACGTTTTAAGACGCCGAAAATGAAACAGCCCACTGCAAGCAACGCCGCTCCCAAAAGGCACGCATGTAGCAAGGTGGATATCTGCGGCGGCTGTTTATAATATAGGATATCGCGGTACGCAACGATCACCGGGGTCATCGGGTTAATCATAAAGACAGGTTTAAACTGATCCGGCACCATTTCCACTCCATACATTACCGGAGTCAGGAACTGCCAGGCCATCGCGATGATTACCAGGATATGTTCCAGATCACGCAGATAGACGGTAAGGGCCGAGGTAATGAACGCGATCCCCAAAGACAGGAGATATTCTACCAGAATGACCAAAGGCAGATAAACCACCGCCCCCGGACGGATCCCTTTTCCCGATACCAGAAGCACCGCCAATACTACGATGAATGACAACAGCATATTCACAAGCTGGCTTGTGACATGGGCGATCGGCAGCACTTCCCGCGGGAAATAAATCTTCTTTACCAGTTCCTTTTGAGAAAAAATACAACTGGAGCCTCCCGTCAGGGAAGAACTGAAAAAAATCCATGGAATCAACGCCACAAACAAAAACAAGTAATAATCCTCTATCCCCGACCGCATAATTGCTGAAAAGACCACCGTATATACGGCTAACTGCAGCAGCGGGTTCAAAAACGTCCATGCAAACCCAAGGACCGACCCCTTATACCTCCCTCTTAGATCCCTCTGTATCAGGCTGCCTATCATCGACTTATAGGCATACAATTCTTTTATTATCTTCATTTCCGCTCCCTATCCTAATCGCAAATTACGGAATCTCTATCATGGCCCCTACCTTGTCCAATATTTTCTCCCATGTAAAGTATTCCTGAATATATTCTTTTGCATTCCGGCAAAGCTTTTCATAATCTTTCCCGTACAAGCGGCCCATCCCATCCAGAAAGCCGCCATATCCCATATAAAAGACGCCACCGCCGCTTTTAACGCAGTGCCCCTTTAATACCTCACATTGCCCATTGACAATAACCGGCTTCCCCAGAGCCATTGCCTCCAAAACGGAAATCGACAGGCTTTCAAATTGGGACGGCAGCCATAACGCCTTTGCCGCCTTTATTCCATCGAATTTATCTTCTTCCGGCACAAACCCCAGATAATGTATCCCTTCCGCCTTGGGGATATCCATAAAAGCCTGCCCCATAACTACCAGATCCATTTCCGGATTCTCTTTTCTGTAATTCATAAAAAAACGGAACATTTCCTCGCAGCCTTTATTCTCGTCCACTCTTCCCGTATATATCAAAAAGGGCCGATCAACCTTATATTTTTCCCGGAATCTCCCATCCTTTACATCCTTTGGCACATCAATGCCGACGCCTGCCACCGTATGAGGCACCTGCCCATTATGAAACAGATCCCGGACAAAATCCCTCTCCTCTTCTGTCAGATAGATGATCGCCTTCGGCATATGGAACAACTCGCGGTAACAATCAAAATAAATACAGAATTCATCGTGAGCCGTAGGGATAAAAACCGATTTGCCGCTGACTTTAGGCATTCCCCATACTGTAGTATAATACAAATATGTGATAAATACAAATACATCATAATTTCCGGCATTTTCATCTATATATTTTAACAACTGAGGGACATAAGGCCCCTGAGCGTCCACCCATGCCCTGTTTAATGCCTTGCCTCGTAAGCCAAACTTTGACATCAGCTTCCCGCTGGCCTTTTGCTTCAGCACATTTCTCGTCTTTTCCACTGGAAAACGGCGAACCAGCACTCCATGGATCATCTCTTCATCGCAGGAATAACTATTCTGCCATGTATCATAGGAAACCGCCTTTGTCGTCAGCACCTCCACCTCATAATCCAAAGCCAGCTTCTCCGCCAACAATCTCGTATAATACTCCGATCCCCCATTCACTTCCAGCCCATACCTCTGATTCACCAACGCAATTCTCTTCATACTAACCCCCATGCCGCTGCTGTTGAGCCTTAGAACTTCTCTTCACACTGCTTACTCCGTAATAATGGCCCTGCAGCTTTCCCTCCCGCTCTGTGTCCCCATGCGGTATTCAAACTCCAGACGGTATTCACCCTGATTGCGCAGCCCCCATATCGTAAGATCCGCACGGGAAGCCCGGGCGGGAAGGGGGGCTTCCTGAAACTCCGTCACCGGCATACCGTCCGCCGTCAGGTAGCGGAAGGCAAGAACCGCCTCCGCCCCCCGGCTCTCAAAATCCTTTTCATAACAGATGGAAAATTCCAGTTTATGGCAGCTTCCTTTTTCCATAACGATATACTCCGGCAGATAAAGGGTTATCTTTTTGCCGGCCGTCACTGTCGCCGCCGGATATTCCATATGTTCCAGACTGTATACCGTCCGGTAGGCCTCATATTTTTTCTCCGAACAATCCGCCATATGCTGCCGGTTCATATACAATACCGTTTTTTGCAGGTTCTCTTCCCATATGGATTCCTTCCATTCCGTTGAAAAGCCTTCAAAAATCCCGCCTTTTTCATAATGTTCCGGATAAAAATTCTCGAACATATATTTTTCCGGTTTGACAAGCATCTCCCAGTCGCTGCCATTCCCCGGCCACATCATAGTCAGAAAAGGACGAATCTCAAGATCCTCAGGATAATACTTCATCATATAATTAAAATACACGCTCCATTCATCCAGCCCTTCCGTCTTAATCTCCGGGTATTTCCCAAGCATTTCCAGATAAACGCCCCTGTTGATGATCTGTGGCATATGGGAAGAAAACTGGTAACATGGATATTTCTTTTCTTTTAGGAAATCATAGGTCCGGAACATAGAACTATCGAAGGAAGTGGGAATCCCTCCCGTCCCCTTCCAATCCCTCAGCATATAAAAATAATATCCTATATATTTCCCATTCCGGTAGAAGATTTCCTTTCCCATGGGGTACATGGGCCGGTAATCGTCATCGCTCATAATAAACGTATCATCCAAAAGGCCGCTCTCCATCGCCAGACACCGCAAATAAAAGTTTCTTCTCGTATGGTCTTTTGGCAGAGGAGTCCCGGCCAAAACTTCGGAATCCGTCAAAAATCGCAGCTTCAGCTTCCCTCCGTAGGCTTTTTGCACCATCTGTTTCATTGCATCCGGGCAACATAGGACAATTTCCTCAATATAAGCCATATAATTCTCAATAAACGGCAATGTCGCCATAAAGTTTTCCATCCGGGATGTCAACATTACCATCTGCTTTATTTCCGGCTCTTTTAACCTTTTCTTTTTATTTAACGTCCTTAACCGACCCGCCATTTTTTCCACCGCCTCATCCCATGACAAAAAAACATACTTTTTGATTTCCTTTTTCTTATCCAGATAACGTTCTTCCTCTTCCAGATATCCGTTTACCAGCCTGCATATCTCCTGCGGATCCTCCGGCGGGAAATAGTCGCACCACGCGCCCCCCACTTCCCTCATAACTTCCACATCCGAAGCCAGGACCGGCGTACCGTTTTTCATCGCCTCCACGATCGGCAGCCCAAAGCCTTCCGTATAAGACGGAAATACCAGAAAATATGCTTTTTGATATAAGTACTGCAGCTCCTTATCATCCAATCCGGAAAAAACAAATAACTTCCGGCCAAGCTGTCCATGCCCTTCCACTCTTTTTTTCAATTCGTCCACATTCCATCCCCAGCGTCCGGCCCATATGAGATGCAGCCCTTTCCCGAAAAGCCCATCTTCAAAGGCATTGAGGACCGCTGCATGGTTCTTCCTGGGTTCTATTGTTCCGGCCATAAGAAGATATCTTCCCGACTCCGCCGCCTGCACGACTTCACTTCTGATACTCATTTCTCCCGTTCCCATATCCGCCGGGTCAGCCCCCAACGGACAGACATGGCCATTCACTTTCTCTATTCCCAGCTTATCCGTCAATTCGTTTACTTTCATCATCGTGGCATTGGCCGATGTAAGGATGATATCCGCATACAGCAAATAAGTCCCTATATAATCCAGGTAATTAATCAAGGTATTTTCATGCACATAAGCAGGATGAGTCACCGGGATAATATCATACAAATAAAGCGCAATTTTTACTCCCCTTTCTTTTAAATACGGAATGAGCGAACTCCTGCGCAGCCACATATTCCACACATTATCCATATCAAAAAAACAGGAACCGCATTCTATGGAAGAAACAGGGACATCCTCTCCCTCCCCATCCTCTGTCCAATGAACGAATACTCCTGCATTATAATTGTACTTTAAAAGGACAAGTTCAAAACCCTCCTGCCTGCCCAGCCTTTCCACCGTCTCCTTTACCACCCTCTGGATACCGGTAACCTGCTGCGTCTTAGATAAATTTGTGATATCTACATAAACTTTCACACTAACCCCCATGATTCCGCTTCGCGGAATCTCAAATCAATGCGGAGAATGCCGCATTTCAGGCATTCTCCTGCGTGAGACTTAGAACTTCTTCGCGAAGCAGCCTCTGCTGCGAGTGATTAGAAGTTCTTCTCACGCTAACCCCCATGCATTTTATCCAGTAAATGTTTCAGCTTCCCGTACATATCAAAGGGGAGTTTTCTGGCAATCGCTTTTAATTTCACTTTTATTTCTTCTTTGCGGTACATATTCCCCGCTGCCTTCGCCCCCGTACGGAAAGGCACATATATATTGTGACTGCAGCCCGCATTCTTCATTCTATATTCGTCAGACTTTAAAATCTGATATACCAGCTTTTTCCGAAATTCTTCTTTTTCCAGCCGTCCGGCTTCCGCCGCCCATTTTTTTTCCGCCGCCGCATCCGGCATCCTGTAAAACAGGTTCTCATAAAGCGCATAAAGAAAATCTTTGTTTTCCATGGGATAAAGCCCGGACAAATCATTCTGTCCGGGCTCCTTTCCTACACATGACAAAAAAGCTTCCTTTGAAATGCGCGTACTGTCAATGACAGTCTCCTCATATAATTTTGAAAAAACTTCCCTATCACGGTTGCTCAAATTATTCATCTTATAAACCAAAGCTCTTGATCAGATTGTCAAATTCTTCCGACTCCGAAAAGCCGTCCACTACATCCTGTATCGTAGCGCCCTTGCTCAGTCTGCTCATCCAGTCGTTATAGCCGGCCTTATCCGCCGGACGGTCAAAATAAGTTTCATACATCACTTTGACAAAAGCATCATTGGACAATTTACGGTTAGTGAATTCCTCGGAAAAAATAAATCCGGCCACAACCTCTTTCGGTGAAACCCCCGTCAGTATTCTACTGCACCAGTCATTCAGCCCTGCCGTATCCACCTTCTTTCTGGAAAGCGCCTTGGTATAGATCCGGCTGACAAATTCGGTTACTCCGCGGTTCTTATCCCGTGCTTCCCGCATCTCCACGATACCTCTTTCGATACCGAATCTGTTGCACAGGTTCTGGAATTCTTCCGATTCCGCAAATCCCTTGTATACAAACTCTCTGGAAAATCCGGTAGCAAAGTCTTTTATCCAGCCCGATTTTCCGCCTGCATCCGCCGCGCGGTCAAACATCGCACTGTAAAGCGTATCCACATAGGAGCTGTCGCTTGTCTTTTTATTCGAATATTCATCGCTGAAGAAGAATCCTCGCGCAACTACCGCTCCGCTCTGATCCCGCACCAGCAGACGGGTTGTCCAGTCAAGACGTCCTGCCTCTTCAGAAGCTCTGCCAAGCACCTTCTGATAAAGCCTGTTCACAAAATCCTCTACCCGCGGTTCCGTTACATAAGGGTTGTCCTCTGTTTCCCCTGGCGCCACCGTATTATTTTCATTGGCCACTGTGCCATTGGCAATAAAGACTCTCCCGTTTACGATCACATTCCCCTTAACCGTTCCCGACGACCTGTTGTAAGCGATGCATTCTTCCCCTACTCCCGCCACATAATTGCCGCCCGTCCTTACGCTGGAGTCTTCATTAATAATCCCGTGGTTCCTGCTTTGACGTACCCGGTTCCCGGCGATGGCCCCGGAGGAATTTCTGGAGAATGTAATCCCCTGATGGCCGCTGTTGGATACATCGTTTGCCAGGACTGTCACATTTTTGGAACTGTAAGTAACCTGAATCCCGTGATTGCCGGATGCGTTCACTTTATTCTTATAAACCATCACATCTTCACTGTTATTCGCAACGATAATACCGTTCCCATTATTGTATAAAGCACTCTTGACCCCTGATATATTATTTTCCGAAATCATACTGCCGCCGGAATACTGCACAACTACACCTTCCCCTACCCCTGCGCCGGTATCCGATACATTATTTTTCTGAATCGTAGCTTTTGCATGGAATACGAGGATCCCGCTTAAATTATCTGATCTTACCGTATTTTCCGTAATCGTCACAGGATATTCCGTACATGCCCCTGAATTATTCAAGTTGCCTTCCACATAAATCCCTTTATTTCTGTTTGTCTCCGTCGTATTCCCTTTGATCAGGGCATTATTACAGCGGCAGGTATAAATGCCTATATTGTTGGATTTTACTCTATTATTGGTGATTTCCGGCGCATCCACATTATCTGTGACAATCCCATCGCCTTTATTATTTTCCACCGTATTCCCGTCTACTTTCGGCTTGTCCGCGTTAGTGTGGATCAAAATACCACGCGTCCCGTTATTGCTGACCGTATTCCTCAAAATCTTGTCATTAGCGGAATCATAGATCAAGATCCCTTCCTGAGCATTCCCGCTCATCGTATTATCTTCTATCGATACCCCTTTTATATGTTCAATATATATCCCGGACTTTGCGCCGTTTAAGAAGGAATTGCCCTTAATGACAACGGAGTCGCCTCCCCCTACCGTCAAGTTTGCCATGCCGGACTCTTCCACGGTATTCCCCTCTATCCTGATCGTTCCTCTACAGTTGGCATAAACTAATATCCCGTCTTCGCCGCTTTTCTTTATCTTATTATTTACAGCCGTTACCCCATCAATATTGACTGCTGCAATTCCCCGTCCGGAATGATTCGTCAATATATTGCCGTCTGCCGTAAAGTTTCTTGTATTTTCCGCATAGATCGCACTTCCCTGGGTTCCGGTTACCGTATTCTTTTTCACGGAACAGTTCGCGCCAAGCACTAAGATGCCGTTGCCCGACACATTATTTACCGTGTTGCTTTCCACCGTAACCGTTGAATACATCTCCCGCACCCGTATGCCGAATCCGTTGGAACCGCCATTGATGGTACATCCGCGGATCGTTGTATTGCTTCCGGAAGCATCTTCCGAATTCCTGGCCACATCCCCTTCTTTTCCCTGGATGCTAAGGCCCACTTCTTCCAATACCATATTGGCGATTTCCACATTCCCGGAAATATCAAAGGTCAGGCAGTTCCCGCTGCCTATCCATGTACCCCCATCTAACCGGAAATTCACAGCGCCGTCCGGGTTTATAAATGTCATTTCTTCCGGCTGTAAATGGAGCACTGCCCCGTCCTCTACTGCGATCTCCGCATCTGAACTTAACCTTAACGCCGAATTGATGTAATAGGTCCCCTGAGGAATCACAATCTTTATTTTACGGATTCCCATTGCTCCCAAGCCTGCCCTTGCACATTCCTCAGACTGCATAAAGTCCAAAGCTTTCTGCAATGCCTGGGTATCCGCATCCGCATCCTGATTGCCTGCGCCAAAGTCCCGGATATCTATGATCACGGTATCGGAAGAGATACTGTAAGCAGTCTCTTCTTCCAAAGCGGTTTCCAGCTTGCTTTCTACGATTTCCTGCATTTCCCCCGTAATTTCGGTTTCTATGACCGTATCGGGCAATACATCTCCCGTTTCCGAATTGATAACATCCTCGACTTCCGATGGGCCATCCTGCTCTTCCCCGCCCTCTGCATCTTCGGTCCCGTTCCCTTCCTGGTTATCCCCTTCGGTATCCTCCGGCCCCGTCTCATCTTCGTTATCCGCTTCATTCGTATCTTCCGGCGTCGTTTCTTCGCCATCTACCCCATCCGTATCTTCCGGCGTTGTTTCCTCATTCTCCGCCCCATCCGTATCTTCCGGCGTTGTTTCTTCGTTGTCCGCCCCATCTGCATCTTCCGGCACGCTCTCGTCCTGTGCGTTTGCCTCTTCTGTTGTCCCGGATCCCTCTTGCTCTGCCGCCTCGGCAGCGTATACTACCGGACCGATACTGCCTCCTCCTGACGTAAACACTATGCTCGCCGCTATTCCCATAGCCATCAGCTTCATAATCCTCTTACGCATCTTTTCCTCTCCATTCTTCCAGATTTTATATTTTAAATCCCTGTTTTCCTTATCATACATGAATGCGCCCGCAAAGTCAACAACCCTCATTTTTCCTGAAATTTTTAAATTAATATAATTCTTGATATCAGTCTCCGGCATACAACATAAAAGGATTCGGGCCTTTTGACTTCTTCCGCTTTTTGGAGGAATGTCCTATTATATAAAAGAAAAGGCAGCCTTTCCGCTGCCTTTTCCAATCTTTACAAACTCTGTTTTATAATCCGTATTGCTTCATAATATTGGAAAATTCCGTAGAACGTGAGAACCCTTCCAATACTTTCTCCCTGGAAGTCCCTTTCTCCAGTTTGCCGACCCAGTCTTTTAAGCCTGCTTCGTCGAATTCCCTGCCCATGAACGTCCTGTAAAGCACTTTTACAAACTCCGTATTATCCAGTTTCCTGTTCGCAAACTCCTCTGAGAAGAAGAATTGCTTTGCCACGGTTTCAGGCGACATTTCTTTTCGTAAGATACGGCCTGTCCAATCTTCCATGCCATCCGGTTCCCCTTTCCGCCCAAATGCTTTTTCATAGAGGCGGTTTACAAACATGGTCACGCCTTCGTTCTGATCCCTGTAATTCCCAAGCGTCAAATGCCCCGGCGAGATACCGTATTCCTTACACAAATTAGCGAATTCCGTTGAATTTACAAAGCCGGCCAGTACATATTCCCTGGAGATACCGTTGCTCAATTTCCCGGTCCAATTATCTTTCCCGCCTTTATCCGCCGCCCTGTCAAAGAAAGCCTTGTACAGCACATCCAGATAAGCGGAGTCGCTCAAATTCCTGTTGGTAAACTCTTCACTCATAATTACGCCCTGTGCAAGCGCGGCGCCGTCTATTTCCCCTGATATTAATCTATCCGTCCAGTCATTCAAGCCTTTGTCTTCCGCAGCCCTGCCCAAAGCCGTCCGGTACATCCTATCTACGAACGCCTTTGTCTTGCTTGGATCGGGAGCTACATAAGCCTCCGACGGGCTGGAATCCTCGCTGTTTAAAGTCTTTGTCAGGTCGCCGCTCAAAGCCTTAACGGAAAACGTCCATGCATTTACGCCTGCAAGATCAGGATCGTCCAAGTACTTACTAAAATCCGTCTTCAAAGCATCCGCATAATTTCCGGTCAACGTCCGCCTGATCAGCCATTCCCCATCTGCATAGAGAGTTACTTCATAACCATCTACGTTTCCTACGCCTGCCCATGTGGCGTTTTTCCCCTTCCATGCAAGGCCGGAAGGCGTAGAAAGGGAGGACGACGGCCTGTTAAATACAAATTTTGAACTTAACCGATAGTACAAACCGGGATCTTCAAAAGATTCCCCGCTGGTGATTGCTGCAACCGCTACCTGATAGGTTCCGCTTTCCATGATTTTTGTCCGGAAATCGCCCGTACCATCTGCGACTGACGCCCCAATCGTAGTACCTACAATGGCTTTTCCCTCCTTAACCAGCAACACCTGATATGCAATTGCACCGGATGCCTTACCGTACGCATATGCGCCAATCCTTGGATTGGTCCATTGGATGCTGGGAGGGTTAAGCTGCGCTACTTCCGACGACACGCACGCCACCGTCTGATCGCTGCCGTAGCCTAAAAATTTTTCACCGTCTTCCGTTAATTCCAACAGCAAAGCGCCTTCCAAAGATATGTAAGACAGATCGCCCATGCTTTCCGCCGTCTCTTCTTCTGCTATGATTTTGTCTTCCGTCAGCTCAAAATCAATCAGTTCTTCTGTGATTCCCTCTATCTCTGCCCCATCCAATTCGGAAGAGCTGATATCCGTAACGCTTCCATCTACTGCGGGATCATCCCCATTCACATCCTCGTCCACTGTGGAACCATCTTCATTTACATCCCCGTCCACCGTAGAGCCATCTCCATTTGTGTCCCCATCCACTGCGGAGCCGTCTTCATTCACATCCCCGTCCACTGTGGAATCGTCTTCATTCACATCCCCATCCACTGCGGAATCATCTTCATTCACATCCTCGTCCGCTGCGGAATCATCTTCTGTTTCCTCTTCCGAAGGCGGCAGCTCTTCATCCGGCGCCACTTCATCAATTACGGTTTCTGTTTCCACCGTTTCTTCCGTCACTTCCCCAGCCGCTGCCGGCTCTTGCGCAAGCGCGCTAAGCGGTGTAGCCAGCATTGCAATCGTTGTCAGTAGAACTAGACATTTCTTGATTTTCATTTTCTTTCCTCCTTCATCTTTTTAAAAACTGGTTATAAATAATTGTACCCAGTAATTATACCCGTTGTGCTGATAATACCCTACGCCGATTTCCGTAAACCGGCTGTTCAAAATATTATTTCTATGGCCTGTACTGTTCATCCATCCATTCATTACTTTCGATGGGGAGCTATACCCTGCGGCAATGTTCTCACCCGCAGACATATAAACCAGCCCCTGCTCTTGAATCACGGTAAAGCAGGAAGATCCGTTCGGCCTTGTATGGCCCCATCTTACAGGAAGCTCCTTTGCCCTTATATTAGCGGCTGCTTCCAGCGCTTTATTTAAACGCAACGGGGCGGCCCCTGCCTTCTCCCGTTCCTGATTTACGATCTTGATCACTTCATCCGCATAAGCATGTTCGCTCTTGATAGGCTCCAGGGAAAGCCCATATGACGAAAGGATATTGGAGAATTCCACGGATCTGGAAAACCCTTCCAGCACTCTTTCCCTGCTCATTCCCATTTCCAGTTTGCCCACCCAGCTTTCCAGCCCGGCTTCATCGTATTCCCTTCCCATAAACGTGCGGTAAAGCACCTTTACATATTCCGTATCATCCAGATTTCTATTGGTGAATTCTTGTGAAAAAATAAATTTTTTCGCTACTTCTTCCGGAGTGTTTATTTTATCAAGGATTTTCCCCGTCCAGTCTTCCATGCCTTCCGCTTCCCCTTCGCGGTTGAACGCCTGCGCATAAAGACGGTAAACAAACATGGTAATGCCTTCGTTCTGATCCCGCTTATTGCCAAGGCGCATTTCCCCTCTTTTAATCCCGAAAGAATCGCAAAGGTTCTGGAATTCCGTGGAATTTACAAAGCCACGAAGTATATATTCCCGGGACATGCCTTTTTCCAGCTTGTCCACCCAATTCCTCTTTCCGTCCCCGTCAGCTTCCCGATCGAAAAAGGTACGGTACAAGACATCCACATAATCCGAATGGTTCAGCTTACGGTTCTTAAATTCATCGCCTGTGATAAATCCTCTGGCGATTTCCGCACCGTCCGCATTGCCGCTGCGCAGCCTGCCTACCCAATCATCCAGCCCCGCTTTTTCCGCCTCGCGGCCTAAAGCCACCGTATACATGCGCTGCACAAACCGGGTCACTCCGTCTTCCTGCCCTGAACCTTCATTTTCCGCAGTTATATCATCTTGGATAAGCCTGTCCTCAAGCTCTGTCTGAATCTCTTCCGGAATCTCTTCTTCCACAATCGCGTCAGGGGCGTTCCCTTCTCCCCAAAAATCATTATCCGATATCACATCCTCCGGCAGCTCTTCGTCCGGCATGGATTCCTCCGGAGGAGCCTCATCCGGTCCCGCCTCATCCGGCGCTGTTTCATCCGGTATGTTTTCTTCCTGCTCCGGCACGTCCGGCGCCGGCGTAGTTTCTTCCGATGGTGCTTCATCTGCAGGAGCTTCCTCCGACGGGCTTTCCTCAGGAATGCCGTTCCCGTCCTGCTCTTCCGCTCCTGAAGGCTGCCCTTCTCCTTCTATGCCCGCAGGATTCTCCGCCGCATATACATACGTTGGTACAGCGCATAATAAAACTGCCGACATCAGATAAATCAAACCCTTTTTTTTCATTTCATTGCCTCCCCGTTATAAATGTCAACGATATATCCTCTCCACCGCCTCTTTTAAAAGCTTCGACGTCACGTCAATATTGAGCTGTTCCTCCATATGCCGCTTGCCATTTTTTTTAATAGAAGCGTAATATTCGGAATCATAATATAATTTTCTCATAAACCCGGCCGCCTGCCCTTCATCCGCATCGGCCCATATACTGCCTTTTTTATAAGGCCCCATTGCTTTTGGCAGCTTCACCAAATCATAGTCCACCAGACATGCATTTTCTTTTCCCATGAATTCCGTATTGGCGGACCAGTTTGTCGCCACTACAGGCGTCCCCAGATACATAGCCTCAGCCAATGGCAGGCCAAAACCTTCGGAACGATGAAGCGATATCATGACGTCTGCGGCCGCAATCAGCGATTCCACTTCCTGTCTGGATAAATTATCGGTGATATAATAAATATCCGGATAACCGGCTACTTTATTTTTTAGTTTTTCCAATTCTTTCTTGTTTTTCAGATGATTAATCTTTATGATAAGACCCACGCCCTCCGTGGGTTTGAACGCCTGTATAAACGCCCTGACGGCCGCCTCCGGGTTCTTCCGTTCGCTCATGCTTTTAAAATCATACATCATGAGGAAGAAAAACTTGTCCTGGGGCAGATGGAAATAATCCCTGTTAAAAAGCGGCTTATGATCCATTGTGATTGCGTAAGGGATTGTCCGGACTGTTTTATCCGTCTTCTGCCGGATACTCCTGCTAATAAATTCGGAAGGCGTCCAAATCTCATCCACCGTGCTGATGCAGGGAACCCACTCATCGGGAAATTCCTCCAGTTCCCAAAGCCAATAAGCAATATGATACCGGTAATCCACTTCTTCCTTTCTGAAATCGTTATATACTTCAGCCCATATATTCGGGTTAATGTGTATTAAGTTAATCCCGTAAGGAAGCCTGTCCCCTATTTTTCCGGCCCATGTACAATCATCGTGTTCCAGCCCGCCGGGGGCGTCCACCTGCTTTATGACAAACGGTATCCCGCTATGTCCGATCATTGCGGCAATAATCCTCATGCTTTGCCCCAAACCGGTTTCCGCCTTTATATCCCCGATCAAATTGATCCCTATCGGATATTTCCCTTTTTGAAAAGCTTTGGTTTTCCCGGATTTTTCCAGCATTTTCCTGTTGTTCTTCCAATTCCAGGTATTTTTCATCTTCACGATTACATCGTCCGGAAGCACCGCCTTTAAAATCTGTTTGATCCCCACCTCTTACGCTCCTGAAAATATTTTCTTTCTCATAGATTATACCAAATAGATGGTTCTTTTTCAAGGCTATTTCATTTTTATATTTCAGCCCATCCGATTCAACCCTTTTTTGAATATTTTTTCATTTTCAGCGTTTTGACTAATATTACATATTGTTTATTGTTTAATATGTTAAACCAGGCTATTGCATGCCCTTTTTGGCTCCACGGTGTCAAATAACATCTTTTTTTGTCTTTTTTCGTCTTTTATATTGGCATTTTCTTCCAATATATTATGCTAATAATAGAGAAAAACATCATGTTTACAAAGGAGGATTTTATTATGGACAAACATTATGTTTCTGAACTATTAATCCGGATTGGCATCAATCCTTCCTACCGGGGCTATCCTTATCTGTCTTATATTATCTTTCAGGCGGTATCGGATGACAACAGTCCATTTCTTACAATTAAGGTACTATATCAATGTGCCTCCGAATATTTCCATGTATCCCCGGACTCTATCCAGCATAGTATACGCACGCTTCTGGATGCTTATTGGGAACAAGGCAATGGCAAATATTTCCGCAGCGTCACCGGATATCCCAATACCGGCCCGCTTCCCCCAAAGGAATTCATCGCGGTCCTTTCCGATTATCTGCAAAGGAACATGCCGTAAACCGGATATAGGGCGTCATCCCGGCCGGCAGCAGGATAAACCCTTACCATATTATAATCTGCGGACTCTTCGGAGTCCGCTTTTTCCTATGATAGGGTTCGGGTGTCAAAAAACCTCCCAGGCGCTTATTTAAAGTCCAAAGGAGGTTCCTTTTATCTTTTTCCTATTACCCTCGTAATCATTGCGGGGAACACCGCATTTCAGGCATTCTTATCCCCAAAATCTCTTTCTATCGCCTTCCTTATCCTCTCCGCCGATTTCTTCCACTGGAATTTATTCACGCGTTTCTTTATCTCTTCCACAGTCACATCGGGAGTTTCCTGCCGGATTCCCAAGCGCACTTTTTCCTTTAATTCTTCCTTATCCCCTAAATGAAAATAAGAAGCCGCCCGGCCTAATACTTCGGGAAGGGAGGCCGCATCGGAAGATATCACCATAGTGCCTACCGCCATAGCTTCCAACGGTGGCAACCCGAAACCCTCATAAACAGAAGGGAAGATAAAGCAGTCTGCCATATGATACACATAAGGAAGATCCTTATCGTCAATGAACCCTGTGACAATTATCCTGCTCCGGTATACCTCCTCAATCCTATTTAAAAATTCATCCATCTTCCATCCCTTCCTGCCAGCCAACACTAAAGGGATGTTCAATGCGTCTTCCTCTTGAAGCTCCACATAGGCATCTACCAGGAAAGGCAGGTTTTTCCGCGGCTCCAATGTGGCAAGGCACAGAAGGTACTGCTCCGGCAGATGATATTTATGCCGGATTTCCAGCCTTCTATCCGTCTCCTCTTTGGACAAAGGGATTTTCTGCCCGTTTACATAATCCATAAATACATCCGAAAGTCCACTATAAGCCAATATGATTTTTTTCCTGTTATAATGGAATTTATCAATGATCCTTCTCCCCGTAAATTTTGAATTGACGATGATCCTTTTACTCACCAGGGCCGCGTTTAAAATAGACAATTTAAAATACCATTCCATATGTCTTTTCATCGTTTCCGGACAATCCCAGCATGTCAGGTCGTGCACCATATTGTAAATCCCCTTATGCCAGAAAAGAAGCGGGCTTTGAAATGCCAAAAACAAAAAGACATCCGCCTTGACGCCGTATAAATGGATGGGCAGCAAGATCTGGGCAAAAATAAGCTTATTCTGCCCTTTCCAAACCTTAAAAACAACGTTTCTTTTTCCCTGGTATTTTTTGAACCCCGGATGAATCGCCCTTTTAAACAACAAAATATAAGTATTCTTTTCCTCCTCATCCATTTCGATCAGCTCTTTTGCAATATCCATCGCATACCGCTCTATCCCTGAAAAATTATCCACTAAGGAAGTTAAGTCAATTGCTATTCTCATGGTTTCTCCTTCTTTCGGCATATACAAGAAACAGGACGGACAAAGCCATTCCCCCTATGCCTGCCGTTATCCCGTAAAAAACTCCGTTCCTCACATGCTCTACTTTTGCAATGCTTCCGTCTTTCTCTACCGTATATCCTAATTCATCATCTATATGTTCTATCCTGTCCGTGCCGAAGCTTTTTCCTATCCTTTCCTCATAAATCCCTTCTTCTGCCGTAGCAAAGCCGTCCTCCTTTTCTCCAAGCAGCATTACTGCCTGTTCCAGCATAGCCCTATATTCCTCCTCCTCAATACCGCAATATAATTCCAGTATCCTGACACGGAAAATATTGTAATCCCTGCCGCTTTGTACCGCAATCGGGATAGAAAACTCCATAGCCGCCTGTAACTCCTCCACGGTAATCTTATCTTCCATGCCGGTTCTTTTTATCACCTCCCGGACAGCCCCGATGTCCTCCATCTGTTCCCGGCAACGATGCATTGCCTCTTTTAACGACTCTTTTGTATGATCCTGATTATCTATCACCATCTGCACGCTTTGCGCATCCACATATAATACGGAATCCAACGGCACCTTAATATATTCTTCCGCAGGGACTGCCCAAAAATACATTGCCGCCGTCGCAATCCCCGCCGCCGCGCCGCATGTCCATTGGATAAAGCCAATTTCCGGCAGCCCTTTCCCTTTTTTTACGGCATCTTTTTCCGCTTTTTCATGAAAACCGAACAACAGCTCTCCCATAAACAACAGCGATAAATTCATAAAGGCATTGGAGATAAACTGCTCCATAACGCCGTAAAGCAGAAAAGAAAAAATAATAGCCAGCTCCTGCAGCCTTACACTGCCGCCTTCCCCTTTTTCATGCGGCAAAAGCCGTCCGCTCCGATCTGCCATCCCGCTGTATTTTGCAATCAGCAAGGCATAACCCAAACAAAAAAACGCAAAAGCCACAATACCAAACGTCATAAAGAAATAAACATACCCATTGTCCATAATGACCCAGAAATTCGGAACGTCCTTCATCCTGGCACCAAATAAAGTAACAGGCTGATTCTGTAGATAATATGCGGAAAAGGTCAGCCTTGCCTGCAGCATACTGTCCAATTTCCGCATTACCGGATATTTTAACAGGAACGGCCCTCCGAAAGAAAACAACAGACATAGCGGCAAAGGAAGCTTGCAGATCACCCTTTCTGCCTTACTTAACTTCCCCCGTTTTGCCGCATATAAATTGAGCAACAGATAAAATGCCGTTACCGCTGCCCCCGTATAACTTAATGAGTATAAAAAGACAAGCAGATTTCCCGCCATCAGCCCTGCCATCTTTTTTATCGAATACCGTTTTCCCCATGTATAACATAAAAAAACAGTCAGCATAAAATAGGACACATGGAAGATATTGCCCGTGCTATATCCCATCCCCCAGCGGATCACTTCCATCCCGCCTTTTTCATGCACCACTAAAGGATTATTTATGATTCCGGCTCCTGCCATTATTACCGTAGCGGCAAAAGAACCACTGTAAATGACAAGCCCTATCCGGAACAGCTTCTTTAAGTCCATATCCTTCAGCCCCGCCAGTGCAAGGACGCTAAGGACAATCCCCATCCTGCCCGAATTCCTATAGGATAAGAAGGCTGTCAGGAATAAACAGGCCATGACAGCTATCTGCTTTTTATCATATTTCGTCAAGACCAGCTTACAGCCTACACAAAGGCAGGCTGCTGCGCTCAATACATAATAGGCTTTATTCCCGCTGTCCAGGCCAATGCCCTTTGCAAAAACCATCAGCCCAAAGAACAGGCAATAGGATATCTCTTTTAATCTGTTTTTCGTCATATCGCGTTCCTGCATACTTCTTTCCGGCATGAAAACATTCTCTCCCGATATGGAACACTATTTTCCGATACCGGACATTATCTTCCGATACTGAACATCATCTTCCGATACTGTAGTATTCGATCCCTTTTGTTTTCATTTCTTTCACATGATATATATTCCGGCCGTCATATACTAAAGGCGTCTGCATCAATTCCTTATAGGTTTCTACGGGGATCTGTCTGATTTCTTTCCATTCCGTAAAGATAAAGCAGATGTTCGCACCCTTCAATGCATCTTCCGGCTTTTTCACATAGGTAATGCTACCCCTGCCGATATTCCCTTCCGGATATTTTTTCTTAAAGTTGTCTTCGGCCACCGGGTCATAAGCATATATTTCCGCCCCGTGCGCAAGCAGCAGATCCACATTATCGATGGAAGGGGCTTCCCTTAAATCATCCGTACCCGGTTTGAAGGCCAGCCCTAAGACCGCCACCTTCAGCCCCTGGAAAGTAATCATCCTGTCGCAGGCCTTCTGAAACAGCCTCGTTTTTTGCCTTGCGTTGACGGATACCGCCGCCTCTACCGTTTCCAGATGATATCCGGCCTTTTCCGCAAGGAATTTCAACGCCTTTGTATCCTTCGGGAAACAGCTTCCGCCGTAGCCAATGCCCGCCTTTAGGAAATTCGCCCCAATCCTGGCGTCATAGCTCATCCCCTTTGCCACGTCTTCGATATCCGCCCCTACTAATTCGCAAAGGTTTGCAATATCATTCATATAAGATATCTTAAGGGCCAGAAAATCGTTGCTCGCATATTTAATCATTTCCGCGCTCCTGCGATTAACGGATACCACCGGAAGCCCAAACGGTTCATATATTTTCAACAATTCCTCTTCCGCTTCCTTACTTTCAGTACCTATAATAATCCTTGCGGCATGAAGCGTATCATGTACGGCGGAACCCTGCGCCAGAAATTCCGGATTGGAAGCCACCTCAATCTTCACATCGTTTACCAGAAAGTCTTTGATGAACTGCTCTACCTTATCGTTCGTCCCTACCGGCACCGTAGATTTTACAACTACCAGACAGTCTCTTTCCACAGATTCCGCAATCTGTCTGGATACCGTAGCAATATAACTTAAATTGGCGGAACCGTCCGGCTGTTCCGGAGTCCCTACCCCTATAAAGATGGCGTCCGCATCCTTATAGGCGTTTTTATAATCCACCGTATAATGAAGCCTTCCCGCCGCATAGTTTTTCCGCATCAGTTCTTCCAGATCCGCCTCATAGATAGGGGAAACCCCTGACTCCATCAATTTTACCTTTTTCTCGTCCACATCGACGCAGGTGACATCATGCCCCACTTCCGCAAAACATACCCCTGCTACCAAACCCACATATCCGGTTCCTGCTACTACAAGTTTCATAATCTCTCTCCTTCTGTCTCCGGCCGGCTTCTCCTTCTGTCTTATCTCCTGCCGGCATTTTTCTCTTCTTCCCCGTCCGTCCCATGCAGGAACTGTTCTACAAGAAACCTCGGCCTCCTCTTCGTTTCCAAATATATTTTCCCGATATATTCCCCTACTACTCCCAGGCTTAAAAGGATCAATCCCCCAATCGCCCAGATCGATATCATGAGGGTTGTCCAGCCCACAATAGTAGCTCCCATAAAATGACGGACAAAACTATATATCAGCATAACAATACTCATCAAAAAAATCAAGAACCCCAAGACGGTTATCAAACGGATAGGCCGGATACTTAACGAGGTGATTCCTTCCACCGCAAAAGAAACCATCTTGCCCAGCGGATACTTGCTTTTACCGGCAAACCGTTCCCCTCTTTCATAATATACAAAGTCCGAAGGATATCCGACCAATGGTATCACTCCCCGCAGGAATAGATTCACCTCCGTAAACTCAGCCAACCCTTCCACCGCCCTTTTACTCATCAACCGGTAATCCGCATGATTAAAGACGGTATCCGCGCCGAGGAATTTCATAATCTCATAAAAACATTCCGCCGTCGCCTTCTTAAAAACAGTGTCCGTTTTCCTGCTGCTTCTCACCCCATATACTATATCAATGCCTTCCTGATATTTCTTTAACATCTCATCCATGGCCCCGATGTCATCCTGCAAATCAGAATCCATGGAAATCATGATATCCGCATACTCTTTCACCGTCATCAGCCCTGCCAGAAGCGCATTCTGATGCCCCCGGTTGCGGGTCAGATTAATCCCTCCGTATAGCGCATCCTCCCGGTGCATCTCCTGAATCAAATCCCAGGTATGATCCTTAGAGCCGTCATTGACAAATATAATTTTACTGTTTCGCGAAATCATCTTCCCTGCCATCAGGCATTCCATTTTTTCTTTCAGGCGCCTTGCCGTCTCCGGCAATACTTCTTCCTCATTATAGCAAGGAATCACCACATACAAAATATTGCTACGCAAGAACCACTCCTCCTTCCCTGCAGCGCGGCTGCCAGAGCAGCCTCTTCCTCTGCGCGTAGTGCGCATCCCCCCGGAGGGGTCTTGTATCATCGGGGATTGCGAAGCAATTTCCGATGATCTCAATGATTGCGCGGCCCGCGCTCTCCTGCGCCGCAGCGCGGCTGCCAGTGCAGCCTCTTCCTCTGCGCGTAGTGCGCATCCCCCCGGAGGGATCTTGTATCATCGGGGATTGCGAAGCAATTTCCGATGATCTCAATGATTGCGCGGCCCGCGCTCTCCTGCGCCGCAGCTCGGCTGCCAATGCAGCCTCTTCCTCTGCGCGTAGTGCGCATCCCCCGGAGGGGTCTTGTATCATCGGGGATTGCGAAGCAATTTCCGATGATACAAGAAAACCGCCGCCCATATATAACCGGCCAAAGAAATCAGTTCTGCCGCTCTCCAATACCACGGTTCCACAAACTTTACTTTTACGCTTCCCGAATATCCGCCCGGCAGATGCAGCACCGCCCGATGGGATTTGCCGCTGCTTAGTTCCAATTCCTCGCCTGTCCGGACATCCTTTGCCCGATATCCTTTATAAAGAATTAAGGGAAGTTCCAGCGTCTGTTCCTCCGTAACGGCGTTTGTAACCTGAAGATCGGCCCCATTGCCGTTTTTCTCCCACCCGGCCACTTCCACCCCGGTTCCCATATCCGTTATCCCGCTTACATAATCATCCATTTGGTAACCGCTGAACATATACTCACCGCCGCCCACTCCGAACGAAGAAAGCGCCCTTCCGTCAAAGATCCTGGTGATCTGGGCATTGCTCATCACTTCGCTCATAAGATCCATGCCATTGATCAGAAGCACGGTGCATACTACCACGGTAAATATCCCCTTTTCCATTTCCCTCAATTCCGTATTCCGCAGGATCATCAAAAAGAGCCATATGCACAACAAGGCTGCCACCGCCAGGAAACGCCACGGGAACTGCAAACTGTTAATGAAAAGCTTTGTAAACCCAAGTTTCTCCGCCAGCCACCGGAACGGGAAATCTTTCGTACATATCCAGATAGAAAGCCCCGTCAACAGGATGCCCGCCATCCATTCCCTTTTATTTTGTATCCCTTCCCTGTAACAAATGCTTACATAAACAACCGCCAGTATAATCAATAAAAACGCCACCCCTAACGTCAATGGCATTTCTCCTGTCATCCCCATGCCCACCGTCTGGCTCTCGCCATTCACATTATAGCGGGTAGTAAAAAACTGCGCCCAGAACATCCCTCTTTCCTGTTGGCGATATATGGAAAAACGATCCATATCGCCGGAAAGGAAATCAAGCTGCATATATTCCAGAAGAGGAAGCCAGAACCAGGCCCCTCCTGTCACCAAACCAATCAATGCCTTTAACAGCGCAAAGAACCGCTCCTTCACAAACACTTTCTTCACTTGCAGGATACAAGCAAATATCGTAAACAACCCGATCATTTCACAACTGATCAAATGGGAAAACAGCACTCCTAAATAGCCAAAGGACAATACCATCCACACATTCCCTTTTTTCACTTTTTCCGGGCTTTCAGCAAAAATATGCCATAACCCGAATAAAATCAAAGGGAAAAATATCATTGCCGTAAATTCCCCCACGGCGGAACGCACATATACATTCGTCAGCCTATATAAATTTAAAGTATATAGCGCCGATGCCGCAAGCCCGGCCCTCCTGCTGCCGCTCATCTTCCGGAAACAAATATAAGAAATCCCCGCCGTAGCAAGATTAGAAAGTATGATAAATATTTTATAGCAGCTTTGCATCGGCAGGCCGGCCAGCCTCAACAGCGCCGGGATGTATAGCCAGAAATCGCCATAAAAAATAGAAACCGGATACCCATGGCCGTTTAACCAATGAGGCTGTATCTTTACCGGGAAATCCCCCGCCTGCAGCCCCTCCTTGATCCCTTCGATCCGGTTTAAATGAAAAATCATATCCTGCTGCATAAATAAATAGTTCGTCATCACCGGGATACAGGCAATGAAAGCAATCAGGCAGACCCCTGCCAAAGCTTTCTTTTTTTCCTCCGGAAAATGGATCTCCCGCCGCATACCGTACAGCCAGATACATAAATCCAACAGTACAAACAGCAAAAACAGGCAGACTAACCGTATCCTGTACCATGCAAAAGTACTGGTAACCGTAACATTCAAAAGCAAAAGATAATCCCCTGCGCCGCATTCACTGTTCAAACGCCCAAAGACAGCCACCGGCCCTTCTTTCCCATCCACCATAATATCAAAACATTTATGGGATTCTATGTCGCTTAATGCAATATTCCCGCTCAGGTCATAATCCCCTTTCCCATGGGAATAATTGACGGCCAGATGAGCCTTTCCTTTTGCGTTGTATTCCACATCCACCAGATAGCTGCCCTCCGGCAGATCCACCCCAGGCAACCCCACCCTGATATCCTTAAACTCCTCCATGCCGGCGTCTACATAAAACCCACTGTCCGAATTCCCCGCAAAGCATTGGAAATCATCCTGCCCATATTGAAAAACCGCTTCCCTTGTATGAAAATGATTCACGGACAATATGATTGCCAGAATCATCCCGATTACCTCCACAACCACTAAAATCCCCAGTTTTTTCTTCACTGTTCCCTACTCCTTCCGATTTCCTTACTTTACCATACTCCATGAAAAAGGACAATACTCATTCCCCCTGCTGTTGAGCTTCAGAAGTTCTTCTCACGCTAACCCCCATTCCGGAGCGTTTACGCGACGGGGCGACGCAAATATCAGATTTGCGTCTGCCATCGGGGCTATTTGTGATGCTCCGGCACAAATAGCCGATTGATAAAATCAGCTATCAAGCTGATTTTTCAACCTAACCACCATGATTCCGCTTCGCGGAATCTCAAAATCCCAAGACAAGCAAGCTTGTCTGGGAGAATGCCGCATTTCAGGCATTCTCCTGCGTGAAGGGCGGTTCGCTGCGCGAACCCTAGATGTTCTTGGCGAAACAGCCCCTGCTGTTGAGCCTTAGAACTTCTCTTCACGCTAATTTCTGTAATATAGGGAGTATTCCCCATCCTTTACCGCGCATATATATTCTTTATCAAGGATTTCCTGTATACAGTTTTCAAACTCTGTCTCCATTACCAATATCCACTGTGCCTTACCGCTTCCGTATTCCTCCCGGATTTCTTTTTGTAGTTCCATATTTTTGGAAGCCTGGGCATCCTGATGATGAAAATACCTGTAGCAGGGTTCCAGCCCATACAACAGATAAATATCCGCCTTCACATTATAAGCCACAAAGGAGTCTTTCCCTTCCTCCGGCATCTCCTGCAGCAAAGTAGCATATGCCGGCTCTTTCCTATCTTTATTCCACGAATCCCGGTATACGGTAAATGCCTGATAAACAATGAATATTCCTAAAAATACAGCCAGCCCGGCCCGCAATTTCCCCTTATGCTTCCCTATATCCGTCACGACTGCCGCCACGGCAGGCAAAAACGGGATGGCTATCATCATATAATGGTAAAAAGCATAACGCGTCACAAGATATGCGGTCATCCCTGTCCCCACGAATAAGAAATAAGCCGCCCACTCTCCCTTCTTTTTTATCAAAGCGGCCACCCCCGCTGCAATCAATCCATAGCTGATAAAATGTGCGATCACAATATGGACCCATCCCACCAGGGAATGCGGCTCGCTCCACCAGAAAGTAGTTACCGCTTCCGCCGCTTTGATATTCTGCAATATCGTTCCGAGGAACATCTCATAAAGAGCGCCTTTGCTTTGGAAGTACACAACAAACGGAAGCCCTGCCGCCGCCGTCCCGGCCAGCACGCTTATCGCACAGCCGCCTATATTCCTCCATTTTTTCTCCCTGGCCAGAATACAAAGGATAACAAAGATGCCGCAGCATAGTCCCACGGCGTTGGTGAGCCTTGTCAGGACACAGAGCGCAAATGTCACCCCATAGAAAAAAGACTGCCAATAGCCATGCCCATCTCCCCGCCAATCTTCTTTCATTAGGAACTCAATCTGCCAATACACGCAGAATGCAAGAAAAGGAAGGACAAATTCTTCCGTCAAATTCCCCCCCTCATAACACAAAGACAAAAAACCAAGGGTAATCATCGTCCAAAGCATTGCATTCTTCTTATCAAAAAAGCAAATCCCCACTTTATATACCCCTATCAGCATAACAAACAAATTAACGCACTGAAGCAGCACGATCCCATATTTGCTTTGTGTTATGGCATATCCTGCCGCGTCCGCCAGGAAAATATAAGGCCCTTTATGATCGAATAATTCCAAATACGGGATTTTCCCCTTTGCCCAGTATTTCCCTATCACCTGGAAAATCGCCGAATCCGACCCATATCCCCCATACAGAGGCGAAGTGCTTGTGGAAAAAAATAATACAAACACTACGGCTGCTGCGAACAACAACAGATAATTCATCCAATCCCATCTTTTTTCATTCATCCTCATTGCCCCCCATCCATACCGTCATCGCTGGTCAATTTATTTTTCAATACATAAACAGGCCTCTTCTTCCCCTGCATGTAACCTCTGGCAATATATTCCCCCAAAATCCCCAGAATCATAAGCTGCAATCCCCCCAGCAGCAAGATCAGCACGATAATCGTTGGATACCCCGGGATATCAATAGAAAAAACCAGCTTTTGTATCACTACGGTAATCATATAAAAAATCGCAAGCGCGGACACAAACCCTCCCATGAAAGTCGCAATTTTCAAAGGGAAAGTGGAAAAAGACACCATGCCCGAAACGGCATACTTCACCAGCTTCCAAAACGACCATTTTGTTTCCCCCGCATATCTTTCCTCCACAGTATAGGGAATATAAAAGGTTTCAAATCCTACCCATGAGAAAATCCCTTTGGAAAAGCGGTCGCATTCCGGCAAAGACAGGACCGCATCCGCCACACACCGGCGGAAGGTACGGAAATCACTGGCTCCGGATACAAATTCAATATCGCACATTTTATTTATGATCTTATAGAAGTTATCCTTAAACCATCCCATCATCCGGCCTTCTTTCCGGTATTCCTGGTAGGCTGTGACGCAATCGTATTCCTCGTGTTCATCCAGGATCGCCGCCATCTGCGCCACGATCTCCGGCCTTTGCTGCAAATCCGCATCAATCAAGGCAATATATTCTCCCCTGGCAGACTGCAGCCCCGCATAGATTGCCGCCTCTTTCCCAAAATTCCGTGAAAAATTCAATACCGTCACCGCCGTCTTTTTTTCCTCACAAAGTTTTTTCAGCTCCTGATAAGTGCCGTCTTTGCTTCCATCGTTTACAAAAACCAGTTCAAAACGATACCCCATGCCGGAAAAGGCATTGACAGCCGCATCATAAAAAGGCCTGATATTCAGTTCTTCGTTATAACAAGGTATAACCAGCGAAAGTTTCATAAAAAACCATGCCCTTTCTCACAGCCTGCGAACTTCGAGCCGCAGACATAAATCCAGATAAAAAGTGTGCGTCCTGACGCACACTCGCGCCGGAGCGCGGCTGCGACAGCAGCCATTTCCCTCTTGCGCGCAGTGCGCATCCCCCGAAGGGTTTTTGTAGTCAATTTATGTCCGTCTGACGACGGGACTTCCTATCAAGAAAAAAGTGCGCATTCTCCAGCCACTCCGCTATACTTTGATAGCCCATTACGGCATAAGGGATGATGCAGAAATAATATACCACAGTATATTGCCCCTTTGCCTCCCAAAACGTATGGAAGAGGAACCCGCCGATAAATGCAATGGCGAAGATCAACTGCCTGCTTTCCAGTTTCGGGTGAAAAACCAGAAAAATACATACCCCGGCATAGACAAGGCTCTGCATAATATTGAACAAATCGGACAGGATATTATGCAGCATCCCATCCCCATATAACACCGAACGCACCACCCGGGGCTGTTGGATTTTTGATTCGCAGATCGTCTGGATCCAAAAGCACTGGAAAGCCGGGCTGCTCCACTGCGTCGCATTTTTCCGGAAGAAAAACCGCAGCGTCTCTTTCGGTTCCTCCATACGCTTCTCGATCAATCCGGCCAGCTCCTGCCGCATATATTCTTTGGACGTTTCATGATCGCATCCCAGCTCATTAAATTTCGACAGTAAATATCCATTGTACCATCCCGGCCCCCGGTAACTGTCATCGCTCAGCCCCATGATTACATGTCCTTCCTTTGGCACCCCTTTCGGGATCTCCATTCCGATCATTGAGCTTAAGACAGCATCCAGCCCCGCCATCCCGGCAATATAAACAAAAACCACCATCGCTGCCAAAAGGAGCTTTCCGGGCCGGAAAGATTTTACCATATCAGCAGCCAGCATACAGATCACCGCTATCAGGAAAATCAAATAGTTTGTTTTCGACCACACCGCCAGCAACATGCTGAATGCGCCCAGCAGGCAATGCTTCCACCGGAAATCCTCCATACAGCAAAGCATACAATCAATCCCGATTACGCTAAACATAAGCCCCATGACCGTTCCATATACAAAAGTAATATACATACCGAAAGGAATGCAGCAAACCATCCCCGTCATGACGGCCGCCCGGCTTCCTTCCGGAAAAATCCTTTTTATGATTCTGCCCGTAAAATAAATGGAAATCAATAAAAAAGGTACATTCAGTAATTGTATGCACAAATAATTGCCTTTTCCCACCATATGAAAGAGCAGATAGTATAAGAATACAATGGTCCGTTGATCCGGATAACGATGCATATAGCCAAAGGGCAGCCATTCTTCGCTGTTGCCTTCCATCAGTTTCGATGCAATACGCACCACATCTCCCTGATCCACACATGGTATCGTCTGTACCATCAGGATCCACAAAATCCCGGCACAGGCAGCTACGGCAAACAGGCCCGCCGTCCATCCGGAAGGGAAACGGATCCCCCTCTTCCTGCATAAAGCGCAAAAGAAAACAAACAAAATCAAGATCAGAAGATGAAGCATCCATTTGTCCCGATTGATATAATTCGCCTCCGATTCAGTCGTAACCGCATTGAAAAAGATACTGGTCAGCCAAAGGTAAAACATCAGTATCCCAAACAATAATTCAACTCCCCGTTCCAGGCCGCAGCCCAGTTTTCTTGTCAACATCATCTCACCCCTCTTTGACTTTATTCCTCTTTATAAGAGTATACCATATTTCCCAGATATAAAGGCAATGCCGCAAACAATGGGTACACATACCGGAAATCGCCATATCTGGGAGTTGCAGCCAGCAATGTCAATACCAGCCCCAGAAGCGGCATATACACAGTTACCGGCTTCCGCTTTAGCAGGGAAACCAATATGCTGAAAAGGACGGCGTAAGTAAACAGCGCCAGGCTGCACACTACATGGAACCCGTCCAGGCATAAAGCCAACAGCTTTTCCATCCCTTTGACCACCGCTCCGGGCAGCTTCCCGTCCCTCCGGATATCAATATCATTCTCCGTGATAAATGTCGTATGATAGATCCAGTCATTTTCTTTATGATACCAATAGCCCTTTGTCTGCTCTATAAAAGCTTCCAGATACAAATATGGGTTCTTTATCCCTGTTTCCACATATATCTTTGCCAGACTCCCTTTATGCTGCCCGATATATTCCAGATTCCCAAAAGAACGCACCAGTTTTTTTATTGGATCCGATGTATGGCTATGATAGGTTTCCGGCACTTTTGCAATATCTACGATCTGTCCCAGTTCCTTTGCCGCGTCCTCCGGCAGTTCCCCGCCTTTGGCTATGACACATGCGATTTGCTGCGCCGGGATGGAAAGGGATTCTACCGCATCCGGCTCAACCACCCCCAGGGAAGGCAGAAGCAGGCTCTTATACAGCAGGAAGGCTCCCATCACTGCGGCTGAAAGAACCGCCCACTTTTTCCACTCCGCCCTTAACTGCCACAATAAAAAAGGAACGGTAAACAACCATGCGTAAATCCCGTTGCTCCTGAAGATACAGACGAGGATGCTTAAGGCGACATAGGCCGCCGCCTTCCCTTTGCCGGCGCTGTCCTCCGCCAGATCCAGAAGATTCAACATAAATAATATCATAAATGCGGCAAATGGAATATCCTTCCACATGGTGATCGAATAAATCCCGTTAAAGGGACATAGGGCAAGAAAAACCATACTAAGGATCCTGACCGTAAAGGGCAGCCCGGCATGGCGCTGCCATTCACATATCCCCGCAAATGCCGCCGCCAGCAAGAGCATGGATACTATGGAATAAACCGCCACGCCCCCGTTTGCGCTTCCAAACAACCCATACCCGATCCTGTAGCAGACGCCGATCCATTGGGTATGGATCCATGGATGATGATTGCTGGAAGGGAGCTGCCCGATAATCTGCTGCACTTGGGAAACCGAATCGCTGCTAAGCACTCCCGGATAAAATCCAAGAAAATACGGCAGCCATGCCGCCAGCATCAACAGCATATAAAAAGCAAACCGTTTTCCGCTCCTTTCCCTCTTCCCCTTTAGAATGATCCCTCTCCCGCCGTCCAGACAAAGAAGTATTTCGTAGATAAACTGCCTCCATACAGCATACCAGCCCGCCGTGCTTATAACCATGGCAAAGATTAGCTTCTTTCCCGTACTATCCAGAAAATCCGCCGTATGGATCATATTCCCAAATGACATACAGCAGGCCAGGATTCCGGCAAAAATTGCTGAAAGCACATCGTCCCTTCCGCCCTCTTCCTCCTGCCCCATCCGGGAAGCAAAGCAGATAAAAGCGGTTATCCATCCCGTCAAAGATGTAACAGGAATCTCCTTTTGCATCCACATAGCCGGCGCCAGAAGCACACAAAAAGCAATATCCCTGATTTTCCGGCTGCCCGTCCGCTGCTGCATCCACCGCCGGATATTCTCCCTAAAAAACGGCCATAAATATACAAAGACAGATGCCGTCCCCGCCCCGGCATAAATGATCTTTAAAACTGCATGTCCGGTTTCCTGACCTGCCCTTTCCATATTCTTAAGCAGGCCGTACATAAACAGGCTGCCTGCCGCACCTGCAGCCGCAGCCGCACCCAGCCCGAACCATGTCACGGATCTTTTGCGGATTCTCCCACGCAGATTCCATAAAAGCAGCGGCAGAATATAAATCAGCAAAGTATCGTTATAAAAATGCCCATCGATCATAAGCACCAAAGCTTCCTGCGACAACAGCACGATAATCAGCGAAACGATATCCCATTGGAAAAATAACTTATCTATATACTTTCTCATTCCTCTAACCCCAACTGCTTCTTCCACCGACGCCGTATCATGACAGACGGAAGATAACACAAATAAAACAATGCATACCCCCATACACATTTACCCCCAAGCGCGGCGGCGGCTTCGCGAAAGCGGATTCCGGCAAATCCGGAATAAACCCCATAGAGCAAAGCCATCTTTACCTTTACCTTAAGGCACACTCTCCCATCATTCAAAAACAGTTTGGAGCGAAGCATCATCCCTTTGGGGGAATGGATCTTCATCGCCCTGCCCGTCCTGGTCAACCCTCCCTCCAGATAATCGCAGATATAGATCCCTTTATTAATATGGACCATATCATATTTTTGAGACATAGCGATCCAGACAGCATCCTCCGGCATGAATTTTTCCCCGGGATATTCTTTGAACGGGAACTGACGCAGCGCTTCCGTATAAAAAACTTCCGCCTTATCCCCGCCTATATTTCCATTAATCCGCGTTTCCACATAGTTATCAATATACTCATCCTTTGGAAAGTAAGCGGTATTCACCTTTCCCTCCGAATCATGCCGCAAAAAACAAAAGCCGCAAAGCTTTTTTGTTTCCCGTTCTGCCTCGTACTTCTCCGCATACGCCAGGACAGTCTCCACCGCATCCTCCGTCAGATAGTCGTCGCTGTCCACAATAAAAACCAGATCCTGTTTGACTTTGCCAATCCCCTCATTTAACGCCGTATGCTTTCCCCCGTTTTCTTTTCTTATAAAACCGATCTCCACTTGCCCTTCTTCCATCCACCCCCGCACCAGTCCTTCCGTCCCATCCCCGCTTCCGTCATCCACGATCAGCCAGAAAAAGTCCGGGCATGTCTGCGCCTTTAAACTGTCATATAGTTTTTCCAATGTATCCTTCCGATTATAAGCAGGAGTCAATACCGCCAATGTCACTCTCCGTTTCACCCTAGTCCTCCATTTCGGAGCGTTTACGCAACGTGGCGACGCAAATATCAGATTTACGTCTGCCATCGGGGCTATTTGTGATGCTCCGGCACAAATAGCCGATTGATAAAATCAGCTATCAAGCTGATTTTTCAATCTAATCCCCCATGATTCCGCTTCGCGGAATCTCAAATCCATGCAGAAAATGCCGCATTTCAGGCATTTTTCGGTGTGAGAAAGACTTGCAAAGCAAGTCGTAGAACTTCTTAGCGAAACAGCCTATGCTGTTGAGCTTTAGAAGTTCTTCTCACACTATCTTCCATGCTCCCGTACCGTTCCATCACTTTCTTTACGCCATCATAATATTTATCGAACTGGAAATCATTTTTTACATGTTCATATGCTTTTCTCCCCATCCGCTTTAACTCCGCTTCATCTTTAATCACCAATTCGATTTTTTCGGCCAGATCCTCCACACTCTTATCCTGAAAGATATACCCTGTTTCCCCCGGTATGATATAGCTTGCCGTCCCGTTATCCGTTCCTCCGATAGCGGGAACGGAGAAGGCCATCGCCTCCAGATGGCTGACTGCGCCGGGTTCCCCGGTACTTGGGATCACGAACAGATCCGCCTTCTTATATTCCTCCGTCATTTTTTCCTTATTCAGGTTGGCATACAAAGTCACCGTTTCTTCCAACGAATGTTCTTTCATATATTTTTTTACTTTCTTATAGTATTCCCTGTGAAAATCATTGGACATCTCCCCTGCGATATCCAAATGGATCCTGGGATACTTATCCATCAGGGCTTCCACCGCCTGGATTATCAGAAAATGGTTTTTCCGCTCCTGGTACTTCCCGATTGCCAAAATATTGATCCGATCCCCCTGAAAATATTCTTTTTCCTCCGGTGATACTTGAGGTTCCATAAGATAGGGAGCAAAGAAAGCATTCTTGTCTTTCGTCTTCCCTTCCCGGTTTGTACCGATTACCATGGAAGGGGTCAGCCGTAAGGGAGGGGTCAGTTTCCTGACGATCCGGTGTGCTGGATCCATCTTAGGCTTTTCTCCCCATACCGGGTTCATCATATACAGGCAGGCCGGAATATGATAATGCCGGCACAATGCATATGTGCATATGGAATAGAGAGAACGCTCCCTCATAATGACCAGATCCGGCCCGAAGCTTTTGATGATTCCCGCCAGTTTCCCGATGGGAGGAAAGCCGCACTTTATTTTTAAGTCGATTGCCGCAGGGTTATTCCTTGCCAGGAAATGCACATATACATAATCCAACAGCCGGTAAACCGGCGAATAACCGACCACCACCGGCTCCGTATACGTATAATCCTCTATTTTCCCCGCATACTGGCTGCAAAAAAGCACTTCATCGCCGTGATCTTTCCAGCCCTTAACGATTGCATTCTGGTTCGTATGATATCTATGGGACATATACATTACTTTCATAATCGTTCCACCCCCTCGGCTGCCTGCAGCATAAGATCCGCTATTTTCCCAATGGAATATTCTTCCCGGACTTTTACCGCATTTTCCGACATTTTTTTTGCCAGTCGTGTATCTTCGGCCAGGCGGCACATAGCGTCCGCCATCGCCTGCGCATCCCCTACCGGCACCAACAGCCCATTGACTTCAGGCTCTATATACATCCGGCACCCGCCGATGGGGCAATCCGTAGCAATGACCGGAAGCCCCAGAGCCAGCGCTTCCACCATCGAATTCGAGATTCCCTCATAATCGGAAGAAAGGACAAACATACTGCTTTCCCGGATATCCTGATCCACTCTGCCGGAAAACCCGTGAAAAATCACCTTATCCTTCAGCCCCAACCTCTTTGCCTGTTCTTTCAACTCCTCTTCCAAGGGGCCTTTCCCGTAAAAATGAAGGGTATAATCTTTAAAACGGCCCGAAAACAAGGCAAAAGCCTCTATCAGCATACGTTGATTCTTTACCGGCTGCAGCCTTCCTGCCGTAACAATTTCTTTTTTCCTGCTTCCCGTATAGGCTTTCGCCAGTTCTTCCGAAACCGGGTTTCCCACCACGCACGCTTTTCTCCGGATAGATGCCGGAAAACATTTTACCCCGTCCTGCGTCTGACAAACAAGGCATTTCGCAAAACGGTAAAAGAAATTGCGGTAAGCCTTATGATCACACGTCTGCGGATCGGTCCGTTCCGATACGAGCATATCCCGCCCCATAAATAAGGTCGAAAGCACCACAAATCCTGTTCCGATAGTGCTGAAGGAAAATATCCTGCACCCTTTATTACGTTTAAAATACTGCCTCATATGGGCCAGGCGCTTTAACCTCACCAAAGGATTCCCGTTAGAAGGCATTGCCGCGCTGTATCTTTCTACCCGTTCATCCAAAGGGTAGGCGTATTCGTTCCCGGCAAAGGTAAGAATGCCCACCTCTATCCCTCTCTTCACATATTCGTTGGCCAACAGTGTAATTACTTTTTCGGTCCCCCCGCCGGCCATATCCGGCACGACAAACACTATCTTATTCATGTTAATCTCCATTCCGGAGCGTTTACGCGACGGGGCGGCGCAAATATCAGATTTGCGTCTGCCATCAGGGCTATTTGTGATGCTCCGGCACAAATAGCCGATTGATAAAATCAGCTATCAAGCTGGTTTTTCAATCTATTTTCCTTCTTGGCTACTTTCCCATCGCCCACTTCATATACCACATCAGCATTTTTGATGGTAGTCAGCCGATGGGCAATGATCAGCATTGTCTTGCTTCCCTTTAACTGATCAATGGATTCCATTACCGCCTCTTCCGTCTCCGTATCCAGCGCCGAAGTCGCTTCATCCAGCACCAGGATCTCCGGATCATGATAAAGGGCCCTTGCAATCCCGATCCTCTGCCTTTGCCCGCCGGAAAGCCTTACTCCCCTGTCGCCGACAAACGTATCCAAGCCGTCCGGAAGATTTTCCACAAACTCCGAAAGCTGCGCTTTGCGGATAGCTTCCACTACCGCCCCATCATCGATTTCTTCTTTCGGAATCCCAAAAGCAATATTATTGCGGATGGAATCATCCGATAAATATATGGTCTGAGGGATATACCCGATCTCCTTTTGCCATGTACTCTTATATTTGTTAATATCCAGATCATCCGCTTTGATCCTTCCGTATTGGGGGGACAGCAGCCCTAAGATGATATCCACCATCGTAGTCTTTCCGGCGCCGGAAGCCCCCACAAAGGCTACCGCCTGTCCTTTGCGGATTTCAAAATCCGCACCGTCAATCACATTTTCTTCCACATCGGGGTAATGATATTTCACATTGGAGATTTTGATCCTGTCAGTAAATTTCCAATCCAACATCTCTCCCTTGTTTTCCCGCCGTTCATTGTCGATATCCTTTAAATCATGATAGATCAGATCCACGGAAGGGGCCGAATACAGGATGCAGCTTAAATGTTCATTGATCTTCCCTACCGCAGGCAGAAGCTTAAACGCGGCTACCGCAAATACCGCAAGCTGGGTGATATACTCCCCGATATCTTTCTGCCCATAACGTATCTTAATAATTACCGCGAGCAAAAGGCCGCTCATGCAGACCGTCTCCACCACGTGCTTTGGCAGCATACCGATCAGGCGGTTCAGGCGCAGCCCTCTTACATATCTGGTAAAATATGTATCATATTCTTTAATAAAATAGCGTTCCCTGTTCAGTATCTTGATTTCTTTTATCCCTCCCAGCGCCTGGTTCATCCACTGATATAATTTCCCCTTATATTCCTGGCTTTCCTTCCCGATGCTTCCGGAAAACTTCCTGGATATCCCCGTAAAGATCCCTACGCAGACTAACAACAGCCCTACGACGATAACGGTGATCGACTGGCTGACAAAGAAAAGATAGATCCCCAGGACAACGCAGATCGCCACTTCCGCAAACAGTTCCAAAAGATGGATGATGCCCTTGGCAAACAGATCCGTATCCTCCTGTAAGCTCCTTTGCAGTATGGCCACATTCTTATTCAGGTGAAACGAATAAGGCTCCTCCATATAAGCGGTCAGCAGCCTTACGGATAATTTCTTCTGCATATTGTAAGAAAACTTATACATCCAGTTTTTCTCTAATGACAAATATATATTTTTTACAACATAAATCACAATGATCAACGCCGCCAGCGCCACCAGATAGTCTTCTTCGGAAGTAAAATGAAACGCTTCGTAGAAATATTCCAAATACTCCTTTTCATGGATGATCGCAGGCCTGGTGATCACCTCGACAAAAGGGGAGAATATCGATACCCCCAGCAATTCCATAAAACTGCCTGCCACTACTGCCCCAAGCAGTAAAAACAGCAAGATTTTATCTTTTCTTGAAAAAATATAATTTATTTTTGAAAACATATGCGCCTCTTATCTTTCCGCTAAAATCCTTTTTTTCACCTGCGCCAGATATTCCGTATATCCCGCCGCCCGATCCGCCTCTTCCCCTTCTATACTGTGTTTTGGCAGCGGTGTTTTACTGCCGCTCTTTTGCAGATACCATTCGTATTCCATATCCAAATTGCCGATATCAATAACCCTGTATCCCTTTAAAAATAAACCTTCCGCCAGAAACTTCGCCGTTACCCCTACGGAAAGCAGGAACAGCCTGTCTTTGGGATAACTTACACACGCAGAAAGGATATCGTCAAAAGCATGCATGGCGTTGCTGGAAGGACAGATAATCCTTTCCACGCTTTTGGCATATGCAAACAAGTCATTCCCCACGCCGTTATGGGTTTTCGCCCCTTCCACTACCACAATATCCTTATCTTCCCATATCCTCCTGATCTTATCGATCCAGCCCCCGCACGGCTTTTTATCCTCAAACACATAATAGAACCGGGAAAAGGACGTATTGGCATAGACGCGCTCCGGGCTGCAGTACTTCCGATAAACCCTGCGGCAGAAGAAAAGATGCTCCTTCCAGAAACGCCGGCTCTGCTCCTGATAGTCTTCCACCCCGTCAAAAATCCCTTGCAGCGATACCATAAGGCCGTCATAAGGGTATGCGATAATCCTTTTCAGCCCTTCCGATATCTCCGCCGACGCCTGCTGCAGCTTGATGTTGCTCCCCTTGATGACCACAATTTCCCCATCCCCGAACCGGACCAGGCTTTTGTCCGTCCGGATCAGCTCATCAATCGTTTCGTCCACAGTCTGTACTTTTATATGATTCTTCAAGATTTTCTTTTGATACATCCAGTATACTATATTTGCCAAAACTTCCTTGATCTTATCCTTCACGTATCCGCCCTATCCTTTTTTCGCCGCCTCATACAAACTATATTTTCCGCCTTTTAAAAACTTATGCTTAATGACCCACCAGCCCGGCACCCAAATATATTTATGCATAGCCGGGGATGCGCTGCCGATCATCCAGCAGTTTCTGTCGCATTTCCTTGTGCATTCGCGCACTTCCTTAGCCTGCTTTGAATTCCATAATTCCTCCCATGTCTGCTCCTTCAGGTTGCCCATCACAGCCTTTTCCTTCATCCCGTTGCAAGGGATCACATCGCAAAAAGGATCGATAAAAAAGGCGTTCTTGCTCATATCGCAGGGCAGCAGCCTCTTATTCCCATAAATATAATTGATCAGCCCATGATTGAAATACGCCCGGAACCATTTTTTCGGCGATTTGCTCTTAAGCAGTTCTTGGATCAATTTCTCAAAATTCCGGGCCACCTTCAGTTTATCATCGATTTTATTGTCCGTCTTCCTGAAATAAAAAGAATTATGAAGGGTGGCTGTCGCAAACTCCATCCCCAGATCATTGGATATCTGATACAAAGGCACCAGGTCTTCGCAATTCATATCCTGCACCGTCATCCCAAAGCCTACATCCGGATGCCCCATATCCACCAACGTTTTCAAAGTCGTATACCCCCTGTTGAACCCATCCGGTATCCCCCTGATTTTGTCGTTGGTTTCCTGCAGGCCTTCAATACTGATGCGGATCCCCACCTTGGGGAATTCCTTGCACAAGTCAATGATCCGGTCGGTAAAATACCCGTTCGTGGAGATCACGATACGATCCGATTTTTTATAAAGTTCCCTTACGATATCGGGGATATCCCGGCGGATAAACGGTTCCCCTCCCGTAATATTGGTAAACGCCATTTCCGGCAGTTTGCGTATCTCTTCCAAAGTGATCTCTTCGCTCGGTTTGCTGGGGTCTTTAAAGCAGTCGCACATATTGCATCTCGCATTACACCGGTAAGTGACTATGACCGTCCCATATAATTTTCTTTTTGACATATTCTACCTCGCATCCTCCTTATACAGCTTAAGCAGCTTACGGCAATATTCCTGCAATGTATCAAAATGTACGTTCCCACAGGCCTTTGTATATCTTTCGAGACGCTGCCCGTCTTCCCATAGCGCCTTTATCTTAGACTTCAATTCTTCTCCATCGCCGCTTTCAAACAATTCCCCGGTTACATTTTCTTCGATCAGCTCCGGGATCCCTCCCAGATTGGATCCAATCACCGGGGTCGCGCAGGCTAAGGACTCCATGACTGAAAATGGGCAGTTTTCATAACATTCCGATGGAAAAACGGTAAACCTGGCCTTTGCAATCGTCTCATACAGCTCTTGCCCGCTCAAAAAGCCCAATGCCTTTATATTCCTGCATTCCCGCACTTTATCTTCCATCGGCCCGGACCCGGCGAACCAAAATGGGATATCCGGCAATGCCTGACACGCCTTAACCAACGTATCTATCCCCTTTTCCATGGAGTATCTTCCAAAATATAAGACAAAATCCTCTTTCCCATCCCCGTTTATTTCAGGCTTGTCCACAAAGTTATGCAATACGGCCGTTTTTTCCCGCAGCAAAGGATCCGTATCCAGCGTTTCTTTCATAAAGCGGCTGGGACATATCACCGTATCTATTTTGGAATAAGCCTTCAATCTCTTATATAGTATCCCCTCGATCATCCCCAGCATACTCTTTACCCTGGAGCCATGGATGCATTTATTTTTCATGCAGCCCGACGGCCCATTTTCCAAACACTGCCTGCAGCGTTCCCCTGTCACCGGGTTCTGCATCAGATGGTTGGGGCAGACAAGCTGGCTGTCGTGGGCCGTATATACGACCCTGAGCGGACGGCCTGACTGCCGTTCATATTTCCTGATTTCATATAAGATCGAGGGGGTCAGTTGGAAATTAAAATTATTCAAATGCACTGCATCCGGCCTGAATTGTTCCAGCACAAGGCGGATCTTTTTCCTCGCCTCCACGGAATATATAATTTTAAACGGATAAAATATCTTCCGAAGCTTCCCTGTATGGAAATCCATATTGGACGTATAGCTGTCTGCCTGGTTGCCTACAACCCGCCGCTCATGCTCCATCCCGAAATATTGTACCTCATGCCCTAACCTCTGCAGTTCTTCCCCTATCTTAAATATATAAGTCTCCGAACCGCCATTGGGATAAAGAAATTTATTGACCATCAATATTTTCATATCTCCTGCCGCTCCCTAATCAGCCTTACCGTATAAAATCCCGCAAGAAGGATCATCGTCAAAACGCTGCCGATCAAAAACCCGTTCTGATATCCCCGCACGATCTCCATCTGCACGATTTTCCCCCCGAACGCATTTACCTTCGTATCTTTGTCTATCTGTCCAACTGCTTTATAACCGGGATATTGGCTTTCCCAGTCATCCGTAATATAAAAATATTCCTCGTCGATTATCCCCGTCTGGTTTCTTGGGATAATATAACCCGCCGGCGCCTGCCGCCAGCCGGCTGTACCGGCAATGACCGCTGCCAGGATACCGGCCGCCATGCCGGCTGTCAATAGTTTCTTTTTCCTCTTCTTAAGCCCGTCCATAAAAAACCTGCACCGCGCCGCCCATCTTTCTACGGGAAAGAGACGTTTTTTACAGCGTTCCACCCAGGGTCCGATTCCGATTTCCTTTCCCTTCCCGGCGCATTTGCGGTAAAATAATTCGCCTAAAAATAAGAACACAACATTTTTAAAAGACGTATTGAACAAATACGGCTCCATAATGCCCATAAAGCAGATAAAAACAATGACCGCCAGCTCCTGCGCCTTGTTTTCCCTGCTGTATACATAAACCAAATACAGATACCCTGCCGATATCAAAGCAAAAACGGCAATACCATGGGTAATCAGCAGATAAACATACGCATTATCCATCGTCAGGCTGTCAGTAATAATATCCGCCGCTTTCACTCCAAATATGCTTATATTTTCTTTGACAAGAAAAATCTGGGCAAGCCTTAACCTTTCATTTACGATTTTATTGATGATCTTAAACAAAGCCTCATGGTTTTTTAAAAGGACAGCCCCCCACAAAGAAAGCAGGCAGCATCCCGGATATACGAGAATGCAGGCCGCCTTTACTGCCAGGTTTATTTTTTTCTTTTTCGCGGCATAAAGCGCCGCCGCCAGATAAAGCGTCACTACCGCCACTCCTGTATAACTGATGGAATAAGAAAAAGCCAGCGCATTGCCCAGCATAAGCCATAAAAACCTTTTCCATCCATATTCCTCCCCCCATGTATACACGAGGAAGACAGCTAAAATAAAATAAGATACATGAAGGACATTCGGATGGGCGTATCCTAAGCCGTAACGGAAAATATAACCCAGGCCTAACTTGTCGTGTACTTTATACCCCATATCCTGCATATGGAAGAGGGAGGAGAACGTAAGAAGGAAAAAAGAAATCCCCCAAGTCAAAAGCCCTACGCGGAACGCCCTTTTCACCGGAACGTTTTTCATCCCTGTAAGCATCATCACAAACAACAGGATCCCCTTTTCCCCTGATTTAAGATAGGTGACCGCTCCAATCCCCAAAAAAAGGCCGATCCCTATCATTTCCCTTGCACAGTAACGGGAAGCCGCCATTTTACCCGCCCAACAGGCCGCCGCAGCCAAAAGAAAGCATTTAAAAAGAAACTGCCCGTCATACAGGCCGATTCCTTTGGCAAACAGCAAGATACTGAAGAAGGCGTAATATAGCCCCTCTTCTATCGAAATATTATTTTCCTTCATATTCCATCCTCATCCGGCAGACTTAACGCTTCCTCCCAAAACCCCCTCTGGCATGAGCTTTAGGAACGCTTCCCATCCTATAGGCTTCCAAAGTCTGCTTCGTAATATCATCCCAATTAAATTTACCGCAGATATAATCCTGGCTGGCTTTTTTATATTCCGCCGTCTTATCCGGCGATGCGATCAAAGACGCCATCTTATCCCTTAAGTCTTTTACATCGCTTTTTCGGAAATGACAGCCATATTCCCCGATTACTTCCAGATTTTCTTTAATATCGCTTACCAGGCAGCAGTTGCCATAACTCATCGCTTCCAGCAGGCTGAGAGCCATCCCTTCCACATCGCTTGGCAAAACAAAAAAATAAGCATTGGAATACAATTCTTCCAGAGTCTGTCCCTGTACAAAATCCGTCATAATCACCCGGGGGTCCTTTGCCGCCATCGCCCGGATCTTTTCCATATATTCAATGGCATGGCTGTTGCCGCCTGCAATTACCAGTTTTTTATCCGTTGAAATCCCCCGGAAAGCTTTCAGCAGATAATGGATTCCCTTCTCAGGCACTAATCTGGCAAGAAAAAGGATATAGCCGTCTTTTTCCAGCCCGTATTTTTCCTTTATCGTCCCGCATCCGGCTATTTGAGGACGCGTTACCCCGTTGGGGATGTAAATAGCCTTCCTCCCATAATGCTCTAAGAAATATTGTTGGACGTTTTTGGATAAGACAATTACTTCATCGGCATACTTTGCCGCCATCTTTTCCCCGAATTTGATCACCTTCGATGCAAAATTCCCCCATTTTGCACGCTGCCAGTCAAGGCCATGCACCGTCACCACTACCCTCTTCCCGAAGAGCTTGGCGATCCACAACATTGCACAAGGGCCTTCGGCATGATAATGAAGCACGTCATAGTCCCCGGGCAAAGCGCGCAATGTGGCAAAAAAAGAATATACGATCGCATTTAGTTTGCTGTTTTCAAAGGTCGGGATGATCCTGACGCGGACTCCTTTGTAATATTCGCGTCCCTTTCTCCCATAGTCCTCATCATATTTTTTATCCGAAACATGATGCCCGTACCTGTTGTACGCCTCTACCGTATGGCCTTTTGCCGCCATCCTGACAGCCAGCTCTTCCACCACAATCTCCACGCCGCCTTCCCTGGAAGGGATCCTTTTATGGCCAATCATGGCAATCTTTAATTTTCCATTGTCTTTTCTATTTTTCTTATTCACAAACCGATACCCGTTCTTTACCCATGATACTGTTGCAGCTAACCCATTATAGCATATATTTTACATATTTTACACAATTTTACCCGTTTTATCAATCAGCGTCCATCCCTTCCACAAATCATGCATCCGCTGCGGTTCAAATTTCTGTGAATTTTTATGAATGGATGGACGTATTATCGTCTTATCTTTATTCCGGTTCAGCCTCGCCCCCCAGAAACTAAAGGTGGAATTCGCGCATACATTATGCTTGCATCTGCTCATCAGCCAGATATCATAAAAACTGTCCTTCCCCTTATTGACGTCCACTACCGTATATGCTTCCCCTTTGTATTTTTCCCTGACATAAGGGATATCATCGGAAAAAAGATAAAAATGCGCCTTTGGGCATTTCCTTTTCATCTCACCGATTGCCCCCTCATAGTATTCTTCCGTGCAGATATCGCCGAACATGGCCGCATTCTCCGCATCCAGATAATCCCCCCGCCTTACATGGATGCTGACAGATTCCTCCGCCTGCATCCGCATGGCCAATTCCCGGTTTGCCGGATTACCGCTTTCGGGAAATACAAAAGCTTCCCGCAATTCATCCATAATATCCCCATAATATTTTTCACAGGCAAAATAACCGCACAAATATTGGCTGTCAAATGCAAAAATTCCAGGATGATACATTTCCGTTTCATAAAAAACCTTCTTCGTCCCCGGAAACAGTTTTCCCTTAATTTTCCCGGCCAGCCCCCCGCCTCCGGTCAATGCCTTTTTTTCCTCTTCCGTACATGCCTCGTACTCTAAACCCTCAAAATAATCAAGTTCCAATTCCCGTCTGGCATAAACATTTTTTTGCCTTTCCGCCTGCTCATACCATGAAATATCCAGCTTTGCTTCTTTACCCAAACTTAAAAACTTCCGGTACAAAGCATACTGCTGCATCTGGTTTCCAAGCCCTCCGGCCACCTGTACCACGATCACTCTTCCATACCTCCATCTATGCCGTCCTGGCTTTTTCGCGCCAAACGGCAATGCAACAACACGCTCACGAAGCGGAATCCTTTTCCCGCATCCAGCGCAATACTCCAAGCCCCGGCCCCAATGACCAGGGATAAGCCCCATAATATTGGGGATATTCGGAAAAACCCTTGCATTCCGCCAGGCAGCTATAGATCCTCCCGTCTTTTTCCTGTCCTGCCAAATATCCGGCCGCCTGTTCCGCCAGCCGCCTTCCAATTTCCCACTGTGTCTGTTTATCTTTCCGCTGCGCCTCCATAGCCGCCGCATAAGCGATCATCGCCGTGGCGGAACTGTCTTCCGGCCCTTCTTCCGCCCCAAGCTGCCACGGGAACGCCCCATTTTCTTTCTGATAAGCCCCTGCCGTCTCCATAAGCCTGCGGTATGACGCTTCCATTTCCCCATATGCCGTCCGGCAGGCCGACTCCCACTCTTTTTCCCTTTTCTCCTGCCCGTCTTCTTCCCGCAAAGATCCCCTGATACAGCAAAGCCCTCTGGAAAGGCCCATGAGCAGCCATCCTACTGCGCGCCCCCAGCCTATGATACCATACTTTATTTTGTTTTCATACTGAAAACCATGATAAGGCAGCCCGGTCTTTTCATCCATGCCGAAAAGAAGCATATTCCGCATCTGCCTCCACCCCGATTCTATCCCATGGGCGCTGTGAAAGACAGCTCCGTATTTAATAAGGAACGACCCCATCATCCCGGCTCCGTCCGCATAAATATGCTGATTCCCATGGGACGGACGATAAGGGATGCTCCCTGTTTCATCCGCTTCCATCTCTTCCAGCCTGTAGAGATACGCCGCCATCCGATCCGCACCCGCTTTGTATTTCTCTTCTTTGGTATCCAAATATAAATCAATCAGGGAAACGCCGGCAAGCACATCATCCACGAAGTAAAGGGGCATCCCGGCCCCTATCCACCGGTCAAAATATTCTTTCAGCACAGGAACGGCCTTTCTTTTTTCACTTTCCTTTCCCCACTCCGTCAAGCTGTTTGCAAGCATGGCGCCAGGCCAGAAAATCATGTCTTTTGGAGGAACATAACGCCCTGCCGCCTTCTTTACCATATCCTTGATTCCCCGCTTGATATCCCTGTCATCATAATGCAGCATTTCATGGACCGCTTCCTGTTCCATGCGCCGCAGCATCCCTTCCGTTACTTCGTTTTTCACCTTTAGGCATCCCCCTTCCTCCGCAGCCTGTCTATCACCAGGCGCTGCATATACCGGAATTCCTCGCATCTTCCAAACGCCGCAGCAAACAACCCATTATATACAACTGTAATCACCAGGATCATAACAACAAACAAGGGGACTGTCACCGATGTCATAATTGTCCTTTTCAGCAGTACGAGCAACAGCACGATCCCTGTATTTACTGCCACATATTTTATGGAATCCTTAAAGTAGACAGCCGCCGTTTTGCCAAAGCATACCTTGTAGATAATAAATGGTTTCGTAATATTGGCTATCAGACCGGAAATAATCGTCCCGATATAAATGCCCACCAAACCGATCTTTTGTACAAGCAGGATGGAAATTACCAAATTCACAACCCCCTGTATCAGGGCCAGATATTTATCCTGTTCAAACACTCCTGCGGCCGTCTTATAGTTGGAAAGCACGATACGTTCCCCTTTGAAATAATAGTCGATCATAATGCAGCCGATAATCAAGTCCGGCAGGATCCTCTCTTCCCCGAACCATAACATGATCAAAGGAGTCAGCATCAGATAAAAACCAATCGCTGAAAAACCGTAAATCCAGCAGGCAATAAAACGGTAGACCCTGAACATCAGATATTGTTTTTCTTTTTTCTCGGTGGCGATCAGATTGCCGAAACTGGATAATACCGAATTAAATATAATATTGACGAAATTGGAGACCGACGATATGACATAATTATAGTTGCCCACAAAACCTACCGTGACCACATCGATAAAAGCCCCTATAATCAGCGTATCCGTCTGAAGCCTGGCCATATCCCCTACTTTATGGAACACCAAAGCCTTCGTCTGGCCGACGATCTGGCCGACCTCCTCTTTGGAAAGCTTTTCCACTTTTTTTTCTTTCAGATAAGGATACATCCTGTCCAGATATATGCTGACCAGGATTTTTTGCGTCAGTTCAATAACCATAGCGGTAATCAGGAACAGATAAAAACTGGGAGCCAGCAGCAGGCCCGCTATCTGCAAAAGCATGGTCGCCGCTTTTGTAATCGTAATAATATTAGTCTGAATATAATTTTTCTGCTGGGCGTTTACCAGGCTATATTTATACGCCACAAAATAGCTGCTTACCGTATTGAAAAGGACAATAAAATAACAGGCCGTAATATCCCTCCATGGGATATCTCCCGGTTCATTGATCAAGAACCGCAAAAACGGGGCGATCGCCGTCCCGATCAGCGCTATGACGCAGGCTATGGCGCGGTATGCCTTTTTGTACAACAGCATATAAGATTTCACTTTTTCTATATCGTTTCTCGCCACCGGCCCATATAAGCTGTAATTAAAGGCCGTACCGATCCCAAGTTCCGCCAGGGAAAGCACCGTAAGGATATTGGTATAATAATCGTTGATCCCTGTCAGCACATCCCCCAGATGATCGATAAATATCTGCCGCATCAGGGCCCCCAGCACAAGGGTGGTGATATTCCCTATCCAGCCAAAGGTTATATTTTTTGCCGCATATTTTACTCTTCCCATAATCCCTCTGCTTCTTTCCCCGACTGCATGGCTTTTTCCATATATGCAGGCATCCGGTTATGCAAGTCTTTGCGGATTTCCTGCTCATAATCCCTAAGCCATTCAAAGGCGCCGATCAAATCTTCTTTTGTCCGCAGGCACTGTACCGGGATCACATAATTCTCATAACTCCCAAATAGATCCCTTGCTATCCCTTTGGCTTTCACCGAATAGCCTACTACCAGCGTAGGCACCATGGAGGAATAAGCCGCAATCGTTGCATGAGTCCTTGCGCCGATAAACATCCTGCATCTGGCTATATATCCTTTCAATTCCTCGCAGGAAGCATCCTCTATCATCACCACTCTTCCGGTATCTCCAAATGACCTGTATAATTCCTCCAACGGCTTCCTGTCGTCATTTCTATCCCAAACCACATGAGGGATCAACGCAATCTGCATATCCGTTTCCCTCATGATATATTCCAGCAGCGCTTTATAGTTGGACATCGTAATGCCTGCCTCCGGCTCGCTCTCCTGGATCATCGGGCTTATATTGATGCCTATCGTATTGCCTTCCGCAAACCCGTCGGGCAGCGGAAGTTCTTTGCTCCTAAGGGTAAACGCCGGATCGGGGATCAGCCGCAGTTTTTCATCCGGCACGACTTTTCTTAACGCTTCATAGGTAATGGATTCCCGGGCAATGATAAGGTCGTAACGGTTGATATCCTCTATCAGCCTTTCGGTCAAACGTCCCCCGGCGTCCCCCTTCCCTTCTTTGCATTCCAAAAGAGACGGCTCAATGGAGCAGCCAAGCAGCACTGTCTTCGCCCCTCTGTCATGAAAAGCCTTATTGGCAAGCATCAGGTCGTTTATCATCGTATCATAACAGTAATTATCGCCGCCGATGGATATTGCCAGCGGATATATCCATCTTCCTCCCTTTTTCTTCAGAGGTTTATCAAAAACAGCCTGATATCTGTAGCGTATAAAGGATTCCGCATCCTTTGTTATCTTTCTCCATATATAATATAGCACATGGGCTGTTTTATGGTTGGAAAACTGCCTTTCCTCCGCCAGTTCGCAAAGGGCTTCCCCCGATGGGGGGCAAAGGGAATATTTCCTGTCCTCCTTTTCACTGTTCGTGATCACAAGAGGTTTTTCCTTAAGCATGTGGCACAAACTGTTTACGATCGCTTCACAGCCATGATTGCCGCTTCCCGCATGCATATATAAAATAATTTTGTTCCCGGACATCGTCCTCACCCTTTCTTCGTCCTCATATGATACAACCACATATACCCTTTTGGGGCATAACGGTAAATGATTACTTTTATCCGATACCCTCTTTCCAGCCCACGGAATGTTTCCCTGTGGCCTGCATACTTTTTTATCAGGCAGGAACATTTATCCGTATATTCTTTTTTCCCTCTCCGTTCTTTTGATGAAAGCATGGATAATTTCCCAACCACCAGCATTACTGAAACCAATAGGATTGCTTCCGTCCGGCAGGCCAGCCTTGGCATCTTTTTCCCGATCATCTCCAGGGCCTGCTGCCAACAAACAATCTGATCCATATAGCTGTTTTTAAACGTACGCATCATAGCCCCTTCCCTGTTCCGAAAATATCCATAACCTTGGTAACCGCTTTGGCTAAACCGCTTCCCGTCCAATGCCAGCCTGAGCAAAAACAGCATATCTTCACCGATGGTAAGGCCTTCCGCAAACCGGATCCCGCCAATGCTTTCTTTTTTGAAAAGTTTGCTCCAACAGCGGGTATTGCTTTTTAGGATCCCATGCTCTATAAATTCATCCCCCTGCAAAGTCTCCACCGGAAAGGCTTCTTTTCCGTCCGTCCTTTCCTTCTGCCGGAAGGGATCTTCCCCCCCAAATTCCCAGAAATCGCAGCCGGCCACGTCACTGCCCGTTTCCTCGATCATCCATACCAGATATTCCACCATATCTTCGCCCGGACAATCATCCGCATCCACAAAGGTAAGATAAGCGCCGCCGCATGCTTCCATCCCCCGGTTCCTGGCGGCGGACACCCCCCGGTTCCCCGTATGATATACCTTCACCATCGGATACCTGTCTGCAAAGCCATCGCATATCTTCCCGCTTTCATCCGTGGAACCATCATCCACCAATATGACCTCCAAATTATCATACGTCTGCGCCAGCAGGCTTCCCATACACCGGCCTATATAAGAAGCCACATTATAAACAGGTACGATCACACTTACTTTTTCCTTCATACCAACCTATGCCTTTTCCTCCGCCTGCCGCCTCCTGGCCGCAGGAGGAAATCATCACTAAACTTAATTATATAACCGGAACGCCATCTTTACCCCTAGGATAACAGGCGCTATAGGATGTCGCAAAACAAAATACAGCAGACGGTTTGCCTTATCTTTCACGGGAACCTGAAGGGAAGCCGTCAATGCCCGGTTATCCTCTTCCATACAGATTTTCCTTACTCTGCCTATATAACCTTTCGCTCCTCCCCGGATCTCATTCTTAACTGCCAGAAGCAGCAGGTAAATATACTCCTTATCCGCCTGCCCTTTTCCGCTTGCCCTGTTTTTCGCCTGAAAGATATCTTTGATTGTCCCATAAAGGGTTTTTATCCCTTGATACATCCCGGCGTCATATTTATGCACCATAGATCCGGCATTAAAAAAATAATGGTAAAACAACGCCTCCTTCATAATCACCACCCTCTTACTGTCAAGCAAAGCCGGCAGCGTAATACTCACATCTTCCCCCATAGTCAGGGCGGGGTTGGAATATTTCATATTTTCCGTAATCAGGCTCTTTGAAAAAAGCTTCATACAGCGCGACATGGATATCCTCCGGTTTTCATGCCCCAAAAGATGATCTTTGATCTCCCCCTGTAATTTTTCCCCTTCATACACTCCCGGTTCCAGTCCATGATAATGCTTTGTTTCCTTGCCGGGCCGGCTGATTACAAAGTTACAGCAGATCACTTCCTTCGCATCCCCGCTTCCCGGTGAAAAAAATTCTGCCATTTCCTCCAGCATCCCTTTATCCACCCAGTCATCGCTGTCCACAAAGCAAAGATAATCCCCGCTGCTTCTCTTTACGCCCGCCTGCCATGCGCTGACCAGCCCGCCATTTTCTTTATGCACTACCTTTACCCTGCCATCCTCCCTGGCATAAGCGTCACACATGGCCGGACACCCATCCGGGGAGCCGTCATCCACAAGCACGATCTCCATCTCCCGGTACGTCTGCCCCATCAAGCTTTCCACACAACGGCCCAAATATTCCTCCGTGTTATAAACTGGTACGATCACACTGATTTTCCTATCCGGCATTTTCCCTACCTCTCATCTCAAATCCTGATGAAAAATGCCGTATTTTTGGCATTTTTCGGTGTGAGTAGAACTTCTTGGCAAAACAGCCCTTGCTGTTGAGCTTTAGAAGTTCTTCTCACACTAACCACCATGATTCCGCTTCGCGGAATCTCAAAATCCCAAGA
>CAOKPU010000001.1 GCA_948470755.1 uncultured Lachnospiraceae bacterium | reverse complement strand
ACTCAAATTGCCGATTGATAAAATCAGCTATCAAGCTGATTTTTCAATCTATTCCACACGTTTTGCACTCACCACAAATAAAACGATACCGGCAATTACCGTAAAAATAGATATAAACTGGGATGTCGACAAAACGCCCACGTTCCCCCTGATCAGATCGCCTCTGTAATATTCCAGTATAAACCTTCCGATGCTGTACAAAATCAAATACAGCCCGCCAATCTGACCATCCGCCTTCTTTCTTTTCGCATACCAGATCAGGATAAAAAAGTGAAGGAAATCAAGGCCGCTGGATATAAGCTGCGTCGGCGCAAGGCTGACCCCATTGGGAGCATACTTGGACTCATGGAATACGATGCCAAACGGACTATCCGTCTCCCTCCCATAACAGCATCCCGCCAAAAAGCATCCGATCCTTCCAAACCCTTGGGCCAGCGCCACAGAAGGTATTAACATATCAAAATATTCCAGGAATCTCAACCCTTTGATCTTAGAGTACAACATAGCCGAGAAGATCCCGCCTATAATCCCCCCATATACCACCCATCCATCGGTCAGATGGTACAGAAAATCCGGATTATCCAGAATATTCCTTATATTCGTTGCAAAATACAACAGCTTCGAGCCGGTAAAACCTCCCACTACACACCAGATGACATAAGAGAATACATGTTCTTCTTCCAGCCCATATTTCTTTGCCCGATATTCACCGACAAAATAAGCCGCCAAAATACCAATCGCAATCATCAGCCCATAGCCATATATGGTAAACGGGCCGATTGAAAATAACTCGTTTTTCATCTACATCCTCCGTTAGTTTTCATTTACCCTAATAGTAACACAATCTTTCCTTTGCTTCAATGAATGGGATGACAAGGGATACCGGGCTGCCTTTCCGCATAAAGCCTCAAGACGCTCCCCTTCCCTCATGTATCAATCCCGGATGGCTGCATTATTCTCCCACCAGCCATCATTATTTTATCATCAAAACGCCAAAAAATCCACTACCGTAATTTTCATGCCAACCCCCATTCCGGAGCGTTTACGCGACGGGGCGACGCAAATATCAGATTTGCGTCTGCCATCGGGGCTATTTGTGATGCTCCGGCACAAATAGCCGATTGATAAAATCAGCTATCAAGCTGATTTTTCAACCTAACCCCCATGATTCCGCTTCGCGGAATCTCAAAATCCCAAGACAAGCAAGCTTGTCTGGGAGAATGCCGCATTTCAGGCTTGACACATAGTAATTAACTGCATATAATGTACTTATTCAATATATACATTATATACAAAGGAGCAGCCATGTGGAAATTATAATCAGCAGCAACACGAGCAAACCAATTTATGAACAGATCACTTCACAAATAAAAGAAATGGTTATGAGCGGGGAATTACGGACAGGCGATCCGATCCCTTCTATGCGCTCATTGGCAAAGTCCATTCACGTCAGCGTCATTACCGTCCAAAAAGCTTACGAAGATTTGCAAAGGGACGGCTTTATCGAAACTACGGTCGGACGGGGCAGCTTTATATCCGCCCGGAACAAAGATTTTTTTCAGGAAGAGCAGCAAAAACGCGCAGAAGGGCATTTAATGGAAGCTGCGGACATCGCGCGCACCAGCGGGATCCCGCTTGGAAAAATGATAGAACTTCTTACCATGTTTTATCAAGAGGAGGAATAAGGAAATGACAGAAGCAATTTTACAAATCGAACATTTGAGCAAACAATATCCCGGCTTCCTGTTGGATGATATTTCATTTTCCATACCAAAAGGAACGATCATGGGGCTAATCGGGGAAAACGGGGCAGGCAAGAGCACAACTATCAAAGCCGCCCTCGATCTAGTCAAAAAAGACAGCGGAAGCGTCGCTTTTTGGGGACAAGAACTGTCCTCCTCCAAACAGCTTAAAGAGGACATCGGTGTTGTCTTTGACGGCGTCAACTTTTACGAAACATTAACACCCGCAAAAGTAGGAAATATTTCCGCCGCCGCTTACCGGCAATGGGATGAGCGCCTCTATCTTGACTATTTAAACCGTTTTGGGCTTCCGGCCAATAAAGAGATCAAATCCTTTTCCAAAGGGATGAAGACAAAGCTATGCCTTGCCGCAGCCCTCTCCCATGCCCCTAAGCTGCTCATCTTAGACGAAGCGACCAGCGGCCTTGATCCGGTTATGCGGGACGATATTCTGGATATTTTTTTAGGGTTTGTCCAGGATGAAAACCATTCAATCCTGATGTCCTCCCATATTTCCACCGACTTAGAACAGATAGCGGATTATATTACATTCATCCATCAAGGCAAAGCCCTCTTTTGTAAAACCAAAGATGAACTAAGATACCGCTATGGAATCATCCGCTGTAAAACAGGGTTTTTTGACACCATCGACAAATCCGAGATCCTGGCTTGCCGTAAAGACAACTGCCAGTGGGACATCCTTGTTGCGGATAAAGAAAAAGCAAAGCGCAAATACCGGAACGCCATCGTCGACGACGCCACAATAGACGACATTTTATTGTTATACGTGAAAGGAGAATATACAAAATGAAAAGCCTCATCTTAAAAGATTTTTATAATATCAGCCACAACGCCAAATCCATCCTGATCATCCTTTTGGTTTTTGCCGTTGTATTCCTCCCCTCCTCCGGCATACAAAACTACATTTTTATATGCGCCATTTTATGCAGCATGATGATAATCACCACTTTTTCCTTTGACGAACAATCCAACTGGCCGTTATATGCTATGATTATGCCTGTTTCCAAAAAAGACATCATAGCGGGCAAATACATGGTCCTTTTTTCCTTTTCTTTTATCGGAGTCCTTTTCGGCATCGTCGCAGGTGCTATAGGCAGCATAATCGCCGGGAATTACTTTCAGGCAGCGGACGCCGCTCCCGCCATCCCCCTTCCTCTGCTGGCATTGATCGCTTTATCCTGCTCCACCGTTTTTGGGAGCATATCTATCCCTCTGGTTATCCGGTTTGGGGCAGAAAAAGGACGGATCCTTGTACTCGCTTCTTTCCTGATTCCCGCAGGGCTGTGCTACATTGCATACCATGCCCTTATTTTCTTTGGGCTTAACTTAACGGAAAACCTAAAGACCATTTTATTATATTGTTCCCCTGTCCCTGCCGCCATCTGGAATTATATTATGTATAAGATAAGCTGCGCCATTTTCGTCGGGCAAGACCTGCAATAAAACATGATTCCTGATCTTTATAGGAATCCGTTTTCACCCCTTTTTCATCTTGCAAATTACATGGAAAAGAATTAGAATATACAAATAGGATGAGTACTATAAATAGATGAAGGAGATAATGTTATGTATGAGATGAAACCAGAATATTATACCGGAATTGAATTCATTGACAAAGAACATGCACGTTTATTTGAACTTGCCCGGGAAACTCACGAGCTGCTTTACGATGATCTTCTACAGGATAAATCCGATCAGATTGTACATTTAGTATCCGAACTTATCAACTATACAAAGATCCATTTTTCCCATGAGGAGGCATATCAGAAAAGCATCCATTACCCCCATATAGAGGCACATGCCGCACAGCACCGCCAATTTGAAGACAGCCTGCTGGAAATAGATTTGGATGAAATAGAACACGACTTTGAAAGCCAGAACGATACTGTGGAAAACCTTCTGGATTTTCTCATCAACTGGCTGATAAACCATATCCAGAAAGTAGATATGTATATTAAACCATAAAACAGGAATCATTTTATATTTACATAAAAAAGTGTGCGTCTTAACGCACACTTTTTTATCGTAAGAAACTGTCGATAATCACAGCCTCCGCTTCCTCCTCCGTCATCCCAAAAGAACGCAGTTTCAAAAGCTGTTCCGTATTGATCCTTCCAATCGCCGCCTCATGGATAATCTGTGCATCAATATTCCTTGCATCGATTTCCGGTATGGAACATACCCATGCTTCATCCATAATGATGGAATCGCATTGGATATGCGCCTTGCAAAGCGCATTTCCCACCGCATTCGGATGAAACGTCTGCCTGGAAGTCCCTTTTGCCACCGAGCGGGACACAATCTGTGCCGAACTGCCGTTGCCGTTCATCCTGACTTCCATGTTGGAAACCGCCGACTGCCCGCCATGCGTCATCAATTTTTCCATAACGAACAGCCTGCTGCCCGGCCCCATATCCACATCGGTCCTCCTGTCCGTAGAGTCCACTCCCCGGATCTGGGCAGTATCCAATGTAAATACAGCCCCTTCCCCTAAGAAGATCTCCGTCACCGGGTTCAATATATTTGCACCGGTCCCTTCCCCTTCTCCATAGTGTTTTTCCTCATAAACCACCTTTGCGTTCTTCCCCACGTGAAACGCATGCACCCCGTCATGCCTTGTTTCATTGCATCCGCTGTTATGAATACCACAGCCTGCTACGATTACCACATCCGCCCCTTCTTCAATGTAAAAATCATTATACACCACATCTGCCATTCCCGACTTGGAAATCACTACCGGGATATGCACTTGTTCCCCCTTTGTTTCCCCGCTGATATATACATCTACCCCTTCTTTATCTTCTTTTCTTTTTATCTTTATATGTTCGCTGTCTCCATGGCAAAGGGCCTGCCCATTATATCTAAGATTATAAGCCCCCTCCTGCTCAAACCCGTCCGCATCTATTTCTTTTAAGATATTATTTGTTACCGCATCCAATTCCATATCCGCTTCCTCCTTTTCCATTCATGCATGTACATTCCCTGCCCTCCCCAAATAAAGCGGGCAGGATTTCTTTCGCACTGCCGCATGCATCCACCGCCCCGTTGCGGATTACCAAGATCCGGTCCGCCATTCGTATGATCTTCTCCTGATGGGAAATCAGCAGAAGCGTTTCCTTCTTCTCCCGATGGATCTTGCCGAATTCATCCACCAACATGGAAAAACTCCACAAATCTATACCCGCCTCCGGTTCGTCAAAAATACATACTTTATGTTTTTTCGCTAAGACAGTGGCAATCTCCACCCGTTTTCTTTCACCGCCCGATAATGAGGCGTCCACTTCCCTGTCCAGATATTCCCCGGCACACATGCCCACGCTGCTCAACAGGCCGCAGCAAATATGCTCCGGCAGTTCTTTTCCTGCCGCAAGGTTTAAAAGACGCCGGATCGTCATCCCCTTAAAAACAGGAGGCTGCTGGAACGCATAGCCGATTCCCGCATTCGCCCTCTCATCTACATTCATGCCTGTAATATCTTTCCCATCCAGAAAAATCTTCCCCTCCGCAGCAGGAAGCACGCCCATAAGAAGCTTTGCCACCGTAGACTTCCCCCCACCGTTCGGTCCGGTAATCACCAGCATTTCGCCATCATCCACCGTAAAACTAATATCTTTTACAATCGTAACTTTTTTCCCACTTTCCATGACCTCATAGGTCAAATTGCACACTTTCAGCATCTTATAACCTCTTTTCCTTTTGCCGTTCCCCTAACAATTGTTTATTATACCTTTTCTTTTTCTTTCCCGCAAGGCATAACGCAAGACAGGGCCGAAGCCATGCGCCGGACAGGCCCGGCCCCCTTTAGACAATCAATTCCACATCATAAACAAGAAAAGGATGACAGATGATTTTTAAAATGTTATTATTAAATCAACAGATACCCTTGGCAGCCATCGAATGCACATACAAATATGTCCTTTGGATCTGCTGCCTGCGGGATAAACGGAGTTGGAGGGACACGGCTTGAATCATCAGATAGAACCAGAAAACAACTTATCCATCGACATATCTGCTATAAATTACGTTAAAACATTAGCCAATCGAATGCCCGGCGGGTTTTTTATTTACCGTGCCGATGGAAACCAGGAGATCATTTACGCCAATAAATCCATGCTGCGGATTTTCAATTGTTCCAGCATGGAAGAATTCCAGGAGCTGACCGGCAACTCATTCCGGGGCATCGTACACCCGGATGACCTGGCGGCAGTGGAACGCAGTATCAACGAACAAATTTCCCGGAGCGAAGATGATTTGGATTACGTTGAATACCGGATTATCCAAAAAGGAGGTAAGATCCGCTGGCTGGAAGATTACGGCCATTTTACTCAAAGCGATAAAGAAGGCAACATCTTCTATGTATTTGTCGTGGATGCCACGGAACGCAAGCTGCGGCTGATGGAAGAAAAAGAAGAACAGCTTCAGGAGCAGCTTAGGCGCCTTGACATGATCGAAGGCCTCAGCATTGATTTTGAATCTATTTTTTACGCCGACCTGGATTTGGACAGAATCCAGGCGTACAGGGTCAGCCGCAGGTTCGGGGATAAATTTTCCAACAACCGATCTGTCACCCAATTTACCGGCTTTGACTCCGATTATATTAAAAAATGGGTCTGCCCGGAAGACAGGCATCGTGTTGCACAGGCTACCGATCCCGAATATATCCGCAACAGGCTTTCCAAAAGCAAATTATTCCATATCAACTACCGGGTTATGCAAAACGGGAAAACCAAATATCTGCAACTACGCATCGTCAATGTCAATACCGGCAGCAGCCATGTATCCCAGATTGTTATGGGGTACCGCAGCGTAGACGATGAGATCATTTATGAAATGGAACAAAAGAAAATATTGGAAGAAACCCTGGAACAGGCAAAGTCTTCCAATATTGCCAAGAATACTTTTTTATCCAATATGTCCCACGATATCCGTACTCCAATGAATGCCATCGTAGGATTTGCCGCTCTTGCCAAGAAACATCTGGACGACAAAAAGAAAGTCCATAATTATCTGGATATGATAGAAACATCCAGCGATCATCTGCTGCGGCTGATGAATGACGTGCTGGAAATATCCAGCATCGAATCCGGCAAGATCCATATTGAAGAAAACGAGTGCAGCCTTCTCGATATCGCGCAGGAAGTCCAGTCCACCATACTGCCCAGGGCGGCAGCCAAAGATATTTCCCTTTCCCTGAATATTGCCGGCCTGAAACACTACACTGTTTACAGTGATCAGCAGAAACTGACGCAGATCATCCTGCGTCTTGCACGCAATGCGGTAAAATATACGGAACCGGGCGGCAAAATCACCATTACTGTGCAGGAACTGGAGCAGACAGGGCAGCATCATGCCACCTACCGGTTTATCATCGAAGATAACGGCATCGGCATCAGCGAAGCCTTCCTGGAACATATCTTTGAACCTTTTGAACGTCAGAAAAACACTACATTGAGCGGCGTATACGGTACGGGTTTAGGACTTACCATTACAAAAAATATTATAGACATGATGAACGGAACGATAAAAGTAAACAGTTCCACCGGAAAAGGCAGCACTTTTACCGTTATGCTCAATCTGCGCATCCAGGACAGACAGTTTAAACCTCTTATGCAGAAAATAAGCCCCGCCATCCATCTGCCGGAACGCAAACGGATCCTTTTAGTAGAGGACAATGAAATCAATCTGGAAATTGAAGTGGAACTGCTTCAGGACGTAGGCTTTTTTGTGGATACCGCTACCGACGGAAGCATCGCCGTAGAGAAAATCCGTAATTCCAAACCCGGCGATTATGCTTTAGTCCTTATGGATATCCAAATGCCGGTTATGGACGGCTATCACGCCACCATGGCGATCCGGCAGATTGAAAACCCTGCCTTAGCCAACATCCCAATTATCGCATTATCCGCCAATACTTTGGATGAAGACCGCCGCCGTTCCATGGAAAGCGGCATGAATGCCCACTTGGCAAAACCGGTCAATATGCCTCAGTTAATGGAGTTGATAGGAAAAATACTGATTGCATTTTAGATAAGATGGAGGAAAACCGAATGAATGAGCAGATACTTGAAGGCCGCTATAATAATATGCCTTACCGCCGCTGCGGAAACAGCGGGCTGAAACTGCCAGCCCTTTCCTTAGGACTCTGGCACAACTTCGGCGATACCGGCAATTATGAAAATATGAAACAAATGTGTTTTACCGCTTTCAGCCATGGGATCACCCATTTTGACTTGGCCAATAATTACGGCCCCAAACCCGGCAGCGCAGAAATAAACTTTGGGCGCATTGTAAAAAACGAACTGAAAGATTACCGTGATGAATTGATCATCAGCACCAAAGCCGGTTATCTCATGTGGGACGGCCCTTACGGCGACTGGGGCAGCCGAAAATATCTGATTGCCAGCCTGGATCAAAGCTTAAAGCGCATGGGCCTTGACTATGTTGACATTTTTTACCACCACAGGCCCGACCCTGAGACTCCTCTGGAAGAAACTATGGGCGCATTAGACCGTATTGTGAAGAGCGGCAAAGCCTTGTATATCGGCCTTTCCAACTATGACGGCGAACGGATGGAAAAAGCCGCCGCCATCTTAGAGGATCTCAAATGCCCCTTCATCATCAACCAGAACCGATATTCTATCTTTGACCGTACTATTGAGAAAAACGGCCTGAAAGATTCGGCCGCCAAAACCAAAAAGGGCATTATCACATTCAGCCCTCTTGCCCAGGGGCTTCTTACAGACCGCTATTTAAACGGGATCCCTCAGGACAGCCGCATCCGCACGGACGGACGCTTTCTGAAAGAACAGCTTCTGACGAAGGAAAAGCTGGCACAAATCGCCTCCTTAAACCAGATCGCTGCATCCCGAGGGGAATCCTTAGCACAAATGGCATTAAAGTGGCTGCTCAAAGACGATGTCATCACCAGCGTGCTTATCGGTGCATCAAAGCCATCTCAGATCATCGACAACCTGAAGGCTGTGGAAAGCGCGCCGTTCACCGGAGATGAGCTTAAGAAAATAGATGAATGCAGCATATAATGCCCTTTGAAATACGATGATTATATTGATTTGTAGACTGCTTTAAAATCCGTCAATTCGATTTCATGTCCCATCAGCCATTCCCGTACTTGCGGATCGCAAAGCGTCTCCAAATCAATGCAGCGGGGAACCGTCAAAGACGAATTCTCAAAAATATAATGATCCAGATATCCCGGATGAAAATGCATTACATTTATCTCATAAGGGCTTTTTAACAGCCCCATCCGGTCTTCATAAAAGTCCTCCGGCCTTGTGCCGCGCATAATGATCGACATATACTCCGGATTCCCAAGCGCCAATTCATGCGCCGGATACATGCTTTCCGTCTCTTCTTCCGGCATTGTCATGCTATGTATACGGAACATTTCCGCCGCTTTCCGGAAAGCCTCCCTCACCGGGGCGTTCATAACGGAATGCCCTTCCAAATGAATCGGATATCTACCGGTAAGCTCTTTATGACGTTCCAACTGCGCAACCGTTTCTTTATAACAGTCCTCTGCCGTAGGTACAATATCCCCTGTGCATTTCTTATCTTCTTCATCTTCCGCTTTCCAGTTTCCGGAACGGTAGAACATTCCCTGTTCGCTTACCAGGCTCGGTATATCCTCCGGCCGCGATACCGGATATCCCTGTACAAAATTTGTATGCTGCACCATACAGGCGTCCCCGCCTGCCTCTTTCCACAGCCTGACGGCATGGGGTGCCGCCTTCATATTGCTCATCAAGGACAACACGGTTACAATCCCCTCTTTATAAGCTTTTATCGCCCCATGATTATATGCTTCGCTGAAACCAAAATCATCCGCCACCACGATCAGCTTTTTCTTCATATCCACACTCCCCTTTTCCTATTCTCCTGCAGGCTTTAAGGCATTCAGGAATGCCTGATTAAATATCTCGCCTTCCTGCGCCCTGTCATATACCTTTTGCCCTTCCACATAAGTCTCCAGCGCCTTATAGTCATCGCTGATAATTACAAAATCCGCATCTTTCCCGATCTTTATGGAACCTTTATCCCGAGAGAAACCATACTTGCCCGCAGCGTTTAACGCCGCCATTTTTACTACCGTTTCCATTGGCATATCCAGCTTTTCCACCAGATTGCCAATGCCGTACAATATCGGCTGGCTGGAACCGCACAGCCGTCCTGTATCGCTGAGCAAAAACCCTTCTTTGGTCACATTGATAATCATACCCGGCTCAAAGCCCTGATAAGAGCCTACCGGGGCGCCGGACAACTGCGTACAGTCGGAAATCATCATAAAGCGGGAGACATCTTTTACTTTAAAATAAATCTTCAACATATCCAGACAGATATGCATACCATCACAGATTACTTCACATTCCACTTCATCGTTCAACAAAGCCGCCCCCAAGCCGCCGATATCCCTATGATGCATACCGGTCATCACATTGCCTGTATGAGTGACCACCGTAATCCCCTTTTTATAAGCCTGCATTGCTTCTTTATAATTACAGTCGCTATGGGCATCCGCCACCGTAATCCCTTCGGATAAAAAGTAAGATATTATCTCGTCCATTCCAGGGATCTCAGGCGCCAAAGCCACCAGCCTCAAATGCCCTTTTGCCCGCCTTACCATTTCCTGCGCCATTTCCAGCCTTACTTCCGGCCAGCCGCGGCGAATCCCCTTTTCCCCTGTACGATTCAGCCACGGCCCTTCGCTATGTATGCCCAGGATCTTACTTCCTCCGTATTTTCCCGTCAAATCCTGCCTTTCCGCTTCATCTGCCACAGCTTCCAGCATCTCTATGTCCGGCGTGGGGAACACTCCGGTCACTCCTTGGGAAGCACAGCCCTTTAAATATCCTTTTACTTCGGACGGGCCGCCCCCCATCAATCCGTATCCGCAGGTACCATGATTGTGGGTATCAATAATTCCCGGAATCACCCGTTTTGTTCCATAATCTATATATTCCTTCTCGGGCGGGTTTTCGCTGAACCCTGCAAATTTTCCATCCTTCACTTCCAGATATCCGTCTTTTACTCCATCTTCCATATATATCCGTTCCGATTTTATAACCATATCTACCCTTCTCCTTTCCGACAGCTTCCATCCCCCGTCCTCAACCGCTCTTTATGCGATGTCATCCCCTGCCTTTCCTGCATCGCCTAACCTCTTCACAAGACAGGATTTCAAAAACCGCATTGTGCAGGCACATGCGGCTTTTTCTTTTTATGCAAATGAGCTTAGAAAATCCCGGCCAAAGCCCCAAGCATTGCTACTGCAAATATTCCGGCAATGAGCCAAACAGGCCGTTTCCCTTTCTTGATCAGGCTCATCAGCAGGAATAAAAGCCCAATGCTCAGGATTCCGGGAAAGATGGAATTAACCACATCCCCAACGACGACGGACGTCTGGCCTACATTGATCGTCCAGTTCAAAGGCACATTGACCGTTGTTGCCGTCATAGCCCCTACCATCATCAGCCCCAGGACAGACGCCGACTTCGTCAGGGTCGCCATCAACCCGGAACTGAAAATCTGATCAATAAACGACGTACCGTAAGTATAGCCTAAACGGAGGAAAATATATTTTCCGATAGATTGCGTAATGCCATACAGCAAGATAAAGATCGGGACCCCAAGGAAGTTGCCCTGCGAGCAGAGGCCAATCGCAATACCTGCCGCAATGATACGCAGACAGTTAAAAAACATTGAGTCGAACATGCCCGCCGTCGGCCCCATCAGCGCCGCTTTGATGCTTTCAATCATCTGACCGTCTATGGATCCTTTCTCCTTATGCTCTTTTTCCATCGCATAGGCTAGGCCGGCAATAAATGCAAAAGGCACCGCATGTGTATTAAAGAAGTTCTGATGCCTTGCATACGCTTCCTTTTTTGCCTCCTCATCATCCCCATAGATAGACTCTATAGCAGGCTGCATAGTAATTGTAAACCCGTTTGCCTCCATTTTCGTCATATTAAATGACAAAAATGTCAGATGGGAACGGATAAACATCGATTTTAATACTTTTTTCTCTTCCTGAGTATACTGTCTCTTTTCCATTAGAAGAAATCCTCCTCTCCTTCATCCTGCTGCACCCCTGCCGCCATTAATTCTTTTTTCATATCGATCATACTCTTTTCCCTAAAGAACATTGTAATCGCAATTGCCGCCCCGATAATTGCTATGGATAAGGAATCCATCCCCAATATCTTAACCATTACATAGCCTACAAAGAAAAAGCATCCCACTTCCTTAGACCAGATCATCGATGTCAGGATTGCAAAACCGATGGCGATCATCATACTGGAAGCCGCGCCCAGTCCTGCCATAACAAATGGAGGAAGGGCCGCCAGCGCGTTATTTAAACCGGTCACGCCGAACGCCAGGCCGAAAAACATAACCAAAGCTCCCGGGATCGGCGCAATAACGCAACTGAAAATAAGGTTATACGCTAAGAACTTATTCGGTTTTCCCGATACTGCCAGCTTTTCCCAATAAGGGGCAATTGCCGACCATAGAGACATAAACATGCTGTTGACCGACGCCATAACGGTCCCTATCGGCAATGCGATAGCCAGCCCCGTCTCCGCATCCGCCCCTGTCAGTATCGTATAGGATACCGATACCACCGTTGCGGAAAGCGCATCCGCAGGAATCTGCCCCCCGATTGCTGAAATCCCCATAAATATGGATTCCAGAGCCGCTCCCATAATAATTCCCGTCTGGAAATCCCCCAACAATAATCCCAGCGCCGGTGCAATAACGATAGGCCTGTTGATACACTGCCATGAGAAAATATAAGGATCTAATACATAAATGACCCAGTAAACAATTGTGCCAATAACGGCGGCTGTCATAATAGACATAATACATCTCCTCCTTTGTAATTTTATTTATCCTAACACCTTTGCAAGTTCCTCCGGTGCATCGTCCGGCGTTGTCTGGTATATGCATTTGACTCCTGTGTCGATTACTTTCTTCAATATCTCCGCTTCCTCATCATATGCATATAAATTTGAACCGTATGTCTTACGCGGCTGCGTCCCATGTTTCGCCGCCACCCTTCCATAATTGCCCACATTAACAAAAGGTATCCCCTTTACTTCCGTTACTATTTGAAGCAAATCGGCAGGATTGCTTACAATGATCAATATCCTGTGGTCTGCCGCTTTCGGGTCCTGCAGCAATTTGACTGCATTTCCCAATGACTTGATGGTCGTCTTCGCAGTAGCAGGAGCCGCCATCATCAGAGATTTCTGGATAACCGGATTGGCCGCCGCTTCATCGCTCACGACTACGATTCTGTCCACATTCAGATGCCTGGACCATTTGATCGCCACCTGTCCATGTATGAGACGTTCATCCAATCTTACCATTGCTATCATTTTTCCTTCCTCCTTAAAAAAAGTCTTCTTCCTCTCCGGACGTCTTACCGTCCGGATCATCATCCAATCCCTCAGGTTCCAGCAAAAGCATCATCTTCCTGGACGAAACCACCAGCTCTTCGAGTTCTTGTTTCGTAACTGATTCTTTCATTGCCAGTTCCATTACCAAAGCAAGGTTGATCCCTGCTATCAGATAAGTATTTTCCCGATTCAGATAAGTATACATCACGGAATTCACACTGCCCCCATATAAGTCGGAAAGCAATACCGCCTGATCCCCTTCCTGCATACCCTCATAGAACTCGTCCAGCCTTTCCTGTACGCTGCCCTCATCTATATATGCGGAATATACCGTGATATTTTTGCACTCCCCCAGCAGGATCCGCAAAGAATCCTTTATGCCATCTGCGAATCTCCCATGGGAAGAGATAAATATTTTCAACATATTGTAATCAGGCTCCCTTCTTCTTTGTTTCTTGATTCTTGTTATATTTATATCCTAATTCAATCTTTTTACATTATCAACACTTATATTTTCATACTATAAATGAAATGCACTAATTTGTTCACTAAATTAGTGCAATATAGCACACATATCTTTTTGCGCCTACCACATTCAACGGCCCCGACCAGCAGATTGCACAAAAAATTTGTACGCACTCTGTTGCATGGGACATTCCGATACGCTTTTTGACACCCGAATCCTATGATGGAACAAAATGCCTTCGGCATTGTGTTCAGAAGAACCTTCGGTTCTTCGTCAATTTATATCCGTCTGACGACGGAATTTCCTATAAGGCAAAAAAAGAAGACAGTCCCTCATGCCCTGTCTTCCTTCTCCTTATAAAGTTTTATACGCTCCTGATGCATTGGTATACCATTTCCTCCATGATAGAATCCTTATCTTCTTCAAACGCCTTCAAATTCTTTTCATCATTTGTAAGCTGATATACCGCATTTTCCACCGCTTTAACGCGTTTTAAATCATTTTTCCAATCCACGCATACATAAAGGATATAGCGGATCTTATCATTTGACCATACCCCTTCGTGCTGCAGACAATAAAGTTCCACACTCTCCGATCCTGTGATTTCGTATTCCCCGATTATGACAGCCACCCGGGACGACATGCTGCAATGCGTCATCAGCTCCTCATCCTCTATAAGGATCCTTTGCATTTTACGCTGCCCGTCGGCATCGGCACAATGCCGGAAACTAATAAACTGAAAAAACTGCTTTTCATTCTCATATGCGAAATCCCAATAAACCTGTATCTTCCCTTTTTCCGGCAATAACCCGCTTATCTGATACGCCTTCAGCAATATTTTATTGAATACGCCATCCAGCTCTTTTTGAATCGGGATAATGTGTATAGTGCTGCAAGGCAGATCATAATTATAAGCGGCGTTTGTCATATCAAAAAGCACGGCGTCATATTCTTTCGTATTCATCCCCCTGATTTCATACAACTCCGCAAACGTATAACTTTCAATAAACCGGCCGTATCTGGACGATAAACGCATTTTATTCACTTCATTCCCATCAATGCCCGAAGAACTGACTAACAGCAGCTTCATCCGGCGGATGTCATATTCCTGTTCCGCTACGATCTGATACACAACGCCGACCAATTTCAAAAGTATGGAACTGGAAATCGCTTTCTTTTCCTTTTGGTAGATGTAGCCAGCCATTACTCTTGCTATCTTCAATGCAACCGGGCTACGCATTGTATAATTCTCATGATGATACCAAAAATTTTTAAAACCGTTAAGTTCATACCGGAACTGCGCCATAATGGGTATCATACATGCCGTCAGCATATACTCCGCTTTTCCGTTCACGGAAAAATCAATCCGAAGGGTTTCCCTAATATGGGCTAGAAGGGTCCGTCCATAAACAGACGCTTCTTTATATTGCAAAGGAAAACGTCTTTCAGGGTTTTGTCCTTTCAGGCACAGTCGGTAGGAAACATCCTCCAGCGTCATCAGATAAACCGCCAGAAACACCGTCTCTTCCTCCATAAGATGGTATCCTTCAAATGACATGCTTAAGTTATAAAAGATTTGGCCTGCGATCTCATATTCCCTTGTATGACGGACCTCTTCCATGCAATCCCTGTCTAACCATAGACGATAACCAGCATTGCAGCGGTTTCTGACAATAAGCAGATAAATGGAAATCTTCTGCGTATTAATGTCGGAAGTCCTAAGCCCGCTTTCCCTTAAAATCTTCAGGAAAATATGCCTGATCTTCTGCCTTTCTTCAAAATCACACTCCAGCCACTTACTATACTCCATACCCGCATCATTTAAGACCGCCTTATGGAAATGGACTGCAAACAACTCAGTCATCGCAATACGCACATGATATTCCCTTCCATAGCATCTGATTCCAAGCCCCTTCCTGTTCTCCCATTCCAGATGAAAGCTTTTTAGGAAAAACATCGCCTCTGTCAGGGATTTCTGCAATGCGCTGCGGGAAATAAACATCTCATCGGCCAAATCTTCAATCCTCACATATCTGGAAGAAGACACCAATTTCCTTGTAATATACAAAAACCTGGCCTGTCCATCCAATACATAATAATTATTCATTATCGATGCACGGAGGACAAGCTGCGCATAAAAATCATCAAACGCTTGTTTATCTTTCACAATAAGGGAATAGCCTTCATTTCTTTTCGCCAGAAGTTCGGCCCCTACTCTCTTAAGCTCAATCCGCACCTCCGCCATTTCCGCCTTGATCGTCCTCGAACTGACAGCCAGCTTCTTCCCCAGTCCATCCGCCGTCAACGGCCCATCGCTCCCTGCAAGCTGATAGATGATGTTATCGACCCTCTCTTTCATCCATCTCCCCCATCATATACCGAAGACACTCTTCCATATTGGAAAATCCCCGCTCCGCATATTGTTTTAATTCGGCGCAGCCGCTGGTGATATAATAACCATGAAAAGCCCGGATCATTGATAAATCGTTTAACGCATCTCCTATTACCGCAATACGGTCCGGATGATGATAGCTCTCTATCCACCTTACCCCTGTTTCCTTGCTGACTCCATATGCCGTCACATCTATCATTTCTTTATTGCAGTGAAAAGATAACTGCCCTTCAAATATCGGAAGAAGTTCCGCCGCCAGCCGTTCTGCCGCCTGACCGGATTCATTTTTAATAAAAAATGAAATGACTCTCCTCCGGCGGAAAGCCTCTTCCGTCCAATATTCTATCCGCATTTGCTCTCTTTTCGAGTCTTCCATATCATATCCGCCGTCATACAGGATGCCCGATGACTCCAAACCGGCCGCCCCAAAACAGATTACTTTTTGCCGCTTCATAACGTCCGCCAGCCTGTCTGCAATAGCACGGTCGATTTCGCTGACATATAAAAGCCGAAAGTCCCGATCCCATATCGCACTCCCATTTTGGGCAATGAGAAAGTCAATTCCTATCCCGTATTTTTTCAGTTCCGGATCTATCATGCCTTTAGACCGCCCCGTAACTATCCCGAACAAATTCCCCCTCTTCCTGAATTCATCAATGGCTTCTTTGTCCCCTTTTTTCACTGTCGGCCTTTTCTCCGTATCGGAATACTGTTTCAATGTTCCATCATAATCAGATGCCAAAAGCTGCATGGTTCTCATCCTTTCCGCCTTCACGGGCTATCTTCCCATATCCCCTGCCAGGCTCCATATATCCTCATTTGCCATTATACCCTTTTATCCCGGATGAGACAAATCATTTTCTTAAAAGCAATCCTATAAACCCCATACATAATCCCTGAGATCAAAAGCATCAAGACCACTTCCATCAAAAGCATTTTCACTTCAAATAGTTGAAGACGCATATCGTTAAAATACGTCAAAAGCAGGGAAAAACCTCCCGCCGCTATGCACCCTGCACCTATCGGATACGCAAAAAGCTTTCTTAGCTGTATTTTTATCACTCTTCCTTCATAAACTTCATCCGCCCCCAGCCTTTTCAAATCTTCAAACAGTTGGCGGTTTTCTATTGCTATGGTAATGCTTCTTACATAACTCATAATTCCTGCGGATGCCAGCGCGATTACCGAAATATAGATGCTGGATAATACAAATACCGCCACCAGTTCCATCACTTCCCCCTGACGCGTCACTTTCGAGAACGGCGCATACTTCCAATCCCCCATCAACTGCATATTATCCGGCGATAAATCCACCTCGCCCGCATACGGATACTCCTTCCCTGCTGCCAGAGCCAGTTCTTCCTCGTACGCGTCATACAAAGCGCAATGGCTGGAGAGTTTCGTCGCCCGGGCAATATATGCCTGTTTCCATGCATCCGCAAAAGCATAAGTCTCCATCACATCTTCCACATTGAACAACACATGTTCTTCTTTCCGGTCATCCGGCAGCCCCTTGGAGAGCGCAAGGTAATCTTCATCGGAAATCAGGAATGCAAAAGGTTCGCTGCCCGCTGTCAGATTATCAAATTCCACGCTTCCCCGAAACAAGGGTACTATCCTGCTTCCTGTCGCCGGATTCTCCACTGTCTCCAGGCAGTCTATGTCCACCCATATATTTTCCACAAATCCCGATGTAATAATCGTCATATACTCCCCTTTTCCCAAAGAAACAGAGCAACCGGAAATCCTCTCAAAATCAGAAGCGGAAATAAAAGAAGCCAGTTTTTTATACTCCACATCAAAGTAGCGATGATCTTCATCCATGTCCCTCCCAATATATTGAATGACCAGCTCCAAAGTCTCCAGTTCCTCATATGAAGTGATTTTTACCTGATGTTCAGCCGCCAGACGCCGGATTTCTTCTTCACCAATCTGTTCCTCTTTTGCCGGATAATGCATGGAATAATCATAAGGCGCATCATTGCCGCCCTGCATCGCACTGGAGTAGTACATAACCCCCCAAAAAGACGCCAACGCCATCACAAACACTAAAAAAGCGATCACACACATATTCCTTGTCGTTTGTCTGGCAGTAAAACGCATCAGGCTGACAGAAATAATATTTTTATAATATTTCTCAGGATTTTTTCCCCTTCCGCAGCGGGCTACCGCGCTTAACATAATCAAATACACCCCTGCCGCCCCAAGCAGATACGTGCCGTTCCAAATTCCGGGCATTCCATGCCTGAAAAATCTTACCATAAGCGGAGGCGCCGCTATCGCAAGGAAAAAGCCAGCCACTACAAGTGCAACCCCTAATTTCCCACACCATGGTTTTACCTCCCTAACCATTTCCGTTTTCCGTCTGGCGTTTAAAATATCCATAATATTGGCCCGGCGGATAAAACGGCTTCCCATAAACAGTATGCAAAGACAATCCAACGCCGCAAAGCAAAGCCCCGCCCCAAGTCCTGCCATTCCAATCCGGTACTCCATCTGTGCCGTATGGACTATCATCAGTTGAAAAGCCTTCCATATGGAATAGGACATAGGCAGTGCGCATAAAACGCCCCAAAACACATATTTTCCCATCACTGCCGCCAGTTCTTTACAGAGCTGTCCGGCAAGCTCTTTCTTCCGCTCCCCCAAAGCAAGCATCACTCCAACTTCCCTGCCTTTATTACGGAAAAACAGGTTCCCTCCATAAAGAGTAAAAAGCAGACAGCCGATTACTACCACTCCCAGCAAAATCCACATCAATTTCCTTGTATCCCCGCCCCGGGGCAGCAATTCCTGTACTGTCTGCGAAAAAAACATCAGTGTAAATGACGATACCAAAAATACTGATAGAAAGACGCAAAGCCCAAGCAGTCGATACTGCCCCTTATTTTGTTTACGAAGCTTTGCCCTGATCTTATTCATTGTCATTGCCGTCACCTCCTAATATGCGGATCGTATCCAAAAGCATATCCATAAACTCGCGGCGCGATCCTTTTTTCATTAATTCCCCATACACCTGCCCATCTTTCAATACAATTACCCTGTCGCAGAACGATGCGGCAAAACTATCATGGGTCACCATAAAAACAGTAGCTCCTAATTCTTTTTTGGCCTGTAAAAAAGCATCAATAACCGCCTTGCAGGATTTGCTGTCCAGATTGCCTGTAGGTTCATCCGCCAGAATCACATAAGGCTGATTCATTAAAGCCCTTGCCACCGCCGTCCTTTGCTTTTCCCCTCCTGAGATTTCCGCCGGATATTTTTCCATAATCTTTTCAATTCCGAAAAGCCGGCAGATTGTTTTTGCTTTTTCTTCCATCTGTACGACCGGACAGCGGGCAATAATCTGTGGAAGGCAAATATTTTCAAAAACCGTCAGCCCGTCCAGAAGCATAAAATCCTGAAAAACAAACCCCATCTGCTGATTACGCACCTTGGCAAGTTCCTCCTCGTTTAAAGCGGAAATATCCCTATCCGCTAAAAAAATTTCCCCTTCTTCATGAGGGATGAAACGGGATATGCAATTAAGAAGCGTCGTCTTCCCCGAGCCGGAAGGCCCCATAACTGCTACAAACTCCCCCTTTTCCACCTCCAAAGATATATTCTTTAATACCGGATATACTTGGTTTCCCGACTGATAACTTTTTGATAGATTATTTACTTTCAGCATTGTCCAACCTCCTCGTCCTATTTCTTTCTTGCATATTATTTTAATAAAATCCTGAAAAAGCCGCATCCTTGAAACTGCCATGTTTGACATTGATTATGTAATGTTTTGATTTTGAATCCTTTCTCACTGCGCATTTACAACCGGAAGATTCTTTTGTAAAATAAATAAGGATTCTGCGGTTTGGCAGGTTTTATTCATATACCATGGGAATCAAAAATCCTCGCGGCGTTCGCCAAATGTCTGCTCCGCCGTCACCTGGCTCATTGCTCGCGGGAATAAAAGGAGAATTCAGATATGTTGTCAATAGGCATCTGCGATGATGAGGGTTCTATGCGCAAAGCGCTCCGCACCCCTTTAGAAAAAAAATTACAGCTTTTAGGGGAAAAATACCGGATTTTTGAATATGATTCCGGAGAAAGCTTAATTGCAAAACTGGAAACAGAAAGCCTCGATATACTATTTTTAGATATTGAAATGAAGCAGTTAAACGGAATGGATACCGCCAAAATCCTACGCAAAAAGGAATCCGGTGTTTTATTGATCTTTGTAACTTCCCATCCCGATTTCGTATTTCAAGGCTATGAAGTTCATGCTTTTCATTATATTTTAAAACCGTATGAAGAACATAAAATTCAGCTTGTATTGGAACAGGCTGTTAAGGAACTTGGACATAGCAAAGAACAATTCTATACTTTAGAACAGAAATCAGGGATTTCCAAAATCCCTTTAGCAAAAATACTGGCGTTTTCCAGTAATAAAAGAAAGATCAGCATCCTTTTAAAGGACGGAAACAAACTGGATTATTATGGGAAACTGGACGAGACGGGGAAAGATCTGCCGGATTATTTTATCCGCATCCATAATCGTCATCTGGTAAACCTAAACCATGTCACCGCATTAGAAAAAAACAACTGTATATGCGGCCCTTTCCGTTTTCCCGTCAGCCGCTCCTGCAGGCAGGATTTGGAAATAGCCTTTGCACGTCTGTTGCTTTCTTAATAAAACATGGCATTAAAAAGATATAACTGATGAAAAAAGGCGGGCATATTTATGGATATAATGCATATCATTTCAACTTCTGTATCGATTTTAGCTACTTTATTGTATTTTGTAGAAGGATATTTTTTTTACCGCATACTCTGTTACATGGCGAAAAAAAGGGATGGATGGATTTGGACTGCCATTATCTATTTCTCTTCTTTTGCGCTTTCCCCTATGGTCATTTTCCCCAATGACCTTTTTAATGTAACGCTGAACCTGATCTGGTTTACCGCAGTCATGATGATCGCCTTTCACGGAAGCATCTGGCAGAAGCTGGCCTCCGTCGCCATCCTCTACCCCTTGATCATTAGCCAAAATTTTCTTGTTTTGGACATCTTAGGGCATCTGCTGGGCTATTTCGGCCGGAATGCTGTAATGGAAATCTTCTGCTCCATTGCAGATACCTTCCTGCACCTCTTTTTCTGGTATGTCGTTTACCGGCTTTACGGAAACAAACTTATTCAAATGAGAAAGTTGTTTGATAATAAGATATGGATCTTACTTGGTACGATTTGTCTGGCCTCTTTGGTCAATATTACTACCTGTATCTACTATACGCCAAAAGAAAGTTATAAGATGTGGCCTGCCGCTTTCGCCTGCTTTGTTACAAATCTGGGCAGCTTGTTTTTAGCGGAATATTTTACGGTCAGCATCCAGCGCAATATGGAAAGGAAAAACCTGAAACTACAGAAGAATTATTATGAAGAACTGGAGCAAAACCAACTGCAAATCCGGAAATTCCGCCACGATATCAATAATCATATCAGCGTCATCCATTCTTTATTCCGTTCCGGAAAACATGAAGACGCCGAAAAATATCTGGCGGAAATGGAAGCGCAGATTGCGGTACACAACCGGGCCTTTTGCAAAAACAGCATTGTCAATGCCGTACTCAATGTAAAGTACAATCTGGCATTGGAAAACCATATCGACTGCTTTTTCCATATTGACCTGCAAAAGCTGACCGGCATAGACTCCATTAGCCTTTGCTGCCTGTTCTCCAATACTCTGGACAATGCCATCGAAGCTTCGCTCAAAATCCCGGACTACAACAACAGGCGGATTTCGGCCAAGGCAAGAGTAACGGAAAACGGCTATTTCTCCTATGAGATCACCAACCAAAAGGTCAATCCTGTGGTAAAGCAGAAAGGCAGCCTTCAAACAAGCAAAAAAGATAGTTTTTCCCATGGCCTCGGCCTGTCCAATGTTCGGGAAGTCGTGGAAAAATACAGCGGTGCCTTAGACATCTCCTATACGGACGATACGTTTACCGTAACTGTCCTTATCGGAAATGCCTAGATACCCCCCCCCGGCATTCTTCCATGCAAAGTATCCTTACCCCTGATAGGGCAGCGTTTCCGCCATCGACTTTAAAAAGCGGTACATTTCTTCTTCCGTAGGCGGGCATCCCTTCAAACTATACCGGAAGCCTTGCGTGCAATTGCCGACGCCAAGCTTCCCGCTTTTTCCCCGGTATCCCTGGCCAATACATATTTTTTCCGGAAAGCCGCGAAGCAGCCCCTCTTTTTCCAGCCTGTCCAACGCCGGTATCAGGTACCCATAGCAGGCGCTGCATGAGTCCACCTCTTCCGCCATCTCCCTCAATCTCATGATCCGTTCCTTATCCGGCAGTCCCGCCGCATGGCCCGGGGCGTTGATTTCCCTCACGGATGCTTTGGATACGTCTCCGTCGCCCGCACCCAGCCGCTGAGCCATCCCAATATAAGGGACTTCCTCCATACGGTACTGCAGCAGGCGACATACATAGCTATCGCACAACACCGGATCCGCCGCTGCGAAAATACGGTTCATAACCGTGGGATTCCCGCCGTCTTCAAAGCTTAAATCTCCGCAAATACTGTCCACCAGGATAAAATCCTGCCGGATCCCCGCCGCCAGATGAGCAATCGGTTTATGTAAACCCATAGCGTGGAACCGCCGCTTCTCGGCATTAGGCAGCAGGCCTTTCATATTTTTCAGCGCACAGGTGATACGGGTCTGGCAATGCCCTTTCATTACCGGCACATTGATCATATAATCTATCCCCAATGCGCATCGACAGATATGAAGCTCCATCCCCGCGCAATCCACGGCCGTTGCTTTTTCCTTCTGTGCATCTATCAACCTGACTCCATACCTTCCTGCCAGTTCCTTATAGCCGCATACACGAAAAGCCTCTTCCGTCTCAGCCCCCACCCAGGCTCCTTCCATAATGACAATATCCCTAAATCCATGCTCCTGCAAATATTGCAGCAGGCCTTCCGCCACTTCCGGATGCGTAGTCGCCCCCTCGGACGCCGGAACCGGCGACACCAGGTTAGGTTTAATCCCAATCCTTTTTTCCCTGTCCCCGATCATCTCCGCAAGTCCCGCCTCTTCCAAAAGCTCTTTTGTCATTTTCGTATATTCATTTCCATAGATTACCAGTATTTCGTCCTTTTTCATAATTCTCCTATATCCATATGCCTATTTCAGCAAATCGTAAAGCGTATATTCTCCCTTAGGGATATCTTAACCCTCTATTTCCACATCCACAATCTCCCGTACCGGGATCTTAGTCCCATCCTGCATATACAGAACATTCTTATACATATCTATCCTCTCTACACAACCCTCCGCCGTCACATACTTTCCGCCTTCCTTTTTATCATCCGGCAGGAAATACGTAATGGAAACTTTCGGATGTCCTGCAATCCGCTCCCTTATCTTCCGCATTTTTCCATCCAAAATCTCTTTTTCATCTTCATCCAATTCCTTCCTTGCCTCTGTCAGCCGTCCGGTTTCCTCTATAGACTCCTCGTAGCCGGTAAGGGCTGCAAAAGGGGAAAACTGCGCCGCACGTTCCTCCCTCGGCATCAGGGGATGGGCTTTGGAAACATGATGGGGCAAATGGATAATATCATCATAACAATTCCTGGTATTACGGCAAAGACTATCCTCGCCTTCCCGGTAAACATTGCTTACCATCCTCTCCTCCTTCCGGCCCTATGCCTTATGGCCGCCAATTTGCCTATTCCTCTCTACGGCCATTGCCCCATCTTCCAGATTCATACCCTTTAAAATTGCATTTTTTCCAAACTTTTTTTTAATATCCAGCATCGCCTTCTGCATCTTCCTCTCCCGCTCCAGCGCTTCTTTTTCTTCCTTTCTCTGTTTCTCCAACGCACCATAATCGGTAAAAAGTTCAAGCTGCTCAAACGCATCCTCTTTCACGGCCCTGCTTTCATGCACGACATGATTTGCCGTTACGCTCACTCTTCTAACTAATAAATTCCTATCCACGATACGATCATACAATTCCATAACGGCATCCATAACCAGCCTTGTGGAAGAAGTCTGCCGTTCTAAATTTACCGTTCCATGAGCATGTTTGGGGACTCTGCGTCCATAACGGTCTACTGTGACAGGCCCCTGATAGCGTTTCTTAATTTCCGGGTTTGTCAGATTTTCTATATCATAACCCACCGTCAATACAATCTGATCTGTCAAAAGCCCTTTATCCACTAAATCAAGGACAAGGGAATCCGTCATTTCCCTCACAATCAGCTTCCCTTTTTCAAAATCATAAGGGCGCTGAAGCACCTGGCCGGAACCAAGGCTATTGCTTTGCGGCTGATACGATTTTACATCTTCTATCGTACACGGTTCCCAGCCCCAGGCATGATCGATAAGAAGCTCCGCATTAACGCCAAACAATTTATACAGCAATTCTTCATTATAAAAATCCATCGGCCCTCCAACGGAGCATCTTGCAATATCGCCCATCGTAAAAATCCCGTTTTCCTCCAACTTCCTGGCATATCCTTTTCCCACGCGCCAGAAATCGGTAATCGGCCGGTGATTCCATAAAAGCCTCCGGTACTCCATCTCATCCAATTCCGCAATGCACACCCCGTCCTCATCCGGCTCCACATGCTTTGCCACGATATCCATGGCTACTTTGCAAAGATAGAGATTCGTACCAATGCCTGCCGCCGCGGTGATTCCCGTTTCCTCCCATACTTTCCGAATCATCTTTTTCGCCAGTTCCCGCGCAGTCATCCGGTAAGTTTCCAAATAACACGTCACATCCATAAATACTTCATCTATGGAATATACATGAATATCCTCCGGCGCGGCAAACTGCAGATAAACATTATAGATTCTTGTGCTGTAGTCCATATAAAGGGCCATCCTTGGAGAAGCGGCAATATATGAAACGGCAAGCTCCGGCATTTTTTTCAGTTGTGCGCGACTGCAGGAAGAACCTGTAAAAATATGGCCGGGGGCTTCATATTGACGCCGGGCATTGATCTCTTTAACTCTCTGCACTACCTCAAACAACCTTGCCCGGCCCGGAATCCCATAAGCCTTTAAAGAGGGAGATACCGCCAGGCAAATCGTTTTTTCCGTACGGCTTACATCGGCAACCACCAGATGCGTATCCATAGGGTCAAACCCCCGCTCCACACATTCCACAGAGGCGTAAAATGATTTCAAATCAATCGCAATATAACTACGGTTTTTCTCCTCCATCCTCCACTACCTCCATTCGCCCGCCGTAATAAGCTGCATAATATGCTCATTGAAAAATCTTTGTTTCATCCATTCAATACCCTTACATACCGTTCATACCATATCCCTTTATCCTCTGTCATTCCCTTCCGCTCAAACCCCAACTTCATGCAAAGACCTGCAGAAGCCTTGTTCCCTTCCCTGACCAGAGCCTGGACTTTACCAAATCCCAACTCCCTCTCCCCATATCCCAGGATAGCCGAACATACCTCATAGGCATACCCCTTCCCCTGATAAGGAACGGCGATCAAAAAACCCAGTTCCGGCATATCGAACCCCGGCCTCCAGCTAAGCCCTGCCCGCCCTATAACGTCCCCGCTGTCTTTGTGTACAATAGTCCATAGGCCGTAGCCATAAAACCCATAGATTTCCTGAATATATTTTTTCATATACTCTATTTCATCCGCCGGGTCCGGAAATAAACCCTCCATATAATAAGTAATGGAAGGTTCCGCATAAATATCATAAAACTTCTCCACATCTCCTACTACCGTCTCCCGGACAATACAGCGGCCCGTTTCCATAATCGTCCATGGTTTCCCGGCCATACGCAGATACGCCTTTTCAAAAGAGTCCCAGCTTAACTCCTCAATATCCGCAATGGCATAAGAAGCCCCCGATAAATCTTCCGACCGGTTATTTTCATGAAGCAATGCCACTACAAAGTCCCCCCTTTGCTTTAATCCCCTAAGTACGATAGATGAATCCGTCACAAACAGGATTTCGTCCTCCGCACATCCCTCCATTCCTTCTTTCCAATCATTAAGATTCCCATAAAATATTTTTTTATCGTCAGGATCTATTTTTTTCTTCAATTTTTTAATGCTATCGCTTTGCCCTTCATCTATTATAAGAAAAACTATTTTTTTTAACATGCCTCCCCCTATTTACTAACCCGCCGGTTTCGTCTAAAATAGATACAGTAATATCATAAAATAATTTATCAAAGAAGGGAAGCAAAATAATGGCACAAAATCCGATTGTTACTTTTACAATGGAAAACGGTGATATTTTCAAGGCAGAATTATATCCTGAGATTGCACCCAATACCGTAAACAACTTTATATCTTTAATTAACAAAAATTTTTATGACGGCCTGATCTTCCATAGGGTCATCCGTGGTTTTATGATTCAGGGCGGCGACCCGGAAGGTTCCGGCATGGGCGGCCCCGGCTACGGCATCAAAGGAGAGTTTTCCCAAAACGGCGTGGAAAATAACTTAAAGCACGAAGAAGGAGTCCTTTCCATGGCGAGAAGTATGCATCCTGACTCCGCCGGTTCCCAGTTTTTCGTCATGCACAAGACAAGCCCTCACTTAGACGGAGCTTATGCCGCATTTGGGAAGGTAATAGAAGGGATGGAAGCAGTGAACCGCATCGCTGAATGTAAGACCAATTATGAGGACAGACCCCTTGAAAATCAGGTAATGAAGACTGTTACTGTTGAGACTTTCGGCGTGGAATACCCGGAACCGGAAAAATATTAAGCGAGGCTATGCCTCGCTTTTTGCTTTCTTTTCAAAAACATTATCAAGTATTATTCGGCAAAGCGGATCGTCAACACTTTTCAGACAATTCAGCAATGCCTTTATTTCAGTTTCCGGATTTGTGTTTCATATGGTTTTAGCGAAAAACTCTGTAGGCCATAGTCTGTTTGTATCCGCACTCCCTGAGGGCTGTCTGAATTATTAATCGCCGCCAGTTGCCCTTCCTCCGGATAGTATGCACATTCTGTTTCGCTGTTGTCCGTCAGATATTTCTGGGTAAGATCCATGTTTTTGGCAAACAGCAACAGATTTAACAGCAATCTTGTATTTGCATTGCTCAATGTAAAATCGGAAAGGTAAACACCCTTCCCTTTTCCAAAGCAATTAACAGCCAAAACCGGCGTTCCGTTTTTCTCTGCCAACACCCTGGCTTTGCCATCCGTCAGCATCAGGTTTTCTTTCCCTTTGAATACTGCCCCCTCCGGTATCAGCCCCGGAATTTCTTCCACATTGTATCTCCACCTTCCATGGCATACTTTTGCCCCGGTATCCTCATCCACTCCCAATACATTTGCCATCCGGAAGTAATTGTGGTATCCCTCCGCCGCAGAAGGTTCTCCGATTCCGATAAAAGCGCCTCCCTCATCCACCCACCGTGTAATACCGGAAACCACTTCTTCATCCTCCCATATCTTTCCGCCGCTCCAGGCCGTTCCCGCCCGCCCGGCGTTAATGACCACATCCAGCCCCTTTAAAGTTCCCGTCTTTATGTCATCAAAGCCAATAAAACGCACGTCAACCGGAAGTCCTGCCAACGCCTCGTTCACATGAATCAAATCATGCATATACGTTTCATGAAAATGACCTGACAGAGTCCACGGGCGCAGGCTTCCCCATGAATGAAGCACCCCTACCCGGCAAGGGAACGTATAAACCTCGCTTTTTTGATGGAAAGCTTTGATTACCCGGAATTCCTCCGCTACTTTTTCGATATAGCTGCAAAAATCCGGATAGCCTTCTACCAGATGAAGATAGCCGCCAAGCCCAATCCTCTCCACCGGCTCCCGAAGCAACGCCCTCCGAATCCGCATCCAATAGCCTGCGGCATCCCGCACCGGACTCCCACCCTTCATAAAAGTAGGTTTTCCTCCCAATCCCACCGGAAACAAATATGGATGCAGACGCAGTTCATGGATCTCCACATCCACACCGGCGCATAGTCTGGCTTCATAACCGCTAAACACACATTTAATCAGCCCGTCAAACCCAAATTCCCGGAAACGGCGTCCATAAGGCTCTATCCCAACCCAACTATCGTCATAAAAAACATAAGCCTTTTTTCCATATTTGTGAATCAAATCCACTAATTTTTTTCCGAATCCCACCACAAACCGATTAGTAAAATCCATATAATCCAACTGTTTCTTTACCGGCGGCATATGCGTCACATGAAATTTCCCCTGATGGATAAAATCCTCCGCCGTCAATGAGTACCCATATTCCTTTTTAAAGTCCTCAAGCGCCTTAGGGCTTACCGTAAAATCATAGGATCCCCAATCCGTATAGCGGTTCCTGTTCCTCTCGTCATCGCCCCATATCCAGACAAAATTATAAAACATAGAAGTAAGCCTGACCACCGTAGTTGCCGGATGATCCTGACACCACTTTTCCAGCCATCGGCAAAGATATTCCTGCGCTTCCGGCATCCGTGGATCTACCGGCATCAAATGCTCTTTCTTCCAATGGTTTGTCACATGATTATACATCGAAATTTCTTCCCAAATCCGATAAGCCAGGAAGTTTACCGTATACTCATGATAGGGGATGCATCCTTCCACCTCCACATTCCCGCCAACGCAATCGTAATTCCAGTTTCCCTTGTCCACCTCCTTGCCAGCCGTACGGTCAAACACCTGCCAATATGCCAGTGATTCCTCGGAATCATTGATCTCAAACTGCTCTGTAAAATAATTTTCCAATAACGGAATGCGTATTGCTTCTGTCCTTGCCAGACATGGCGTAGACATAAGAAAAGTCTGCTGCAACATATTGCGGTGTTCCCTCGCCCATTTATTATGCTCGCGAATCAGGCATATCGTAGAATAAATACCATAGCCGGCATCCAGGATTTCCTTAGACAGAGCCGTTCCGTCACTGTCGCGGATGACATCCGCCCCCCATTTTTCCGCCATCCGGAGCGTCAATTCCTCATATCCTGCCTCTCCGGGCAGAGTAAAGCTTCCCATTTTTTCCCTATCTCTTCTCATCTCGGCTCTCCTATCTATTTATATTTTTATGCCTTCCCCGGACAGCCGCTCCTCTATCGCACGGCAGATAACCTCCGCCGCTTTCTTATGGGCCAATCTGCCAGGATGATCCACCGCCCCGAATTCCCCTTCCTCCGTATCGGGCAGGGATAGATATCCAACTCTTGCATCCTTATTCTTCTCCGCATACTTCTCCACCGTCCGGCGAAGGACATCCTCCAGTTCATTTTTCATCATCCCATATATCCAAAGGATGAGCGCCTTGGGATTGTTACGGCGTACCTCGCACAAAAAATCATAAGCAGCCTGTCTTATCTTTTCTTCATCCTTTTTTGCAAAGCTGCCGTCTTTTTCCAGCCTCATCTTATATAACTTCCCGTTTTTCGGATTTTCCCATGACGGGTTACGGAAGGCCGCCACATCATTGGTTCCCAGATGGATAAGGATAATATCCGGCTGCCACTCCTGAAAACGATGCTCTTCCCATGCGCCTGCCTTCCCCGCACTTTCCGCCGTCTGGACTCCGCATATTTTCCCATATATGGACGGGACATTATGAGAAGGACAGTTGTCGCAGCCGGTTGCAATCCCCCATCCGCTCTGGGATATGATACTCACATCCGCATCCAGTTTTTCCGCCGTCTGCATTCCATAGTGGTATTCCGGTCTTGCTGTAAAAAACCACAAATCCCACTCCTTATATTCCGGCATCCCATACAACCCCTCGCCGGATGTAATACTGTCCCCAATGATTTCCAGCCGGTATTTTTTCTCCCGCAACGGTTTAAAACAACCATCCGAAACCAGACCTAAAACGGAAAAAGATGAATCATGCCCATCGAACATGGCAGGGCTTTCCTTTATCAGACGGATATGTTTTGCCCCTTCACAATTTAATCCCGTATACACGCAAAGGGTCTGCCGGCCCGGCAGCAGGATCTGCCGGCTTAACAACCGGCCATTTAAGTAAATGCATATCCATGGCGGAAGCATATCCTCAGCCACCTCTGTTTCCACCCAAAGTTCCTTTCCTGTTACTCTGAACTCCATTCCGCTTCCTGTCCAGAAAAAAGTATATTTCCCTTTTCTCTTAGCCACTCTTCCGCAAACTTGCAGATATGGTATTTCTTCCGTTGCATATCTTTTTCCCAAATATCCTGCTTCCATCTCCTTGCCTCCACTTTCAAGCTTACCCTTTTACCGAACCGGCCATCACTCCGCTGATAATATATTTCTGCATAAACAAATAGAAAATCATCAGGGGCATAATCCCCAGGACCATCATCGGGAAAATCCCTGTCCAGTCCGTAGAAAACTGGCCGATGTTGCGATAAATTTCTTGTAATATAACATCCTTTTTCCGGGACTGCAGGAAATACAGTGGTCCCATAAAGTCATTCCATACATTCAAAGTATTCAAAATCGCCACCGTGGCTATAGTAGGCTTCATCAAAGGGAAAATAATCGTAGTAAAGGTACGGAATACTCCCGCCCCGTCTATTTTGGCAGCTTCATCCAGCTCCATGGGAACCGTAGCCATATAACTGCGCATCAAAAATACTGCAAAAGGAAGATTGATCGTAATATCCACCAGTATCACCGACCAAAGTGAATTCATCAGGTTCAGCCCCCTTATCAACTTATAAAGGCCCAATATCGACATCTGATAGGGAAACATCATCCCTGACAGCAGCAGCAAAAATACAAGCTGTCCGGCCTTTTTATCCGACTTCCGGTTTAATACATAGCCGGCCATGGAACTAAACAGAACAATACCGGTTACCGATATCAATGTAATCAGGAAAGTATTCCGAAACGCCCTCGGATACTCCATTTCCTCAAAGGCCTTTATATATCCGGAAAAATCCAAGGAAGAAGGCAGCGCCATCGGGGCCACTGCTGCATGTTCCGGCGTTTTGAAGGTTGTAACCAATAAATAATAAATGGGAATAAGCATGGCCACGGCAATAACTGTCAAAAAAATATAAGTTGCCGCTAACGTGAATTTTTTCTTTTTATTGTCTCTCATTGTCCTAACCGCTCCTCCCATTTCTTAAAGCCTCCCAGCAAAATGCAGGCTACAATCATCGCTACTACCAGAAAGACTGTCCCATAAGCAGAAGCATATCCAAAATTGCCATCCGAAAACTTAGAATACATGGAAGTCAGTATAGTTTCCGTCCGGTGTGCCGGTCCTCCATTGGTGGTGGCTACGATAATATCAAACACCTTCAGCCCGTTAATCATGCCCGTAACCACATTTATCTTGATCGCCGGAGCCAGCCCAGGCACTATGATATGCCAGAACCTGTCCCATGCATTCGCCCCGTCTACCGAAGCGGCTTCAAACAAATCCCCGCTAATATTCTGCAAATTGCCAAGATAAATTACCATGGCCCAGCCAAACCATTGCCACACTTCCACAAGGATAATCGTCCACATTGCCACATTCCCGTTGCCGAAAAAATTTATTTTTTCAAACCCCAGGCCGGTAATAATCTGATTGACAAATCCATAATCGCTGGATGACAGCAGATATTTCCACAAATATCCTACTACCAAGGTACTCATGACTACCGGCATAAAAAAAATAGCCCTGAATATATTGCGTCCACGAAGCTTTGAATTCAGCACTACCGCTATCGGCATGGTAATTACGCTCTGGATAACAACCGTTGCCGTTGCAAAAAGCAGGGAATTTTTAATCGACGTTTTCAGCATCTTATCTTCCGGTATTTTTACATAATTGGAAAGGCCGGAAAACGTAATATCCGGCGAATAATTTGTCCAGTTATAAAAACTGTACCGGATAGTGAAAAACAACGGGATAACAAAAAAAATAAGAAACAGCAGCACTGCCGGAGCCGTCATCGCTATATATGGTACGGTATTTTTTATTTTCTGATTTCTATTCATTCCTATTTCCCCATTTCTAAAAAGATGTGCCTTTTAATACATGCCCGCGCCGGGATGCCGCTGCCAATCCACCGCTTTTTCTCCCATACAAGATATACCTTCCGTACAGGGCGCCAAAAATCCGTCCGGCGGCATCGTCCCCCAAAATCGGGAACTGCCCCGCAAGGGGGCAGTTTGGTCACTTATGTTGCCAATTATTCATAACGGATAGAATCCGCTTTCGCATCCAGCGCCGCAATATATTCATCTACCGTCAAATCGCCGGAAATAAGACCCTGAATCTGGGAAATAGACTCATCCACCAAGGAAGCCGCCGGCATATCCACACTCCAACGGTTCGCCGCATAAGATATATTCCCGTTATCTATCGCATCCCTCACACTTTCATATTCCTCCGGCATATTAGCAATTACGCCATTCCGGTAACTCATGCCGCCCGGATTGGATTCCAGCATTGCCTGCTGAGCTTCTACGGAACCTAATGCGGAAAGCACCGCTTTGGCTCCTGCTTCATTCTTTGTATTTGCGTTGATTCCATAGCTTGCTGCCGCGCCTCCGATTACATATACGTTTTCTCCTGTATCGCTCAACTGAGGCATCATACCGAAATGGATACCGGCATCTGCAAAACTTGTATACTGCCAAGGGCCTCCGTTGAAGAACGCAGTACGGCCTGCAATAAAGTTATTCAATGCTTCTTCATTGGAAATACCAAGCATTTCCGATGTAATAAATCCTTCCTCAATTAACCGATACCATTTTTCAACATGTTCATTGATATTTCCTTCAAAGGAAACCTCTCCCCTTGCAAATTTCTCGTCAAATCCGATCCCATCCGCATTTTTATCATTATTATGATAAAAAACATTTTCCAGATATCCAAACAAGTTAGCATGGGCAGTATCACCATCTGCCAACCCAAAGCCTACCGGTTCATACCCCGCCGCCTGAATCGTCCTGCATGCTTCTATGAACTCTTCCAAAGTTTTCGGCAATGTCACGTTGCATTCATCCAGGATATCCTGATTGTACCATATTCCTGCAAACCATCCGTAAGAAGGGATCCCATAGTACTTTCCTCCTTCGGAGCAAAGCGCAAACCCGTCCTCGCTAAATTCGCTTATAATATCCATATCCGAGATGTCCATCAGATTTCCCGCCTTAATCCTTGCCAGGAAATCCGTTTCATCCGCAACGATGTCCGGCCCTTCCCCGGCCGCCAACTGCGTACTCAGCACATTATTATAATCCGACAAAGCCACATAGGTATATTCCAGCACATATTCCCCGTTCAACTGCTCATTTACCGCGTTGACAACCCCCTCCATATCATCCTCATCATACCAGCACATCATAGATATCGTTTCACCATTACCCGCTGCTTCCCCAGATCCTTCTGCCGGGGAATCGGCCTCCCCCTCTACCGCTTCTTCCCCGGCTTCCTCCGACGCCTCCTGTTGGGCAGGAGTATCATTTCCAGCGTCTGCATTTCCGCCGCATCCGGCCAATACAGACACTGCCATACAGCCAATGCATAACCATGCTAATTTTTTCTTCATCATAATCCCTCTCCTTTTCTTTTAGTATCTGTTTTAATTATAAAAAAAGGACAAGAAAGAAAAAATATCAAAAATTTTAACTGACTTTCAATTTTTTTAAGTTCTTCTCACGTTAAATTCTGGGCAGCGAATAATCCGTCTTCAAATATCCTTCCCGAAATACAATTTCCGAGTATGTGCCATCCTCATCAGCCCGGATGGATACCCCATATTCCTTGCCGCATAAAAGCCGGATACGGTTATGCACATTCGTTATACCATATCCCCATTCCCCCTCGCCAAGTTCCCTTGTTCCCCGTTTCCGGAACAATTCCTCCCCATTGTCATGCACCCGCATACGGATAACCCCGTCCTCCTTTAACACATCTATTTCAATTTTCCCTCTTTTTTCCCTCAGTTGGTCAATCCCATGTTCAATGGCATTTTCTACCAGCGGCTGCATAATAAAAATCGGCGTCATGCATTCCATCAGACTGTCATCCATCCTATATATCACGTCAAAAGAATTTTCATGGGCCAATAACTGCAAATTGATATAAGCCTTGATATTCTCAATCTCCACACGCATCTTGTCAATATGCTTTCCTTTATTAAGCGCCGTCCTATAAAAAATCGCCATCTGCGTTGTTATTTCATATATCTGGTCTTCCCCTTTTTCTATGGCAATCCAATTGATTGCTGACAGGTTATTATATAAGAAATGGGGGCTGATCTTCGATTGGAGCAAATTCAATTCCAAATCCTTTTTCTCCAATTCCCCTTTATAAACCTCATTAATCAACCGTCTCATCTTAATCATCATTTTGTCAATCTGTCCAGCCAGATATCCGATCTCATCGTTGGACAATATAGTGACAGGGGTATTGATATCCCCCTCGCCGATCTTGTCCACCTCCGCGACCAATTGCTTGATTTCCTGAAATAAAATGTTGGAGCATAGTTCCACCGCCATCCATACTGCTATCAACAGCAAAACTATAACCAATCCCGGCCCTACCAGCCTGCGGTCACGATAGGAAATAAAATATTTATCACTAATGTCATACGCAATTTTCCAATTCCCGGCCAAAAGGGAATCTACAATCCGATAATTCTTACTTCCCTGCTCCCATTGTCCGGTCTGATATTCCGCTACCGTTTCGTCCCCGTTGCTGATTTTTATTGAAATAGGCATTCCTTCAAAAATACTGTAACTCTCGTCTAATATATGACCTTCATCGATATTGATTTTAATCACTGCCAACGTTTCCTTGGAATAATAATTTCGGATGGACCTTGTAATAAACATTTCATCCTCTGTCTTCCACCATAAAGTACCAGAAGCCGCCTCCGTTTCCTTATACCATTTTTCCTCCTGCGCATCGTTCACTTCCATTACTAAGGCGCTCAACGCCGCGGCTTTTCTATCCGTATATACATATATTTTGCTGAAATACTGGTTGGACAGCAACGTATTGTATATTAGCGAACCCGCGGAAGCTGCTTTTTCGTTTTTCTTTACATACTCTGTCGGTTCAATATTTAAAAATTCCTGCAGACTATAATTGCTGACCAGATAATTAATGGAATTTTCACATTGCTCCACTTTATTATTAATGTCAATGATATTCCTTTTTACCGTATCCTCCACTTCCAGCCGCTGTTCTTTTCGGATAAGTGAAAAAGCTGTATATAAAATATATATTCCCATACACAGAATTGGTACAACAATTACCACGCCAAAAACAATCTTCAGCTTTTTTGCAAAAGACATATCCTTAAATCTATTCTTCATCCTTTTCCGCATTCTCCCTATACTGGCCCGGGCTGCACCCTTCGATGCTCCGGAATATGGAACTGTAATAAGACAAGTTCACATATCCCACCTGTTTTGCAATGTCATTCACCCTAAGATTGGACTGCCGCAGCAGTTCCTTTGATTTGTTAATCCGGAATCCGGTAATAAATTTTGATAGGTTTATCCCTGTTTCCATTTTAAACAAACTGCTTAAATAAGCCGCCGACACTCCCAGTTCATTGGCAATTCCCGATACGCCAAGGTTGCAGTCCGCATATCTTTCATAAACAATCCCCCTTACCATCTGTATCAAATGGCTCTCTTTATTCTGCCGGATGCTGTTTTCTTCAATCACATCTATGACGTCACCGATAATCTGACGTACATCGTCCACGCTTTTGGCATTATAAATCCCATCCATGAACTCCATAATCCGAATATTAATCTCCGCCAAATCATATATTTTCTTTATCGCATCGGTAAAAGTATACTTTACATAAATAGAACTGAATCCTTTTTGGCTCTCCAGATAATCGAACATTTTATCAAATTCCCTACGCATATTTTTTAAATCCCGAACCCTTGTGCAGTTATAAATCCGCTCCAGGTACAACGGGATCATATCATGCTCTTTGCGCGGATAGAACAGTTCATTTTGCATGAGGATTGTACTTTCACTCATAAAGAACTGATAATCCAACTGCCCTTTTGCCTGCTCATATTCTCTTTTCAGCGCTTCCGGCGAATCCACGCTGTTTCCTATTATGATAAATACATCCGTCTGATATTTCTTTCTTGAAATATCAGCAATTTTTTTACATCGATCCAATACCGTTCTGCCTTCCTTCTTATTTTTCCCCTCCGATAATTCAAGCAGCAACACGATTGTTAAATCGTCACCCTTATTTATCACAATACATTCATCCGTCAGAATATCCAGAATTTCCTTTTCATAAGACTCCCAGCTACGGGCAAACAAATTGGAATATTCTGAAATTAATATAGGGACGCACTGATATTTCCCAAAATCAATAAATTCTTCTTTCCATACCGCCTCCGGTTCGCCGCCCAGAAATGCCATAAGCTTCTGTTTCCTCTTAAAACCCATCACTTCGGTATATTCCTGACGAAGCCGTTCCTCCTGCTCCCTCTGCCTTTCCTTTTCTTCACAAAGACCAATCACTTCACCAAAAAGCTTTTCAAAAAGCTCCAGACGTATCGGCTTTAAAAGATATTCCGCCACTCCAAGCGATATGGCATTCTGCGCATACTCAAATTCACCGTAAGCGCTATAAATAATGCAGATAGGATTCTTGTCACGGCGCCGCACCTCTTCGATTAACTGTATACCGTCCATATAAGGCATTTTAATATCGGTCAGCAGGATATCAAAATCGGTATCTTTAAATAAACGGAGCGCTTCTTCCCCGTTTGGCGCCAACGTTACTTCCAGATTATAACCATAACGTTTTATCAGCAATGCGATTCCTTCACGCTCTTTCTTTTCATCATCTACAATCAAAATACGGTACATAATGTTTCCTTTCCTTTTGGCACCCGGATCCTATTATAGGAAAACAGTCCAGCTTGATTAAACTGAACTGTTTTCCTATAATCTCATATTAATGATAAACTCACTCTATCCTTTGTGTAAACATCATATTTTTCATATATTTATCATTTTTTATATTATTTCCGGCTTTTCTTTTCTCCGTTCATATTTTGTTCATACTCATTTAAAAAAAACTTCAACTTCATAACATTCTTTAGACATTTATTTCCCATATACTAGGTTTATAAGATAAACAACAACAAGACAGCTAGAGTTAATTGATTTTTTAAATAACTTTTTCATAATAAATGCCAAGTAAAGACTGCTTTACTTGGCATCCTCCCTTTCTATAGGAAATTTTTCTCATGATCCATAAAACAGTATGCTTCCGTCATATTTTTATTGACATATATACTTTAGCGTAATAAAATGTATTCATATTACAAAGAGCGTAATAATATGCGCTCTTTTTTTGTCGGCGGGAAGCCTATTGGACTCCGGCATCTGCCCGGCATCCTATAAGGCTCTTTCTGCGGATACTCAAATATTTATTATGAAGGAGGTGTATCGTGGCATAAGACAGCGCAAAAATCTGACATTTTTTTTGCCGTTTTTTATGCCATGAGAATGTATGGATGGATTTATTCAAGTCGTAACAAAGATCAACGGCATCCTGAACAATTTTATCTGGGGTCCCGTTATGCTGGTTATTTTCCTTGCCGTAGGCTTTATGTTTACCGTACGCACGAAAGTATTCCAGATTTCCCATTTTAAATATTGGATTGATGTCACATTTCTCCAATTATTCAAAAAAGACTCGGCACATGTAAGGAAAACGGATGATAAACATGCTATTTCCCAATTCCAATCGCTTTGCACCGCCCTTGCCGCAACGATCGGCGTAGGGAATATTTCCGGCGTGGCGATCGCCCTCGCCCTGGGCGGCCCGGGAGCTATTTTCTGGATGTGGCTCTCCGCCTTTTTGGGGATGATGACCAATTATGCGGAAAATACCCTGGGTATAAAGTACCGCTATAAAAATGAAAAAGGAGACTGGGTTGGCGGCGCTATGATTTATATAGAAAAAGGGCTGGGCTGGAAATGGCTTGCCGTTATTTTTTCCGTTTTCTGCGTGCTGGCTTCTTTCGGCATCGGCAATATGTCCCAGGGAAATGAAATCGCCAATGGATTATATAATTCCTTTTCCGTCCCCAAATGGGCGACCGCCCTTATCGTCATGCTTCTTGCCGGCCTGGTTATTGTAGGCGGCATCAAACGCATCGCCTCCGTTACGGAAAAGCTGGTGCCTTTTATGGCAGTTACATATATTATTGGCTCTTTGATTGTTATTTTTTCCAATATTTCCGCCGTTCCGGGAGCCTTTGGATCCATTTTCACCAATGCTTTTAATCTTCCTTCCATCGGCGGCGGAATAGCCGGTTTTACCATTATGATCGCTATGAGGCGAGGGATCTCCCGAGGAGTGTTTTCCAACGAAGCCGGGCTTGGCTCCTCCGTAATGGTTCATTCCGCTTCCAATGTAAAAGAGCCTGTGGTGCAGGGCATGTGGGGGATTTTTGAAGTATTTGCCGACACTTTGGTAGTCTGTACTTTAACAGCCCTCACCATATTGACCTCCGGCGTTTATGATTATACGGAATATGCCAAATATATAGGCACAGACCTCCCCGATACTTTAAAAAGCGGCGTCGCCCTTACCAGTGCGGCCTTTGAATCCGTATTCGGTTCTATCGGAGGAGGATTTATCTCCATTGCCGTTATGCTGTTTGCCTTCTCCACGATTCTCGGCTGGTCGTATTACGGCGAAAGAGGGATTGAGTATTTATTTGGCTTAAAAGCCGTTCCTGTTTATAAGCTCATTTTTATCCTGATCATTTTCATCGGCTGTAATGCCTCACTGAAACTGGTAGTGGATATTTCGGATACCTTTAACGGTTTTATGGCATTGCCCAACTTAATAGCGGTTACCCTGTTATCCGGACAGGTCATTGCTATGACGAAGGAATACATTTCCCGGGTAAAGGCCGGCAAAGAAACGGTAAACGGCGAAGAAACGTAAAAAGTATGTGTCAAAAAAGGGCTGCCTATTAACCTGCAGCCCCTTTTCCTGAACAACGGATGTCTCACAAAACGCGGCGTCCATTGTTCCATAGGAAGATTGTCACAACAGCGATTTGATTTACTGCATCCATGTCATGTTTCCGGATGGGCCAAACTCATTCTGCTGCTGCAATACATCGTCTTTCATTCCCTTAATTGCCAGTCCGAGGATCACTACGGAAATCCCAAAATTAATAACCCAGAAATATGGGATAGAGAAAGGCAGATAAGAAACGAGCGCTTTTATAAGCAAAGGCAGGACCCTGCTATAAACGGCAAGCAAATATAACTGTCCGAACGTAAGCTGATATTTCATACAAGAAGCTACGATCATTCCGATCAAGGCCACAAACAGGACTCCAAAGAAAAACAATGCCGTCATAACGATGTAACAGATCACCAATACAATTCCTATCAGAAAATATACGGAAGGCACTAAAGCCATAAGGTCTTCTTTAGAAAAGCTGCTCCCAACCAATTCGCTGAAATAAAACTCCTGCATCCCGCTGCTGCCGCTTTGCACAAGGATTTTTTCGGAATCCATCAATATTACGCTGGAATAACCGTAATAATATTGCGCCATATCCTCCGCGCCAAAAAATACTTCCTCCGGATCCGTATCGATCCAAATGCATATATCGCCATCATCGACCTGGATCACTTCGTCCACCTGCAGGACGCCATTCTCCAATTTGAAATCAGGCACATTTTCTTTAATCGCCGAAGATAATCCCGCACCATTCAACATAAAAAACGGCACCATTATTTTTATCAGGAAATAAATGAGCATTACAACAATTGAAAATAAAAAGACTTTTGATTTCTTATTGCTTAAAAATGCTTTATAATTTTTAAAGCTGTAAACAGACAAAGCCATTTCCTTAAAGATATTCATTTATATTTCTCCCTCCCTTGGTCATGTCTCCCTCAACCGCATAAACAGCCGGGTAAGATTTCGATCTGCCGGTCACTTAATTTCAGGCATCTTACCCGCATCATCTGAAAAGGCTGTCCATACGGGCAGCCTTTTGTTCTTTAAGCCAGTCTTATTTCTCAAGCCTTGTTTACAGAACCGAAAAGTTCCATTTTTTCTTTTACCGTCTGCTTAATCGCTTCAAAGCCAGGAGCTAAAAGTTTACGAGGGTCAAATCCTTTCCCCTGCTGGTCTTTTCCTTCTTCCACATATTTACGTGTTGCTGCTGCAAAAGCTAACTGACATTCGGTATTTACATTGATCTTAGCTACTCCCAAAGAGATTGCTTTTTTGATCATATCCGCCGGAATGCCTGTACCGCCGTGAAGCACCAAAGGCATATCCCCTGTCAGTTTCTGGATGGCATCCAATGTTTCAAAGGACAGCCCTTTCCAGTTCTCGGGATATTTACCATGGATATTGCCAATGCCTGCTGCCAGGAAATCAATGCCAAGATCTGCAACAGCCTTGCATTCGTTAGGATCTGCACATTCACCCATTCCTACAACTCCATCTTCTTCGCCGCCGATGGAGCCAACTTCCGCTTCCACAGAAACCCCTTTATCATGTGCTGCTGCAACCACTTCTTTTGTCTTAGCTACATTTTCATCAATCGGGTAATGGGAGCCGTCAAACATAACGGATGAAAAGCCTGCTTCAATGCATTTATAGCAGTGTTCATAGCTGCCGTGATCTAAGTGAAGAGCTACCGGGACTGTAATGTCCTGATCCTTGATAAGCCCGTTAACCATGCCGACTATTACATCATATCCGCCCATATATTTGCCCGCACCTTCAGAAACACCAAGGATAACGGGGGAATTATTTTCCTGAGCCGTCAAAAGGATAGCTTTTGTCCACTCAAGATTGTTGATGTTAAACTGTCCTACCGCATAATGGCCAGCTTTTGCTTTTTGAAGCATTTCTGTTGCTGATACTAACATTTTCTTTACCTCCATATGAATTTTATAGAATTTCCTGAATTTATTATAATACATTCTTTTTAAAAAGGAAATAGTTTATTAAAAATAGTCTAAATTGCATATAGCATCGCAGTTCATATTGAATTGCCTTAAGAAAAATTAAGAAATTAATAAGAAAATTTAAGAAAATACCCAAATATTATGGCAGATCCCTTCTGTATTTTGTATAATAGAAAAAAACAATATCGAATCGGGGCAGATTATGGGTAAAAAACAGATAAACCATACCTTCCGCATTTTCTCTGCCATATGTATCATACTTGTTGTTGCAGGGCATGCGGATTTTCATATTTTTGACTTAGGAGGAATGTTCCCCTATTATTCGTTTCATGTTATGGCATTCCTTTTTATATCCGGTTACTTTTATCAGGAAGAAGCTGAAAATGATATCCTATCTTATATAAAAGGAAAATTATACAGGCTCATGCTTCCTTATTTCGCATGGAATCTTTTTTACGGCCTGTTTGCGGCAGTCTTGCGCTTTGCAGGCTTCACCATCGGAGAGCGTATTAGTTTCCGCACTCTGTTTCTTGACCCTTTCTTGAACGGCCACCAGTTCGGGTATAATTTCGCCTCTTGGTTCGTCCCTGCGCTTTTTCTCATAGAAATCCTGAATGTATGTATGCGCAAGGTTCTTAATGTCCTTTCTTTAAAAAAAGAATGGCTGATCATGTCAGCCTGCCTTTTTGCCGGAATACTCACCACATGGTTTTCCATCAACGGACACATTTGGGGATATTACAAATTCCCCGGACGGATCCTTTTCATGTTCCCGGCTTTTCAGTTTGGGCATTTCTATAAAAAGGATCTGGAAAAATACGATACATTGCCCAATGGGGTTTATTTTTCCATCTTGTTTGCAATCCAGTTTCTCTTAATCATAAGCAGCAACGGCTTGGCTTACAGCGCCGTATGGTGCACCGGCTTTGCCAATGCCCCATGGATCCCTTACCTGACAGTCGCCACCGGTACTGCATTCTGGCTGAGGATCTCCAGGATACTCACCCCTCTCTACGACAATCTGAAATATATCCGTTACATAGGCACAAATACTTATGCGATCATGATGCACCACACCCTTAGCTTCTTATTATTAAACGGCCTGTTTTACGCTATATCGGTTTTTGGCTCCTGGGCCATGGATTTTGATAAAACAGCCTTTATGACAGATATCGGCTATCTGTACTCCGGCAATATCCTCGCATTCCATTGGCTTTATCTTATTGCCGGCCTGGGAATCCCTCTGCTGATGGAATATGCGGCGCAGCGGATGAAGAAGATCATTTTTCCGGAATCCTGATTTTCACCGCCTGCTTCTTATTTGTAATGGCCACCTTTTTATGGTTGCCTCCAAATTCCCCATCCGTCGTCCAAGGGATCTCATCTTCCGACTCAAAGGCAATTTCCGGCGTCTTAAAACAATACATATGGTCTGTATTGATTCTACGGTTTAAAAGCGCCCCTATAATTACATTGATGTCTAAAGGATTGGACGGCTTACGGATCAAAGTCACCTCAAACTCCCCGTCATCCAGCTCCACGTATTTTCCGGTAATGCGTTTAAAACCGCCGACAGAAATGGAGTTCGTTACCATGCCAAAGATGAACTCATCCTCAAGCTCCGCTTCTTTGTAAATCCTCCCGGAGGAGCCTGTCTCCATTCCGCCTTCCCCCTTTTCCTTATATTTATAATTCACTTTAAGTTTATAAGATTTTATAGAAGAAAGACGTTTCATACCTTCCAATATATATGCCATATGCCCAAGAATATTTTTAATATCCTGACTCGTTTCATATGATACATCCGTAAAAAGACCAAATGCAGCAATATACACGAAACATTCCTCATTCATTGCCCCGATGTCGCAGGCATAGTCATGACCTGCCGCAATGACTTCCGCCGCTTTCACCATATCTTTCGGGATGCCAAGGCTTCTGGCAAAATCATTGGTGCTTCCCGCCGGTATGTACCCGATCGGAATCTGCTTTCGGCATTTCATCATTCCGCTTACCACTTCGTCCAATGTGCCGTCGCCGCCGCTGCACACCAACAAGTCATAATCCTCCCGTTTGTCCCTGACCGCCCGTATGGCGTCCCCTTCTTCCTGCGTCGGGTATACGGTCACTTCATATCCTGCTTTTACAAAAACGTCTATGATATCGCACAGCCTGTTCCGTATTTTGGCCTTTCCCGCCCGAGGGTTAAACACAAATAATATTTTCGGTTTTTCCATAAAAATACTCCATTCTTTCAAACATCGTGGAAGCCTCTGCTGAACACGATTTTTGCTTTCCGAGGCTCATCGGAATGTCCCGTGCAACAGAGTGCGCCCAAATCTTTTGTGCCATCTGCCAGGCGGGGCCTCCGGATGGGCCTTTTGATGCCCGGGTCCTTATAGGCAAAACAGGAGCATCATATGATGCTCCTTGGGCCTTAACTTACTTTTCCTTTTAATAAATATTCCTCAATATCCTCAACCGCCTGCTTTTCATCTTGTCCATCTGCGATAACGGTAATGGTTTCACCGCTGTCAAGCCCTAAGCTCATCATCCCCATAATGCTTTTCGCATTCACTTTTTTCCCCTCGGACTCAATGTACACTTTGCACTCATGCTTGCTCGCCACTTGCACCAATACCGCAACCGGCCTTGCCTCCAATCCCGAGGGCAGTTGCACCTGCATACTTTTTTCAATCATAATGTCTCCTCCTTTTAATTTCTAAGCCTATCAGCAATTTCACTTAATTTTCTCAGTCTATGATTCATCCCTGATTTTCCAACCGATGGATTTAAGATTTGTCCCAGCTCTTTTAACGTTGCATCCGGATATTCTAATCTTATTTCAGCCGTTTCTTTTAAGTTATCTGGTAGATTTTGAAATCCATAGCGTTCTCTAATGAGGAGGATATCCTCTATCTGTTTGGATGATGCATTCACTGTTTTGGTAATATTAGCCGTCTCACAGTTCACTTTCCGGTTAATTGAGTTACGCACTTCTTTGACAATCCGGTAATTCTCAAAATTCATCAAAGACACATAAGCCCCCATTAAGTTTAAAAGATCAACAATCCCTGCGCCTTCCTTTAAGTATACGACATAATATTTCTTCCTGACGACAATTTTTGCATCCACTTCAAAGCCCTGTATAAGCTCTTTTAACTGTTCCGCGCTCTCCTTATGAGTACAAACAAACTCCAGATGATAACTCTTCTCAGGATCGCTCATGGAACCTATACATAAAAAAGCCCCCCTTAAAAAAGCTCTCTTGCAACAGGCGTTTTTAATGAGTAATGGATTGACCCCTGTTTCTCCCGCTTTCTTCATGCCATCTTTTTTTTCTATCTTAACGGCCTGAAGTATTTTATCCACTTCGCCGCCGTCTTTTGTAAGGACAACATATGTATGGCCTTTCCCTTCTTCATGCGGTATCTGTGAATCATACGTATCTATATTAAATGTTTTTTTCAATAATGTAAAGCACTTTCTTAGAACTGTTTCATTTTCCGTCTGCAGCCCCAAGCTGATCCCCGCTCCCTCATTCTGTTGCATTTTACCAAGAAAACAGATCATAGCAGACAATTCTGCCAGTTGGCAATGTCTGGAGGTACTGATGTGTCCCGCCAGTTCCTCCTTCACTTCACTTGAAAAAGACATATTTATACCCCTTGTCCTACATCCCTATGAAATATCTTAAGGCCATAATTGCCTTGATCCTTCATACGCTTGTACAATTCATTCGCCAAAGTCACGCTCCTATGCTTCCCTCCCGTACAGCCAATTCCGATGACCAACTGGTATTTCCCTTCTTTTACATAGTTAGGTATAAGAAAACGTATCATATCCTCCAGCTTCACCAAAAACTCCTCCGCCTCCGAAAAACTCATTACATAGTCCTGTACCCCTTTGTCATTCCCTGTCTTCGGCTTTAAATCATCAATATAATATGGGTTTGGCAGGAAACGCACATCGAACACCAGATCCGAATCCGCCGGGATACCATTTTTAAAGCCAAAGGAAAGAATCGTAATCATAAGGCTGTTATATTCCTCATTCCTCACGAAAATACGGTCGATTTCCTTTTTCAGTTCCCTTGTCAACAAATTGGATGTATCAATAACATAATCCGAATTTTCCTTAATACCTTTTAAGATATCCCTTTCTTTGCGTATACCATCCTCCACTCTGCCTTCCGGGGAAAGAGGATGAAGCCGCCTGCTTTCTTTGTAACGCTTCAAAAGGACATTATGGGAAGCATCCATAAAAAGTATTTCATATTTGTATCCGCTGTTTTTCAGGTTTTCCAGAATCTTCACGGCTTCTTCAAAAGGCTGGTCCGCCCGGACGTCCAGCCCTAAAGCCGCCTTGTTTATTTCGGAACCGGGAGCGGCAATCAATTCCACAAAATTTTCGATCAAAGGCACCGGCAGATTATCTACGCAATAGAACCCTGTATCTTCCAGCATTTTCAGGGCTGTCCTTTTTCCGCCGCCGCTCATCCCGGTCACAACCACAAATCTCATATGCTTTCTGTTCTCCTCCGTATCTTATCTTCCGGTTTTGTAAAAATACCGGAATCCACATCATAAATCCCTTAAAAATCCCCTAAGTAAATAACTTCCCGTTCCAGCAAAACGCCGAATTTCTTTTTTACACATTGCTGGACTTCTTCAATGACTTCCCTTATATCCGCTGCAGTGGCGGTGCCATCATTGATGATAAACCCGCAATGTTTTTCCGATACTCTGGCCCCGCCTATGCCAAAACCACTCAGCCCGGCATCCATGATCAGCTTCCCCGCATAATATCCCTCAGGCCTCTTAAAGGTGCTTCCTGCGCTTGCATATTCCAATGGCTGCTTTTCCCTTCTCTGCTTTGCCAGTCCCTCCATTTTATCCGCTATTTCTTCTTTCTTTCCTCTTTTTAAAGCCAGCATGGTTTCCAAAATGATAAAAGGGCGGTTTTTGATTACGCTTGTACGGTATCCGAATTCCATCGTATCATTGTCCAGCATTAATATTTCGCCTTCCCGGTCCATCACTTCCACAGACTCCACAATCTGCTTCATCTCCCCGCCATAGGCCCCTGCGTTCATAACGATGGCCCCGCCTACCGTACCCGGTATGCCGGAGGCAAATTCCATGCCTGTCAGGCTATGTTCTTTTGCCTCCGCCGCCGCCTTGCTAAGGAGCGTCCCGGCAGACACTTTCATCCTGTCTCCTTCTACCGTCACGCTTCCATTCCCGTCATCCAATTTTACCACGATGCCGGAATACCCTTTGTCTCCAACCAGAAGATTGCTTCCATTGCCAAGGATAAAATATTTCTGCCCCGTGATATGCAGATAAGGAACCAGTTTTTTTAGCTGCTCTTTATCATTGATCCTGATCAGGCACTTGGCTTCCCCCCCTACGCGGAACGTCGTATGCCTGCTCATTGGTTCATGGAATAATATATTTTCCTTCGGTACTATTTTCTCAATATAATCAAATATGGATACGCTCACCTTAGATTCCCTGCCTGTTTTTTATTATGGTATGTAAATGGATAGCAACTTATTCCAATACTAATTTAGCCGCGCCATAAATACCGGCGTCATTTCCTAAAGTTGCAAGCGCAAATTTCACATTTCCGCACCCTTTGAACACTGTCTTATAGAAATAAGGGCTGATATATTCAAACAAAATCTTTCCCGCTTTAGAAACGCCTCCGCCGATTACGATAATTTCAGGATTTATGATGCTGGCGATCGTCCCCAGCCCTTTGCCAAGGTACTCGCCGAACTGTTCCGCTATCTTAATGGCAAGCCCATCCCCGTCCTTTACCGCATCGAACACTGTTTTTGCAGAAAGTTCCGTCTCAGGGATATCCCTAAGCACGCTGGGATCACCGCAGGACTCAAGCTTTCTCTTAGCCAGCCTTACGACCCCTGTTGCAGAAGCGTACTCTTCCAGGCACCCGGTATTGCCGCAGCCGCAGCGTTCCGTCTCATTATCCTCTACGTGCATATGCCCGATTTCCCCTCCTGCGCCTACCGCGCCGGTAAGCATTTCACCGTTTACGATAATTCCGCCGCCCACGCCGGTTCCCAGCGTCACCGCCACCAGATTCCTGCAGCCTTGCCCGCCGCCCTTCCACATTTCCCCGAGTGCAGCCACATTGGCGTCATTCCCTGCCTTTACCGGCATATCCAACAGCTCAGACAGAGTATCGCGGATGCTGAAAGTCCCCCACCCCAGGTTCACCGCGCCATACACTGTGCCTTCTGCGTCGATAGGGCCGGGCGCGCCCAGGCCTACCCCCACAATATCCTTTTTCAGCACATCTTTTTCTTCCATTTTCTTTTTAATGCTCTCCGCCACATCGGGGAGAATGCCCTCCCCGCCGTTTTCCGGCCTTGTGGGGATCTCCCATTTATCCAGAAGATTGCCTTCTATATCAAATAAACCCAATTTTACCGTGGTTCCGCCCACATCTACGCCAAATACATATTTACTCATCTTCATTCTCCCGTTAATCTCTATTCTTCATCCTCATCCCTGCGCCTTGCCAGAGAATTCTGTACGCGGGTATATAACTCCTGCGCCGCATTATAACCCATCTTTTTCTGGCGGTGATTCACCGCTGCGGATTCACATATGATCGCCAGATTACGCCCGGGGCGGATAGGGATATTATGGCATACGATCTTATTGCCCAAATATTCCGTATATTCCTCTTCCAGCCCCAATCTGTCATATTCTTTATCCTTATCCCAGTCTTCCAGCCGGATGACAAGGTCAATATTCTGGGTATCCTTTACGCTGGATACACCGAACAACGTCTTGACGTCCACGATCCCGATACCCCGCAGTTCAATAAAATGCTTCGTGATGTCAGGCGCTGTACCGATCAAAGTATCATCGCTTACTTTCCTGATCTCCACCACGTCATCCGTTACCAGCCGGTGTCCTCTTTTGATCAGCTCAAGAGCCGCCTCCGACTTACCGATGCCGCTCTCCCCTGTTATCAACACGCCTTCCCCATATACATCCACCAATACCCCATGGACGGAAATACAGGGGGCAAGCTTCACATTCAGCCATCGGATAATCTCTGCCGTAAATGCGGAAGTCGCCTTCTTTGTCATCAGAAGGGGGACTTTATTCGCGATTGCCATTTCGAGAAACAGCGGATCCGGCTGCAGTTCACGGCAGAATACGATTCCCGGTATATCGCAGGATAATAATTTCGTATAAATCTCCTTTTTCCTCGCCTCCGGCAGGCCCAGCATATACGTGTACTCCACAAAGCCAATAATCTGGATGCGGATTGCTTCAAAATGCTCAAAATACCCCGCCATCTGCAAAGCAGGCCTGTTAATATCCGGCTGGGTAATTTTCACTTTGGAAATATCCAGCTCCGGTGTCAAATTTTCCAGTTTCATTTTTGCAATAATGTCCTTCAAACTTACGCTCGCCATAAACCTTCTCCTTTTCCCGTGACGTTTTTGTAATTTTCCTATTAAATATTTCCGCTTATCCTAAATATAAATTTTATCATAGAAACAGGACAAAGGCAACGCGGTTTTCTGCGGGGCCGCCGGATGGGCCTTTTGACACCCGAATCCTATAAGGTAAAAAAGTGTGCGTCTTGACGCACACTCGCGCCGGAGCGCGGCTGCATCAGCAGCTATTTCCCTCTTTCGCTTAGTGCATTCATTCCCCCTGATGAAAAAAACCATAAATCCCTTCCGCAATATGCCTGGGTATTTCCGGGGCTTCCATCAATTTTTCCACGTCCGCCTCCTTAATTTCTTCTATGGACTTAAAATGCCGCATCAAAGCTTTCCTCCGGGAAGGACCCACCCCTGGGATATCATCCAGCACTGATTTCACCTGGCTTTTCCCCCGCAGGGAACGATGGTATTCAATGGCAAACCGGTGCGCCTCATCCTGTACCCTCGTAATCAGTTTAAACCCCTCCGTATTCCGGTCTATCGGTATCTCTTCATTGTTATAATATAGCCCTCGCGTCCTATGGCTATCATCTTTTACCATACCGCATACCGGGATATCTATATGAAGTTCGCTTAGGACTTCCAGCGCGATATTCACCTGCCCCTTTCCGCCGTCCATTAAGATCAAATCGGGAAATTTCGTAAAGCTTCCGAATTCTTTTTCCATCTCTTTCAAATCCAGTTCCTTCTGCTCTTCCATCCCATGCACAAATCTTCTTGTCAGGACTTCTTTCATACAAGCATAATCATCTGGCCCCGACACTGTTTTTATTTTAAATTTACGGTAATCGCTCCTTTTCGGCTTTCCTTTTTCATAAACCACCATGGATCCTACATTGGCAAAGCCGCTGATATTGGATATATCATAAGCTTCCATCCGGCTGATGCTTTCTATCCCGATCAGGGCCGCTATTTCTTTTACCGCGCCAATCGTACGCCCTTCCTCCCTTTTTATCTTCTCCTTATCCTGGCTAAGCACCAGCGCCGCGTTTTTTGCCGCCAGCTCCACCAGCTTTTCCTTTGTCCCTTTTTTTGGCACACGGATATAAACCCTGTTCCCCTTTCTGGCTGACAACCACTTTTCCAGCACTTCGATATCTTCAATCTCTTCCTGGACCATCAATTCTTTAGGAATAAACGGCGTACCGGCATAAAACTGTTTTACAAAATCCAACAACACCTGTCCCCTCTTATTGCCCGACACATGCGTCATATAGAAATGCTCCCTTCCTATCAATTTCCCATCCCTGATAAAAAACACTTGCACTACCGCATCGTTTTCATCCAAAGCAAGGGCTATAATATCTTTATCTTCCCCGCCGCTGTCGGTAATCTTCTGCTTCTGCGCCACCTGTTTTACACTATTATATAAATCCCGGTATTTGATCGCTTCTTCAAATTCCATATTTTCAGACGCTTCCTGCATCTTCCTTTCCAGATCTTTTAAAATAGGGCTGAAATTCCCGTTTAAAAAATCCAACGCCTGCCCTACCCGTTCCCTGTATTCCTCTTTGGAAACATAACCCTGACAGGGTGCGGCGCATTGTTTAATATGGTAATTCAAGCACGGCCTGTCCTTCCCCTCCTCTTTGGGAAGGTTTTTATTGCACGTCCTTAACATATACAGCTTATTGATTAAATCTATTGTATCCTTCACCGACGCCGCGCTGGTAAAAGGCCCGAAATACCGGGAACGGTCTTTTTTCATCTCCCGGGAAAACAAAATCCTGGGATACTCTTCCCCCACCGTCACTTTAATGTAAGGATAAGTCTTATCATCCTTCAGCATCGTATTATACCGGGGGCTGTATTCTTTGATCAGGTTGTTTTCCAGCACCAGCGCTTCCAGCTCGGAGTCCGTAATGATATATTCAAACCGGGCAATCTGCTCCACCATTTTATCAATCTGCGGACCTCTCCCTACAATTTTACGGAAATACGACCTGACGCGGTTATGTAGGTTCACAGCCTTTCCGACATATATAATGGCGTCTTTCCCGTCATGCATAATATATACGCCCGGCTTTGCCGGCAATTTTTTCAATTCTTCATCAAAATCAAACATCCTAATCCTCCATGTCAGAGCAGTTTACTGCGATGACACGCGTCGGAAATCTAAAATTTCCGACTGCGATCAAGGCACATCCCCGTCTCTGACTCAAATTTGGATGAAGAATGCCTGCTCCTTTAGCACTTCACAGCAACAAGGTCTTTCTTATAATATAAAAATACTCCAACATACAGCAAGGAATGCCCGGCATACGGACATTCCCTACCTGTATCACAATCCTTCCCTTTTATGGTTCAAAATTCCCGGATGCATTGGAAAAACGACCTACCGGGCCGCCGCTTTGCCCCGGCCCACGGCTATTCCCGTCCTTTTGTCCTGATAAATCTTTGTTTTCCGGATCATCCTGTCTTTCCGGCGGGTTTCCTGCGCTTCCCGGCTCTTCTTTCCGCTCTTCTGCCCCGGCCTCCATACGATCCTTGATTTTTTCCTGTTCCGTCTCAATCGCCTTGCTGAATGCGTCTTCCACCGGTTTCTCTTTTTTTTCCAACCCCGCAGGGCAATCCCCTTCCGGATTGGCTGCCTCCGGCCGCCCTTCCTCTTTCCTTTTCGCCGGGTCTTTTTCTTCCAGTGCCTTTCCTTCCTCTTCTTCCGGTTCCGGGATCCCTTTTTCCGCACGGTATATCTTCATAAACTCTTTGCCGGTTATAGTTTCTTTTTCTATCAAATGAGCTGCCAGCTTATCCATAAGCTCCCTGTTCTCGGATAACAGCGCTTTCGCTTCCGCGTAACAGCCTTTCAGGATGTTCATAACCTCCGTATCCACGTCCGCCGCCGTTACATCGCTGCAATCCAGCCTGGCGCCGCCGCCCAGATACTGGTTTTCTATCGTCGCCAATCCCATCAATCCGAACTTTTCACTCATGCCAAAGCGGGTCACCATATTCTTTGCAATATTCGTTGCCTTCTCTATATCGTTAGCCGCCCCCGTAGTCACCGTATCAAATACAATCTCTTCCGCCGCCCGGCCGCCGAGATAACCTACCAGCATATCATGCAGTTCCGCTTTTGTATTCAAATATTTTTCCTCTTCCGGCACTTGCATTACATAGCCCAGGGCTCCCATCGTCCTTGGGACAATCGTAATTTTCTGTACCGGTTCGGAATTCTTCTGAAGGGCGCTTAATAAGGCATGGCCTACCTCATGATAAGACACGATCTTACGTTCTTCCTTGCTCATGATACGGTCCTTCTTCTCTTTTCCTACCAGTACCTGTTCTACCGCTTCAAATAAATCCTGCTGACAAACATAATTCCTGCCTTTCTGCACCGCATTGATTGCCGCCTCATTGATCATATTAGCCAGATCCGACCCTACCGCGCCGCTGGTTGCCAGCGCGATCGCGTCCAAATCCACGCTATCGTCCATCAGCACGTCCTTCGCATGAACCTTCAGGATCTCCACACGGCCTTTCAAATCAGGCTTATCCACGATAATCCTGCGGTCAAAACGGCCCGGACGCAAAAGCGCCTTATCCAATATTTCCGGCCGGTTAGTAGCTCCCAGGATCAAAATGCCCTTGGATGTGTCAAAACCATCCATTTCCGATAAAAGCTGATTCAACGTCTGCTCCCGCTCCTCATTCCCCCCTCCGAATTTGGAATCGCGGCTTCTGCCTATAGCGTCAATCTCATCAATAAATACGATACAAGGGGCATTTTTTGTCGCTTCTTTAAACAGATCCCGGACACGGGATGCGCCTACGCCCACATACATCTCAATAAAGTCCGAACCCGTCAGGGAAAAGAACGGCACATGGGCCTCTCCGGCAACCGCTTTTGCCAAAAGGGTCTTCCCGGTTCCCGGAGGCCCTACCAGAAGGGCCCCTTTCGGCAGCTTCGCACCGATTTTCGCATATCTGCCCGGATTATGAAGGAAATCCACAACCTCCTGCAAAGACTCTTTCGCTTCATCTTCCCCAGCCACATCTTTAAAGCTGACTCCCGTCTCCTTTTCCACATACACCTTAGCATTGCTTTTCCCAATGCCCATGACCCCACCGCCGCTTTTCGCCATTTTCCGGAACAACAGGCTAAGCAGCAGCCATAAAAGCAGCACCGGCAGCACATAGGTCAAGATAATGGATAAGATCATCCCTGAACCGTCAGGCACCACTCCCTTTACATCTACATTATTCTCCAACAGGCGTTCCGTCAGGCCATCGTCCGCGATCCGCCCTGTATAATACGTAACCTCCGGAACCCCGTATATGCTTACGATGTCTTCCTTTTTTACAGGTTTAATGGTAATGCGGTCGGACTCTATCTGTACACTCTCCACCTCGCCGCTCTCTACCATCCGGATAAATTCATTGTAAGTAATCTCCTTCTCCGTATTGCCGGTCAACGCTTTCATGAAATAACTCATACAAAAAAGCGTAACCAAAGAAGCGATCAAAAGAAGGAAAATGCTTTGTTTTTTTGGGTCTTCCCCCCCGCCTCCCGGCCCGCTGTTCCCATTGTTATTCTGATTTCCGCCACGATTGCCGTTGTTATAGCCGCCGCCATCGTATTGGTTTAAATTATTTTCATCCATAATTACTCCTATTTACAGGCTTTTTCCGGCCCGCCCTTTTTCTATGTTCCTCCACAGCCGCCCTTTTTCCTTTCCGGCTGCTGCTCCTATTTATTATAGTGACTGATTTTCGATAAATCAATAAGAGAATTATGAAAATATTTGTCCATGTATAAAAGATTTCTAAAATTTTTTCTTTGAAATAGTAGATTTTTAGCTCTTACTCATTGTATAATACATAAGTTATTGTAAAGCCCAGTTTCTATTGAGGAGGAGAAAAATGCCTGTAAAATACGTATTCGTAACAGGCGGCGTTGTTTCCGGCCTGGGAAAAGGAATTACCGCCGCATCCCTCGGAAGACTCTTGAAAGCCCGTGGTTATAAAGTCACAATGCAAAAATTTGACCCATACATCAATATCGATCCCGGAACCATGAATCCTATTCAGCACGGCGAAGTATTCGTGACAGATGACGGCACGGAAACTGATTTGGATTTAGGGCATTATGAAAGATTCATTGATGAAAATCTCGGAAAAAACTCCAACGTCACCACCGGGAAAATCTATTGGTCCGTCCTTCAAAAAGAGCGCAGAGGGGACTATGGCGGCGGCACTGTCCAAGTCATCCCACACATTACAAATGAAATTAAAAGCCGGTTCTACAGGAACTTTACGGATACAGGAATACGGATTGCAATCATTGAGGTAGGCGGTACGGTAGGCGATATCGAAAGCCAGCCTTTCTTAGAGTCCATCCGCCAGTTCCAACACGAAGTAGGGAAAGAAAACGCCATCTTAATCCACGTTACCTTGATCCCCTATCTGAGGGCTTCTCAGGAAATGAAAACCAAGCCTACCCAAGCCAGCGTCAAAGAACTACAGGGAATGGGCATCCGGCCCGATATCATCGTATGCCGGAGCGAACATCCTTTGGATCAGGGGATTAAAGATAAAATTGCGCTCTTCTGCAACGTACCGGACAGCCATGTCCTGCAGAACCTGGATGTGGAATATTTATACGAAGCCCCGTTAGCTATGGAAAAGGAACGTCTGGCACAAGTTGCCTGCGAGTGCCTGCATCTGCCCTGCCCGGAACCGGATCTTACCGATTGGGCCGCTATGGTGGACGCCCTGCGTTCCCCTTCAGGAGAAGTGACGATCGCTTTAGTAGGTAAATATATTCAGCTTCACGACGCCTATATCAGCGTAGTGGAAGCATTAAAACACGGAGGAATCTCCAACCGCGTCACAGTCAACATAAAATGGGTGGATTCGGAAACCGTTACCCCGGAAAATACAGCCCTGCTCCTGCAGGATGCGGACGGCATCCTCGTCCCCGGCGGTTTCGGCGGACGGGGTATAGACGGCAAAATCCATGCCATTACCTACGCAAGGGTAAACCGGATCCCTTTCCTCGGCCTCTGCCTTGGAATGCAGCTTTCCATCGTGGAATTTGCCAGGAATGTGATTGGTTATCACGATGCACACAGTGTAGAATTAGACCCACACACCACCCACCCTGTCATCGCCCTTTTGCCTGACCAGAATGGAGTGGAAGATATTGGCGGAACCTTACGGCTTGGTTCCTATCCCTGTATATTGGACAAGGATTCCAAAGCCTATCATCTATATGCGGCAGAAACTATCTATGAACGACATAGGCACCGCTACGAAGTCAACAATGACTACCGGGCCGTCCTTTTGGAAAACGGCATGAAATTATCCGGCCTTTCCCCTGACGGCCGCATTGTGGAGATGTGCGAGATCCCGGATCACCCCTTCTTTATCGCCACCCAGGCGCACCCGGAGCTAAAATCAAGGCCTAACCGCCCTCACCCTTTATTCAAAGGCTTTATTGCCGCCGCGAAAAACAAAAGCACAAGGATGGAAACAATATGAGTCTAGGATTCGATAACGATACTTATTTAAAACTGCAATCAGAACATATCCGAAAAAGGATTGCCCAGTTTGGCAACAAGCTGTATCTGGAATTTGGCGGCAAGCTATTTGACGATTATCATGCCTCACGGGTCCTTCCCGGATTCCAGCCGGACAGCAAACTGAAAATGCTTCTTCAACTAAAAGAACAGGCAGAAATCATTATCGCCATCAGCGCCGACGCGATTGAGAAAAATAAGATCCGGGGAGATTTGGGCATTACTTACGATATGGACGTACTCCGCCTCATTGACGCCTTCCGTTCCATGGATTTCTACGTGGGCAGCGTTGTCATTACCCAATATTCCGGACAACCGGCGGCAGACCATTTCCGTAAGCGCCTGTCGCTTCTTGGCATTAAGTCCTATCTCCATTATATTATCGAAGGATATCCAAGCAATATCTCCCATATTGTCAGTGATGAGGGCTATGGGAAAAACGACTATATTGAGACTGCAAGGCCTCTGGTCGTCATTACGGCTCCCGGCCCGGGAAGCGGCAAGATGGCCACCTGCCTCTCCCAGCTCTATCATGAGCATAAACGGGGGATCAAGGCGGGATATGCCAAATTTGAAACATTCCCGGTCTGGAACCTCCCCTTACGGCATCCGGTCAATATTGCTTATGAAGCCGCTACTGCGGATCTGAACGACATGAATATGATTGACCCCTTTCATTTGGAAGCTTATGGGGAAACTACCGTCAACTATAACCGGGATGTAGAAGTATTCCCTGTTTTAAACGCTATCTTTGAGCAGATTTTAGGCAGAAGCCCCTATAAATCCCCGACGGATATGGGAGTCAACATGGCTGGAAAATGCATTATTGACGATGAGGCATGCCAGGAAGCTTCCAGACAGGAGATCATACGCCGATATTACCAGGCATTATATAACCAGAAAAAAGATGTGATGGGCGCCAAAGAAATCGTATATAAGCTGGAACTTTTGATGCAGCAGGCTTCCATCTCCAGCGAAGACCGCAAAGTGATCCCTGCCGCTATGATGCGTCAGGAAAATACCGGCCACCCGGCCGCGGCTATCCAGCTTTCCGATGGGCGGATCATCACCGGAAAGACTTCCGACCTTCTGGGTTCTTCCGCAGCCGTGCTGCTCAATGCCCTAAAAACGCTGGGCGGCATCGACCATGAACTCCATCTGGTTTCCAGGGCGGCTATCGAACCCATCCAGACATTAAAAACGGACTATCTGGGCAGCCGCAATCCAAGGCTGCATACGGATGAAATCCTGATTGCCCTGTCCATCAGCGCCGCTGCCGATGACGCTGCCAAGCTGGCTCTTGCCCAGCTTCCAAAACTCAAGGGATGCGAAGTCCATTCCACAGTTATTCTTTCTTCAGTGGATGAAAAGACATTCCGGCGGCTCGGCATGCACCTGACCTGTGAACCCGCTTACGAAACAAATGCAATCTTTCATTAATAAAAAGTGTGCGTTAAAGCGCACACTTTTTGTTTTTACAGCTTTTTCAGGAAATGCCCGTCCACATTTACGCCTTCATTTACAACAATAAACGCTTTAGGGTCGTATTTCCTGATAATATGTTTCAGCCTGCCCACTTCATATTTGGACACTACCATATAAAGCACTTCCGTATTCTCATCCGTATATGCGCCCAACGCTTTCCACTTTGTAATCCCTCTTTCCATTTTGCTGAAAATTTCCTGCTCCATTTCTTGACAAGCATTTTTCGTAATGATGTTTACTTCCACATTGATATTCTGGGAATGTACCTTGTCCACCGCAAACGCGCTGACCGAAGCATAAATCAGCGAATAGATCACTGTTTCCACATCAAAAAGGAATAAGCAGATGGAATATAATACAATATTCACAATCAGATTTACCTTACCTACGCTAAAATCCTTCTTCCACCGTATCAGCAATATCCCAAGCACATCGGTCCCGCCATCGGAACTCCCCATTTTTAAGGAAAGGCCGATGCCCGAACCGCATAATATACCGCCGATCAAACAGGAAGCCAGGATGTCTTCCATGACAGGGGCCTTTGGAACGGCAATAATAAAGAGGAAAAACGACATTGCCGTTACACAGGCTAAAGTTTTCGTAAAAAATATCTTTCCCAGCTTCTTCATCGCTATAATAAACAACGGGATGTTAAAAATATAATATATCAGGCCCGCAATATCAAAATTTTCCAAAGGCAGTCCTGCGTAATTCACCAACAACGTACGGATCACCTGGCAAAATCCCATCATCCCGCCAGTATACAGCCCATGCGGGACCACAAACAGATTCATTCCCACGGCATACAAAGCGGTCCCTCCAATAGCTCCAAAGAGCCTTCTCGTCTCATAAACCACCAATTTCCGTTCCAGCTTTGGAATCCCACTCATTCATTTATCCTCCCTTAATCTTCTCATAACAATGGCCAGCGTATATATTTTACCCAATTGCACAGACTATAACATGCGGCGGCTTTTTATCCGCCGGGGCATCATAAAGCCATAACAATTATATCAGAAATAGGAGGTAATGCAACATGAAAGATAGGGAGAATGATACTTTCACCAACGCTCTGGCCAGGAATACGCTGGACGACATCCCCAGCCCTAAAAACGACGCCAGAGAGATTGTAGGCCTTGTGAAAAACAGCGGGCGCGTCACAGGATACCAGCTCTCCGACGGATCTACCGTTTCCAAACAGGAAGGAGTCGATCTTGCAAGACAAGGAGAGATCAAAGGGGTCGGCATTGCCCATCGCAAAGATACGGAATACTTAAAATCCCTGCCCGATGGTTCGGAAAATAATAACCTGAACAATCTGCCTTCCGTATCCGGTTAAATCCGTTTACCATTCCTCAATATCCCTGGCATTTTTTAACCCGGCGCATATACTAATAAAAAGTTTCTATTGTAAAGGGGTTTTTTATGTATCAGTTTACTCCCCGTCTGACTTTTGTCCGCATTTTGGAAAAGAACCGGCCGGCAGCCGTAGCATGGGTTACCGGCAAAGGGGCATACTCCGAACTAAGCGGGCTTGTAAAATTTTATGACACGCCATACGACGGTGTCCTTGTAGAAGCAGAAGTATTTGGGCTTCCTAATATTTCCACACAGGGATCTTCTGATTTCTACGCCATGCATATCCATCAGTATGGCAACTGCTCCGGTTCTTTTGAAAAGGCCGGCTCCCATTTTAACCCTTCCAATGCCTTCCATCCCGAACACGCAGGGGATATGATCCCTTTGCTCGGCAACCAAGGTTATGCCTGGGCCTCGTTCTATGACAAACGGTTTACAATAGATGAAATTATTGGGAAATCCGTTATCATCCATTCCAGGAGGGATGATTTTACTACCCAGCCTGCCGGGGATTCCGGCGAAAAAATAGGATGCGGGGTCATCCGGAAGGAAGACTGATCTGTCATTCCATCCTGAAATGCACAGGTTCCAGATCCTCAGTCAAAACCTCCATCCGATATTCCGGCAGCCGTTCCAACAGATCATCCAGGCACATCCCCGTAGCATACACGACATCATGTGCCAGCACTACTACATGGTCTTTCCCTTGAATGGAATCCATTGCATTGGCGATCAGATGTTCCGGCTGAGGATCTTTCACCGCATCCTCCAAACTGGCGTTCCAGTCGTAATAAATAAAACCTCTCTCCGTCATCTCCTTTGCAATCGCACTGCACACATTTTTATTGTATGCATTTACACTCCCGCCGGGGAACCGGAAAAATATCGTTTCCACTCCCGTCACCTCTTTTATTAAACCATATGCCTTTTCAAAATCCCGGATATAGCTGTCCACATCCTTATAGATTTCTTTATAATCATGGCTGTAACAGTGGATGCCTATAGTATGCCCTTCTTCCGCAATCCTCCTCGCCATCTCAGGATTCCTCTCCACATTCTCCCCCACCAGGAAGAAAGTAGCCTTTATATTTCTTTTTTTTAATATTTCCAATACTCTTTCCGTATTTTCCACATACGGCCCATCGTCAAAAGTTAAATACATCGTTTTGGGATGGAAGTAAAGGTCAATTCCCCGCACGATCCCTTCCGCTACCCGTTCCTGATATTCCGGCGTCACCAGCTTCTCCTTTTCCCCCGGATTAGATAAAAATCCCGTTTCGACCAGGCAGGACGGCATGGAGGTTTTCCCTGTCACATAAAATTCCGAATCCTTCCTCAGTTCCCTCATCGCCGCGCCAGTACTCTTTCCCGTTTCCTGATGGATAAGCTGCGCCAGCCTTCTGCTGCCCTCTGCGCCTCCTCCATCATACCATGTCTCTATCCCCTCCACACTGCCGTCTTCAAACGTATTCTGATGTATGCTCACATATATATCCGCCCCCAGTAGATTGGCATTCTCAACCCGCGCTTCCTTCGCAATATAACTGTCGTCCTCTCTCGCCATGATAACCCGATAGCCTAATTGTACAAGCTTATCTTCCACCATTCCTGCAACCGCCAGATTAATATCTTTCTCCTGTACACCATCCTGCACACAGCCTTCATCCACCCCTCCATGTCCGGGATCGATAAAGACAACCGGCGCTCCCGGCTCTATTTCCATTTCTTCCACCGGAGGTACATTGCCCGATATACTTTCCACTGTCTTTCTCAATTCTTCTTTGATATTGGCTACCGTCTCTACCGCCGGATCTTCCGGCGCCGCCAATGCATTCACTGCCCGGATCAACGATACGATAACGACGGCTGCCGCCATCACAAACCCGCACCCTGCCCTGATTGCCTGTCTCCGTCTTCTTTCCCTCTTTTTCATCTGCGCATAAGATACTCTTTTGTACATACTTTGGTGCTCCCTTCATAAAAAAGTGTGCGTACTCCCGGAAGGTTTGCCCTTGCATAATCTATTCCTTTTCCTTACGGTTCATTCATAGATTACACAAGGGCTGCATCAAAGTATCATCATAATTGCATCAAACTTGCATCATTTTGAAATTTTTATAAATAATTCATTAATCCCTTCATAAAACCCGACCGTCACTACCGTACTGCCTCCGCCGATGCCGGAAAATACATATTTTTTATAATAAGGCGTGGTTTCCAGCAAAGGATTTACGGACTCATAAGGCTGTGGTGTGCTTATCCCCATATATTCGCTCCACTTTTCTATGATTTCGTCCGGATTAACATCCTCCCATACAAGGGAAGTCCTGACGTAAACCTCATAAAACCTGCCGCTGTCCGCATCGATATATGCATCGATCAGCCGGTTTTCCTTGTTTGCATTCTTCTGGCTGTCAGACAGGCCAAGCTTCCAGACCGCCACATTATTTCTCGGTTCCAGAACATCAATCGCCGAATACAGAACCGCATTATAAGAGCTTTTTTCCACCTTCTTGATGCCGTCCGGCAGGATTCCCAGGCTGTTGAGCGTATCCAGGCCTTTGTTGCAGGTCTCATAGATTTCTTCATCCGTGATTTCCTCCCCGGACGGCCCTCTATGGTTGACAACAAATGCATACGCCCCTTCCAGCCCCTGATAATCCGTATCCGACACATCGTTTTTCGTCCACGCATTCTGCTCACTTTCCGGAAGCGTCTGGCTGCTTAAACATTGGGAAAGAATATACAATCTCTCATTCCCGTTCAACGTATACCGGTATCCTTCCCCCGCGGTTTCCGTTTCCTCCAAGTGGGTTACATTCAGGATCAGCTTATCCTTATATCTTGCCAATGATTCAGGACCCCATATAGACGCAGCGATTACCAAAACGGCAAAGATCAGGAAGCAGGCGGTGAGGATGTCTTTACGCAAGGGCCTGCCCGTCCATACAGACAACTTATGTTTTAAATGACTCATATGTTTCATCCGCCCCCTCCTTTCCCTGATCCGGCAAAGTAAAGCCAATACACGTCCCCTCTCCCATCCTGCTCTCTATTTCCAGCCTGCTGCCATGAAGCTGTAAGATTTCCGCACATAAAGCAAGCCCCAGCCCGGCCCCGTTCCTGCTTCTGGCACGGGACTTGTCTATCATATAGAAAGCCTTTACTACATTCCTCTGTTCTTCTTCCGGTATCCCCACCCCGTAATCCTTCACTTCAAACCGATATCCTGTTTCCAACCGGTACCCGTTGATCTCTATGACCCCTCCTTTTTCCGAAGCCTTACACGCATTATCTATCAGATTTATCAAAACCGTTTTGATCAGATTGACCTCCGCCCACACGGCCCCTTTCTCGTAATGATAACAAAATTCCCATTCCCCGCTTGTAAACATATTCTGTAAGTAGCGGAAAACCGTCTCCGCAAGGATCTTCTGGCATTCCGCTACATTCCTCTTTGTGACGATGATATCCAGCAGACGAAGAGCCATCGCTTCCAGACGCTTACCTTCCGTATATATATAATTGGCTGACATAAAGCTCTTCTCTTCGTCCAGCTTATGCGAACGGAGCATATCCGCATAACCGATGATCGCCGTCAACGGGGTTTTCAGTTCGTGGGCAAAAGCCGCTACGAAATTTTCCCTGTCCCGGATCCCTTCCTCCAGCTTTCCGATATTCTCTTCCAAAGCATTGGCCATGTAATTAAAATCCCTTGTCAACATCCCAAGTTCATCGCTGCCAATCTGCCTTGCGCGATAAGAATAATCCCCTGCCGCCATCCGCTTTGTAGCCTTTGTCAATAACCGGATCGGTTTCGTCAACCATGAGGAAATCAAATGCATAATGAGAGTCCCCGCTACCAGCATCGCCGCCGTCACCCTCCGATATACGGAAAACCCCAGTTCCCTTTCCATGAAAACATCCGATATATCCCTCATCGTTTCCAAATACAAGATCCTGTCCAAAGTATTTACTACTGCTCCCGTCTGCACATAATACCCTTCCGCCGTTTGAATGATCCGGTAGGTTTTTATGTTCTTATCTGTCAGCTCCTTCAAAACGCTGTCCGCCTCAAAGCCGTCCGATCCATACAATATCCCTTTCTTTTCATCGGAAATCCTGATAAGCCGGCTGGCCCCATGCCCTCCCGCCTCCAGATTGGATGCGATCTCCTCTACCGTATTATCCTGCAAAATGTCATATTTCGCGGGTACGTTGAGAGCAGCCGTCTCGAACGCAAAGCTTAGGATGCTGTTCTCATCCAGGGCTTGCCTTACTTCCCTTTCAAGCGATGTCTCAAATACATAATTCACAAAATAATATCCGCTGAACCCTAAAGCCACCGCCATAACAATAATAGTCCACAGCAGAAGTTTTAATGAAAATTTCATTTCGGTACCTCTAGGCGGTATCCTACTTTATAAACCGCCACCAGATTATGTTCCCACCCCAGTTTTTTCCGCAAACGCTGCACATGGAGATCCAAAGTCCGGCTATCACCGAAATATTCACCCTCCCAGACCGTCTCATACAGCTTTTCCCTGAATAACGCGACATTTTTATTCTTAATAAAAAGCAGCAAAAGGCCAAACTCCTTATTTGTCAACACCACCGGGACTCCGCCCTTTGTCACCCTTCTGGCTTCCACATCCACCACCACATCCCCCGCCGTCAGATGTCGTTCCGTTTTATTATATCTGCGCAGGACCGCTTCCACCCGGGCAACCAGTTCCACCACGTCAAAAGGCTTTACCAGATAATCATCCGCCCCCGACTTTAAGCCTTTGACCCTGTCCCTTACCTCATGCTTTGCCGTAATAAAGATAACGGGAATGCCAAGAGGGCGTATATAATCCATTACGTCATAACCGTCAGCCCCGGGAAGCATAATGTCCAGAAGGACTAAGTCAAAATCCTTCTCCTCTATCATATCAATAGCCCTTAGGCCGTCCTGCACGGAAACACAATGATATCCTGCCGAGGACAAGTTCAGATCAATTAAATCACAGATGGGTTTTTCATCGTCTACAATCAATATCTGTATCATTTTTCTGATTTCCACCCCCAATAAGCCCTTGCTTTTTCCACCAGTTCCTCCATCGTATCTTCATCCTTGCACTGGTAACTCTCTTTCATTTCCGTATCTGCGGAGAATCCCCCGGTCCTCTGATAGTAAATCGCATAATCACTTTTTACGATCAGCTCATGGCCGCTTCCCTCATAACTATACCGGGCCAGCACAATAATATCTTTCAACCCATCGCCGTCAATATCCCGGCAGTTGATGCCTTTTAACGCATAAAGGTTGTCATATTCCCCCATAGGCTGCAAACTCCATACAATATATCCCTGCTCATTGACAAGATAAATCATAAAAATATTATAATCCGATATACTGTAAACCCCCGGGACTACCTGAAGCCTCCCCAGTTTTTCAAAATTCCTGAAATAACACTGTTCGGAAATGACCTGCAGGCCCGCCTTCTGTAACTCATCCATCGTTGCCGCCGTATATAAAAACTCCGTAGAATATCCATCTTTTACAAAGGAAACGATAAGCTCTATGCTCTTATTCATGCCAAAACGGTTGATTTTATCCGAAATACGGTAATCGCGGTAAAAACCCGTCCCCTCGCTGTCCTGGAAAAGCACATCCCCTACTTTATACATTTTCCCTGCATAATCCCCCTCTTCATTGACGCAGGAAGTAATCAGCACGATATCTGCCAGCCCATCTCCATTCAGATCCTGAAAAGAAACCGCCGAAATCCCCTTATTGGGCTGCGCAATCTGCCCCCTGTTCCGGGCATTTGTCTCCAATTGTTCGATCCTGCATAGGATTTCCCCATCCTCCGCGGCAAAAAGCAGGACAAGACGGCCATATTCCTCATCTAAAGCCGGAATAAAAAACACCTCGCCAAATCTTCCCATTTCAATAGGGAATATTTGATTTTCTATAACGCGGAAGCCACGGCCGGCAATATCATTCTGATATTCGATTTCTTCCAGCCGCCGTTTATACTCCTCATACTTTTCCGCTTCTTTTGCGCCGCTTACAATTTCCTGCCCTTCTTCTGCGGCCCCTGCCGTTTTATCCCCCAAAGATGCAAAAACCATGCCGGGATCCCCCAACCACATCCCTATAACCAAAATACATCCTATAACCATCAAACCCGGCCTTGCTTTCTTCAAAAACCTCACCTTCTCCACCTTCATTTTCCGCCCCCTATGTCGGAACAACATGCTGCAAGATTGAAAAATGCCTGTATTTTAGGCATTCTCCTGTGTGAGAAAGACTTGCAAAGCAAGTCGTAGAACTTCTTCGCGAAGCAGCCTCTGCTGCGAGTGGTTAGAAGCACTTCTCACACTAACCCCAATGCCTTAAAAACCGCCCAGACATAAGGCCCTCCAAAGCAGTTGAGGCTTTTGGGGCCTGTTATTTTATGTTCCGTATCATCCATGATTTTTTGGTATGCCTGTTCAAAAGTGGCGCGCGTTATGGATTTTTTCTTTCTGTCGGCAAACAGCTCCCCTCCCTTTACCCGGTAAGTAAACGGAAGCCCTTTCGCAGTGTAAACCGTCTCTCCCTGGCCGGCTGTAATCAATTCCCAAAGCTCTTCTTTCGCAATGACCCACCGTCCCCTTCCATCCCCTTCCATCCGGCTGCCGTCCGCCATGCCATTCTTCTTTTCCATAAACGCTCCTCCTTAATCGCCCATCCTTTTTACAGTTCCAAATCCCCCTTTCCGAATGCCTCTTCTCGCTTTATGCCGCAGGGTGTTTTATTCTTCCCTTGCTATAAACAGCCTATTTTCCTTTCTTCCGCTGCAGGCTTTCTTCAGTTTTTGTACGCTGGCCGCCAATAATACTTTATTCACGCTTCTGGAGCCGTTCGGGCAGACTGCAATACAGCGCATACAGGAAATACATTTTCCTGAAAGCTAATATAATACATTTTAGTATATAACCCCCTATATGTCACCAGTTTTCGGCAAAAAGCTTCTAAAACCCAGCCTCTTCCGCTCAAACCAGGCTTTCATGCAACAGCTTTACTTCCTCGATAAGCGCCAAGTCTTCCGACGTCAAAATGATATCCTTCGGTTTTTCTTTCTTATTCTGCATTTTCAGATCACCGGAATAAAAACCATTTGCAATCAGATACGTCCCCTCTTCTTCCCCGGCAAAGGTAAAATTATATACCATATCGTCATAACCTACCATTTCTACGGCTTCCACTTTGGCCAGCCCGCCGTCCGAAAGGTTAAGCCAGTCGCCGGGTTTTATCTGAGCCGCCCGTTTCATTTCTCCTCCGCACATCATAGGATGGCCTCCGGACACCCTGATTTCCCCATCTTCCTCTGTCCTGATGGAAAGGATCGTCTTATCCCTGCCGGTTACCACATTCTCTACTGTCAATTCCCTGTCTCCGTATCCCAGGACCCGATCACCTCTCCCAATCTGACAAGCCTCCTTCTGACTGCCATCTGACATCATAATCAATGTATCTTTGGCAAAACATCCCCAATAGATAGTAATGGGAGGAATATAAACCGTATTGCTGTCCCTGTCATAATCATAATATTTTCTTCCAATCTCCTCCATGGATTCTTTCGTTATACTCCTGATCCTTATCTGTTCTTCACCACATGCCCCCAGTGTATTTATTATCGAATATGTAAAGCAGGCATCCAGCATAACCGTTTTGGGTTCCCCGTTCTGAATCCCCTCAATATCGTCATGCCAATCCAGGCTGCTCCTTCCTTCATCAGGTATTTTCAAATCAAAGTTTACCTTTGTCATTATGCTGGGATTGTATTCCCCATGGCTGAAACAGTCTTTCATTTTATTATACAAATCAATATCATTCCTCAAATCCGGACGGTAGGTAAAAATCTGCTGTTTATAATCATAAGTCGCTTCGGAACGGGGCCACAGTTCCCCCTCTTCCGGCTTATATAACCCGTTTGGCTTTATGCCATGATTCAATGTCATATATCCCTTTAAGGGCATCAGTAAATGTACTTTCCCATTGGAAAAAGCATTGTGGTAGTAATCCCCTTCCCTGTAATCCGCATACTTAAATAATTCCTGCTGATCGTTCCTCCCGTACAACATCACGATCTCATGATTCTTATCATGAACGTCGCTTTTGGGGGCCGGGTCTTCGATCACCACATTATAAATATTAAAGGTTTCCCCATCCCCTATGCTAACTTCATCCCCTATGCATATTTTATTCATTTTCCCGGATGGATCTTTTCCCGTTACTTCAAATAAAATATGATACTTTTTATTCTGAAACTTCGATACGGCGTCTACCCCCGTATATATCTCTTTATCGTAATAACTCGTTTCCTCCACCACAAAATTTTTCCTAAGCAGGTATGTCGGCGAATTCGCCTCCCTGATTTTAGCCTGCACGGAGATCCCTTTCCATGGCTGCGCCTGCCCTTCTTCACAAACTTTCTTTGTCCCGTCCACAAAATAGCAGTTTAATCCGGTTTTCAGCCTGCTCATCCCCCCCGGTCCCTTGGTACCCGCCTTCGCTTTCTTAGGATTCTCTATCGCCAGCCTTTTGATTTTTCCTGAAAAAATGCACGCTTCCGGATTTTCTTCCATATGCTGGCCGGATCTAACTACGATATCCTCACTCGCTTTCAAAAAGGCATTATAGCTTTGGGGGTAGTCCTGCCTCATTTTTTCTTCACCCCCATATTGTTCAAACAAATACTCGCAGTCTTCGCCCCGATGAAAATCAAAAACATATGTCCCTTTCAGATTCTCCAACTTATCCTTCAACAATTCCACTGACATTTTCTTCTCCATTTCTGCGCTGCTTGTTGCACATACCGAGTTTGTGACAAGCAGCGCCGCAGACACAAATCTCAAGATTGAAAATTTTAATTTTCAATCTTCCTCCTACTCCTCCATGGCAGAGCAGTTTACTGCGATGACACGCGTCGGAAATTTCAAATTTCCGACTGCAATCAGGGCTATTTGTGATGCTCCGGCACAAATAGCCGATTGATAAAATCAGCTATCAAGCTGATTTTTCAATCTACTCCTCATTCCATTCCCATAAATTCCTGTCAGGGTATATCCCCATCAGGCATTCATCTTTATTCCTTCCTATCCACATACGCTTTCCTTGCGCATCCCCCATAGGCGAAAAACCGTTTGCCACATTCCCTGTCTTTACGTCTATTACACTGCCCGCCGTAACAATGTATAAATGATTCACCGTGGAAATCAAATTGACAAACCGCCCTCCCTCCTCCACCTTCTTTTTATACAATACATCCTCCATTGACCGGCTGCAGTCGTAAGCATAAACGTAACCATCGTCACATAACAGGACAGCGTAAAATCTATCTTTATAAAAACAATAATCCCCGCCTTTTACACATTTATCCTTTGGTGCGGAAACTACCGAACCTCCCGCATTCCATTTACCGTCTTCCCCACAACGGGAAATCATAAGGCCGTTTTCCAACACCTGGATATAAGCCTTCACCATTTTTGAAAACGCAAAACCGCCGGTTTCCGAACAACAAGCCTGATATGCCGGGCCATAGTCCCATATTGATTCTCTAAAATCATATCTGCTTATATACAGCCGCCCTCCCTCCTTTCCTTCTTTCCCCATCGCATAAAGCACGTCATCCTGACAGTCCGCTGCAATGCATTGGAATGTTTCATCCGCCTTATCATTGGACGCACACCTCTCCCAATTTAAGCCATCGCTGCTTTTGTATAAATGAGGATGGGCATAGCAATAATAATCATTCCCCACTATAAAAATACGGCTGTTATATTCCGGGTTTCCATAAACCTCACCGGCAAAATATCCGCCCTGAGAACCGATTTTTTCCCACATCGTCTGCGGTAAAGCAATCCTTTTGGCAACAGACGTCGGCTTGCCGTCCCGATAGCCGTTAGCCCTCAGCGTATATACTGCCATCCGGGAGCCTTGTAAAGCCTCAGGATAAACCACTGCGCTTCCCTGCTTCCCCCAATCCGTTTCTTTATCTATTGGATCGATGGAAAAATTAGAAACCGAGCGCAGTTCCCAATACAGAGTAACCGCCTCTCCTTTAAAAAAACTGGATCGATCCGCAGTAAATAGCAAAATTTCCGGCGGCAGCACATCTAAAGAACCCTGTTTGACATCCCTGACGCCGCGATCGTTAAATACCTCCAGGCTAAATACAGCCGGCCCGTCAACCAACGCTGTATAAGGCGAACGTGCGGTATCGACTACGACTCCATTCTGCATCAGCCTTTTATCAACATGATCCCCCATATATTCATAACTTACTTCCACCCGGGATCCCAGCTCCACAGGAGAGTCGCTAAAAACAACCGACTTTGCCCAAGGTACATAATCCACCTTTGTGCTTATTTCATACTGGTTATCTTCTATTCCATCAAAATTTTCCACCCTGACCGTCATCGTTACCACATCGTTTTCTTTTGCGTCGGAAACCATTTTTTCTGCTGAAGCCTCGAAATAAAAATCCGGTTCTGGCTCTATGCCGGTATAACGGAAAAAAATATCATTACCGGACGGAATCTTTCCAACCATCCAATCAGTATCCCCGCTTTTTTTCAGGTTCTTAATAAATGTTTCTATCTCCTCCGGCCTGGACAACAGCTTGTCAAAGCCCTTTATCGTAACCTGCGGATATTTTACCGCCTCTTTCTCCCCCGCATGGATACATCCGCAATCTTTTTCCGGGATCTGTCCATACCTGATAATAAAGGAAAAAGCAAAGGGGAATTCTTTTTCCGGATCCGGCGAGATAAAACACCTTTCCGGTATCTTTACAAGTACATTCGCTGGCACTTTACTTTCCCCCTTCCTTCCTACGGACAGGCTCCTTCATGATAAAACCGTCCGTCAGGATCGTTTCGTCAAAAGAAACAACAGGCGGTATCACTTTTTGCTTTTGACAGCCTTCTTCATCCACATAATACCATTGATAAGGCATCCCTTCCTCAGACAAAGGCAGCTTGGGCATAGCGGCCTCTAAGCCCGGCTTAAGCAGCGGCGATATTTCCGCCGATAGGGAAAGATGATCCAATCTCTTGGTATGAACCGCCTCTATCTGCATCATTTTTACCGGCAACAGCCCCGTCTGCACCGCCATTGGGGAATCCGGTTCGGCCAACAGCGTAAAATATTGATCCCTGCCGTTGCCGGAAAGAAAGACATTTTTCCCATACTTCACATAATCTCCCATATTCCCGGGATCCTCCGCCCCAAAAGCCGGATACAGCTTTGAAAAATCATCGCCGTCAAAATACCCGAACACGCCATCCGATACCCTCCCCATATCCCCCAGGCCCAGCTCAAACTCCACATCGCCAATACCGCAGTCATCATATTTGCCTACATCCTTAAATCCCTTTTTATACTGGGGATAGCCATAAAATTCAAAATTAATCTTCATGCGTACCAATGCCAGAGGCCTCCCCCATAGAACCTGTCCCGCTCCATGTTTGGCATTCAGGAAACGATCCATTAAGGCATTAAACTCATAAAATGCATTCTTGGACTGCAGCAGGGCTTCTACAAGATCCCGGAGCATGTCATTCCCAAAATCCACCTCCGCAAATCCGTTTCCTCTATCCGGTGCGGAAATCCATCGCGCTTCCGGCTTCCGGTTACGGTAAACCGTCTTCACCATCCCCTTATAGTCCCCTTCCACGTCATAAATCAGCAGCCTTCTGTTTAATATTTCAGGAATCATAATACCGCAGATAGGGGATGTCCCCGGCTCTACGCTGCTCAATATTTCATCATCCCCTGCCGCTGTAAAATCAGCATTTATCCGGCAAAAGTCCGAAAAAGAGGGCCGCAAAAGCCCGTAGCCCTTTTCTTTACAGGAAACCGTCTCCGCAAAATCCACCTCGCATCCATTGTAATACGATTTCTCCACCAAAGGCTGCGTCAATCCAAAAGAACTTACAAGAGCCAGATCCGTAAGCTTCACATATCCGCCATGCATGGGAAGCAGGTCCTGATAAGGCAGGATGGACTTTCTATCCTCCCCGATATAAGAAGAAACCAGATCCGCCATTTCCTCATCCCCGCCAATCCCCATCACCGGAAATTGCAGCGCCTGCCAGAATCCTCCAAAAAACTCCGCAAATCCGCTTAAGCTTTGCGAAATAACAGGAAGATTTTTTACTTTTTTTGCAATTTCGTCCAATCCCTCTTCTTGGTTGATATCGGCATATCTTTCTATGACGCTTCCTAATGTGTTTACCGCATGAGGAGTCAGCAATATTTGGCCTGATATCTCATATTTTTTCAATTGCTGCGGCGTCAGCCCGCCCCGGTAAACCAGATTCGTGTCCCCATATTCCAGCCGCCATCCGTCCAGGGTATCATCTTTTTTATCATCTGTCCTGGTAGGATAATATGCAATCCCCCAAATCATGCAAAGCGTGGCAAAATCAAAAGGGTCATTATTCAGGGCGATCCGGCTGGGGCGCCGCCCCTCTGTTTTCACCTGTCCAATGAGAGAAACCACCGCCTCCAAAGCCGCTTCGCTCAACAAGCAAGTCTGCACAAGCAAGTCCGCGTAAACCGGCGGAAGATGGCTGTAACTTTCCACACTCTCCACGCACTTTTCCAGAAACTCTTCCCTGCCCATATCCGTATGGACGGGCTCCGTCTGACATTCCAACAGACCATCCGACGTAAACCGCCCGTCTTCCCCAAAGGCAAATGTACGGCGGATCCCTTCCCCGCTTAATAAAATAGCAGGATCCTTTGCCGCAAAGAAAAATTCATTTCCGTTTTTTTGAAGTTTGGCCCCTTCCGGAAGACTGTCTGAAAGCGTATTTGCCCGTGCATGATAATCTTCTTCTTTTTTCCTGATATCCCCTTCCTGTTTTTGAATGAAACCGATCGTGTTCCTCATCTCGTCCAGCAATTCCTGTTTTGACGGATATCCTTCTTTTTGCCCTTCCCCGTCTTCATAAAGTAAAACATATTGTTCCCATAAAGCAAACAACGTCCCTCTGGCAAAGAGAAGCTTGCGCTTAAAATCACCGGTTTCCCTTCCCAGTTTTTTTATGTCGGAGAGACGGGCGCCTAATTTTTTGCCGCCGTTCCACCCGGCATCCTGATCTACGGAAATATGGACGTCCGAATCAAGGCTATCATATCTGGCAAACGTATGATAATGAATCTGATCGTCGATGACAAAATTCCCATCCTCCTGACTCATCCGGTCATACAGCTCATATTGAAATGCGGTAAGCATCCGTTCCGTAATCCGGCTATCCGGATCCAAATGATTTTTCATTGTTTTCGATAAAGCCTCCGCCGAATTGTTTCCAAAGACAATATCTACCTTCCCTTCCGGTATCTTGGCGTAATCATAAGAAAAGCCTTTCCATAAAATAGAATCAATCACGCCATAAACTATCGTACGGTTTATCCCTTTTTTCACATCCGCACACAATCCATAGTCCTGAAGAACCTTTTTAAAATCGTCTTCTGTCTTTACGCACGAAAAAGGATCTTTCTTTTCATCCGAAAAATAACCCATAACGAAATAAATGAGTTTGACTTCATCCCGAACAGGCAGATCGGACAGATCGTCATGAAAGCCAAAAACACTCCGGCAATTCGGATAGTAAGCGGCAAACAGCGCATCGCCCGCTCCCACCGCCGTTAGTTTATCCAGATAATCCCCCTTGCCATCCATTTCCGTCATCCGCCCTGCCGGATAACTCCTTCCCAAATACCTCCATTTCCTTCTGTCATCAGGATCTTCAAAAAAGGGGATGGTAATGCTTTTCGCATAAGCCTTGTCCAAAGATATAAAATCGCTTTCCACTATGAAGCATTTTGCCCGCAGTTTATCCCCCTCATGTTCCCTCCACATCCTCGTTACGATATAACGGTTAGGCGCCGCGGGATAATCCTCCCCATCGCAGGAATGCGTAAACGCGTCCGGCAATATAAAATGCAGATGTACCCCCGCCTCTAACGGCTTTTCCTTTTCAAAAGCCCCGGGAGTATTCCGGCTGCCTAAGATGGAATTAGCCATTACCGTCTTATAATCAGGCGCCATCCGCGGAATATCCCTCTGAGATGTCCTTACGCTGCCCGATGCATATGCCTCAACCAGCATCGGAATAATCAGATTCCCCAAGCGCTCCCCCTCCTTTCAAGAATTCCGCCCTCTTTGCCACAGCTATCAGCTCAAACGCCAGTTCCGGCGACCTCACATCCACATTGAGCAGCTCTCCCATTCGTCTGGCCAATCCCGCTACATCGATCTTCCCTCTTTCATCCGTAAACCGTCTTACATCCACCTTTGCGTCTTCGATCGGGGTTCCAAAATCCTCCTCCCGTATACTTTTTAAAATAAGATTATCTTCATTATCCGCCACGCCGAAACGCAGTCCCGTTTTCGGTTCTGAAATGACAAACTTCGTTAGTTCCCCGTCAAAAATGCATAGCAGGATATCGTCAGCCAGCGTATCCATCCTCAAAATCTCAAGAAGAGTTTCCTCGTGGTATCCAAATGCTTCTAAGCCTCTCCATTTGCCTACCAGTCCGGAACGCAGGATAAACCCGGTCCTTGCCTTCCCCGATACCGGCAACGCCTCCTTCCGGCGACGGTGGTTTGGATGCATATTCAAAAAACGGGATCGGGAAAGCCGCTGTGTAGCGGCCGAGGCCACGAAATTAAAACTTCTGCCGTCAATAAGGGCGTCGGCCGCTGCCACGCGGCCAATGGACATCGCCCCGTCCGTAAAAGCATCCAGCCAGTTTTCATCCAAATAGAAAAAACGTATGCTCTCCGGCGGAAGCAATTTCTCATCCGGAATCAGATACGAAAAAGGAACATCCTTCAGCAGCCTTAATTCCGAAACAAAATTGCAGATTTCCTGCAATGTCCCATCTTTCCCATCGCATAGAAAGTTACTTCGCAGATGCATCTGCAAAGGTTCCAACAGGATTCTTTTCATAAGATCATCCCCCTTTTACATTCCAGGCATATTCTTCACTGCCTTATAAATATCCACCGGCTCCAGATTTTCCTTCAACAGCTTCCGATGTGCTTTCAGCTTCTGTTTTTTCCGGTAAGAAGCCATTAACTCCCCCTCCGGCTTACGGCTTAGGGCAACCAGCCGCCCCATCTGAAAAGCTGCGGCGTAAGAAACATCAAATACGCCTTTTTCCGGATCATAAATAAGATATCCGTCCGCCGTGTATTTAGAACTGATATGGCCTTCCTTACCCTCATAGGGTATGAGCGGGGAACGATAAAGGGAATACGTCATTTCCCCTGTCCTCGTATAATGCTTTTTAGGCACATAACATTTCCTCAAAACTTCATTGCCCTGATCAAACCCCACCACTCCCGTATTCCGGCTTAATTTCTCAATCAACTGCCCAAATGTTTCCGACTGGTCACGAGCGGAAAAAACCGCAAAACGATGAAGCGACACGAGACGGATTTTCTCATATCCATCCGGTATCTTTTCCGGCATCCCCAGCATGGATACGAGATGAACCGTGCTTTTTTGCAGTTCCTTTTCCCCTGTGGGAATAAAACGGTTTGCCATAACTACCGAAAAATCCCCGTTCATTGCCGTCACTTTATCTTCGGCATCCGCCAAATCCACCCTTTTCCCATGGGTCAGATAAGTCATTTCTTCAAAAGTAGGCATAATGGACAAATACAACTGTCTTGGCAGATCCAACACATGACAACAATCCGTACCTTTTTCTATCGTTACCTTCGGCAACAAAGACTTATCAGGAAAAAATACATCCGGCGGCCTATGATCCAACAATCCTTCCACCGTTATATCGGCTTCCTCCGCCTCCTCGCCGTCAGCGATCACGATTAACGCCATCCACGGTACAGGCACGCCGTTTACCTCATCCGCTATCTTATATTCCCATGGCAACGTTTCATTCTTCAATGTGATAAAGGGTATCTGCCTGGAAAAATCGCCGCACTCATTCTCCGACGGGGAAATGCTGAAAACAGCGTCCGCCTCCAGAGTATACGCCCTTGAAGCAACATAAAAATATTCCGTTTTTTCAAAAGCATCCTCCGCGGGGCATCTCACCTCTTGCGTCACTTCGATCTTATGCCTGCCGCTGCCCAATATAGGATTGAAAAATCCAATCAATTTCATTTTACCATCTTGCTTATCCATAAACCGGTATGAGTACCTCCTCATCAAAATAATCGTCGGCTTCGGCCGCATATTTGGCAAGGGAAATCTCCCGGGTCAATTCCACTCCCAAACCTTTTAAGAATTCCCTTCGCTCCCGCTCTACCCCAGCCGAGTTGACCGTTCTTCCAAAAACAGCGACCGTCTCCCTATCCGTATAATCCACGCAGCCCGGCTGCTTCATATAAGTAAAAGCATTCTCAATCTTTTTTGTCCCCTTCTGATACAAATCCTCAAGGGAAATATCATTTTTTTCCGGGAATATCGTAATCTCCGGCTTGTGGGAATAAATTTCCATACCACAGGGAACATCCCGGACAAGCTCCTCCTCCCCGCCCCATAATGCGGAAGGCAGGTTCCTGCGGATAACCGAACCATGAAATGCTGCCGTTTTTCCTCTCTCATCCGTTACCGCTACCGTAAAACCGGTTTCCAGTTTATCCCCCTTTTTCCCCATAGGCTTTACCTTCACAGATGCAGGGGAGAATCCTACTTTATCTCCGTTCAGGCGTGCATCGCTTATCGGCACTGCAGACTCAACGGAGATTGTGACCCCATTTTTAGACACAGTATAAAACTCCTCCTGACCGATCTTAATCTTTCCGTTTAATCCATTGGTCAGGACGATTTTCAAAGGCCCCGCCTCCATCTCCCCCGCCCTTAGCGATCCTGACCTCACTTTTTTCCCGTTTCCGTCCGGCAGAAATGATTCGCAGAACTTCCGCCAATCCAGTTCCTCAACCTCATTGGGAGCATTTGCGCCGATGTTGACATGAAAAGAAAGGACCCATATTTTTATAGTCGCAACCGCCGAAAAATCCGGCCCCCAAATATGAAGATCCGTCCCCAGCTCCACGGTAATTGTTTTGGAAATAAACCACAATTTCAAACGGTATGAAGCCCCCAATGTGACGCTGATTTCAATATCATAGTGAAACGGCTTCCATCCGATGAGGAAATCCGCCTTCGCAATAAAATACGCCTTTAAATTGCCGAGCGTATAAGTCATGCTCAGCCTCCCGCCGGCCATCATCGTACTCGGCGTCAGTGCAAAATAGGCTTCGCCTGTAATATTTACGGCATCCCCAATATTCCAATGAAACCCAACACGAGGCACATTGGGATAATGCGCCGGTTTATTTTTTTCATATTTTGGATGATATCCTCCCAGCGATATAACAAAGTCGCCTGCATGTATCCCCCCAAACCACATAAAGAAGGCAAACCCCCCTGTCAAATGGCAATCCCTGGAAAGGATGTAAGATTCGGAAGTCAATCTGGCCTCTATCCCTAAAAACCCTTCTTCCGGCTTCACCTGAGCTTTCAGCGCAAGCTGCGCATGGGCAATCGGCTGCACTTTTTTATCCCCACCGCACATAGGAGGCATCGTAATATCCGAAATCCCCAGCACGCCGACTTCCACGTGATTGCCGAAGCTCACTGACACAAGCACAAAGCTTAATGCGATTTCAAATGTACTGAATTTAATCCCAAAAACTAAGAACCTCTGCCCGCTTTCATCTTTTATATATTGTCCCAATTCCGCAAGCATCCCGCCCTCATCGATCCTTCCCGCCGCCGCTTTGATCAACGGATAATCCGCCACCCCCTCGATGTCCGGCATCACCAGCCTCTTATTATATCCGAACCCCAAAGCCAGACCTTTCACATAAAAAGCAGGCGCGCCTCCGATATCAGCAGAAATTATCCCATAAGCAAACAGATAACCGCCCTTTTTGTATTCTACAGATGCCGACAAGGAAAACGGCTTTGTCTGTATCATCAAAAGCCCCGTATAAGCATCTCCGTTTTTCATCAGGCTCCCGCTTATCCCAAGCCCCTTGCCCGTATAAGAAATCCCAAATCCGGAAAGGGCAAACCGCATCCCAAAATCCGTCATAGAGACGCCGGCCCCGGCCCCGAACAAGTCAAACCGCAACGGATTGGCATTTAATGAAGCATCCATCAGAAGCGTAAGATATTTTTCTTCCAGACTGAACCCAATCCTATGCAGCGAAAAAACAGCCATGGATTTCTCTATCTTAAGCCAGAATACTTTAGGGGAAGCGGAATTGCCCGCTGCCGTCGGATTCCTCTTGATCGGTAGCCCTCCTCCTCTGGCGGCATCCCGCCTCTCTGGAGGGCCTTCTTCCCCGGCCTCATAAATCTGCCACTGCCGGCTGCTTCCCAAAACAGTAAACTCCATCCTGACCCCCGCCGGTATTTCTTTTGATCTGTCGGGAACCGAAAGGGCATAGACCTTGATGTCCCTCACCCCAAAATCTTCTTTCTTTATAGAAAATTGATTTGCAAGACCGCCTACTACCGGAAGGCTTGCAAAGGAAATCCCTATGCCCAGGGAAGCTGCGATACGGTATCCGGCCTGCTCTCCAAAATCAATGGATATCTCTATCCCTCCGCCGGAATTCATTTGTACGCTGCCCGTAAATCTTTTCTTCCCGAAGTCATAAGCAAGTTCCGCATGGCTGATTCCCATATGCGTAATAAAACTCCAGCTTTCCTCTATATCCGTAAATCCCACCGCATACAGCAGATCCTCAAAAGTTATCATATCCTCAGGTATTTTGGGCCGGTAAGATAAGGAAATTACATTCTCATGCTCTGCGGACTTACTATCGTACCGGTACGTGCAACTTATCGCCTGGCCCTCCCCTATCTCCAGGATACATGCGATATCAATGGAATGGCTCCAGATCCCTTCCTGTTTTACCGATACCGTCCTGACATTCGTAATAACGGCAAACAGCTTTTTTAAAGTTTCATCGCTGCCGCTAAATCCTGCAGAAACAGCAAAGCGGAAAGAAGGATCCTTTTGCAGATCACAGTTAAAAACGAGGGAAGATATCACAAAATCAAAATTTTCCGATAAGAAACAACCGCTGCCAAAAAAATCATGGAATAAATCCGACAAATGAAAATTCATATTATCTGTAATGCAGCACGCAAAACGATAATTCCCACCCCCAAAATAACTACCGGAGACTTCAAAGCCTGTTTTACAGATGGACATGCTGCCCGTCAATGAAACGGAAAAACTGCCGGAACGATATGCGACTTGAAGAAATATTTTTTCTAAAGCCAGTTCCTTTTGGCCAATATCAAAATGCAGCACATCATTTGCCCCCAGCTCAAATATATATTGATCCAAGCCAAAACCAATACTGGCGGACAGCCGGTCAAACGTAAGCTTGGGCAGTTCCGTCTTAAGAAACAGTCCTGATACCGCAGCAAAATCAAGACGGCTGCCTTCTTTTAATCCGAAGCCGATCTCCATCCGTCCCGGGTTCACATAGATTTCATATAGGCTTTTGCCGATTTGGAATTCCCCATAGGCATAAAAACTCAATATGCTTGAAGCAAAGCAATCATTTACGCTAAGGCAAATGCCTGGGGTGAATGTAATCTTACCCGACGCAGCCGTCAAAGCATGGCTTGAGGTCAGTTCTGCCGTGAAGACATGTATGGACTCCTTTGTGGAATCGATAAAGACTTCTTTTAGCTTCAAATGCTCAAAGACAGAGCGGGCAAATCCTTCCGGCAGATAATCCCCGATCTCGACATCTCTTATTTGGAACATAGAAAATATCTGCTCCAGCGCGCATTCTTCACATGATGAAAAATCCCCCGCCATCGAATAATGCCCATTCCCCAGCGTCTGGTTCACCATAACGCCTGTTTTCGTTTGATGCGACAGAAAGGAACAACTATATACAAACCCGGGCAAAAAACGGGTTTCCTCGGTCGTCCCACTGAAAAATTGAAAGCCTTCCACCACAAAGCTCAGGGAAGATACTTGTATAGATACGCCTTGCAAATCCTGATAAATGCCCGTAAAAACAATCTCGCCGTATTCATCCTGGGCAATACGGCACAGAATCCTGCGGATGTCTGCAATTTCTTTATAGCAGGCTGACTCCTGCAGGAAATCCGGAAGGATTTTTAATTCCCCATAAAATAAAATACTGTTTTCAGACGGCTCCCGGGGAAACTCCAGATTATAGAGAACCAAATCCGAAAGGCAGCGATGGAACGGCATTCCCTCCTCAGGCCGGCCCGAATCCCACTCTTCCTCCTTATAATACCCCGGCAGGCCGGGAAAAATGTCCTTTAATGCACACTCTTCCGTGCTTTTTTGAAGCAAAGCGAAAATAGAATCTATTTCCCCCGAAATAACCTTTTTTGCCATTTTATCCTTATCCCCCGATACATTTTCTCTTTCATTCCTCTTCTATCCTCTGGATAACTTCCGCCAGCGGGCAGCGCTGGGATTCCAGAATGCTCTGCACCAGGAATTCTTCCAAATGCGCTTCCGCAGCCGGAAGCTCTTCTCCGGCATACCTCTGGAAAAGCGCCGTATATATCCGCTTAACTCTGCGGCGGACATCCCCGGCCTCATTTATAGTACATGTAAAGGCATTCCCATAATCCATAAACCGGGATCCTGTGGATCTTTGGCAAAATACTTTGAACCCTTCATAAAGATCCATTCCTCCCCCAAGAGGTTTTGCCACAATCCGCACCACCAGATAATCAAACGGAAACGCAGTTTCCTCTCCTGCAAGCAGCGGTGAAATATACTGATAATCCACCCCCTCCCGCATCCCGATCCTAACGCCCGGATGTTCATTGCTGAAACGTGTATATCCTGCTATAAACCGCGAAGCACACCTTTTTACTTCATTGGCCGCCCGGTAAGTCAGATCGATCCCGGGATCCGTTTTAAAATAAACAACCCTTTCCCAATCCCCGTACCGCCGCCCCCACCGGGTACACAAATTATTGTAGTAACTGACTATATTATTATAAATACTATGCCTTGCCCCTTCTATTGCAGCCCTAAGATATGCATTCCGGTAATCCGATACATTATACGCCAACGCCCCAAAATAGCCCAAAATCTCCCCATATGGCCCTTCATGCGTATTGTTGTTGGAAGGTTCCCTGATTCTCTCTTGCAGAATATTTTCCAGACGGGGCCTTCCCCTCCGGTTATTCGCCCTTTCCAATACTTCCAGCGCCATCTGCAGCCTGTCGATCCGCTTCTGCCTTTTATGGGGGCTTCCACTGACTCCTAATACAATCTCCTGCAAGAGATTAATATTTTCATAAAGGTGATATCCCCATCCGGGAATCCGGAACGGATATTCCTGCAGGCCGGAATTCCTGAAATGCGTTACCACGCCCTCCTGCGATATATGCACCTCCGCACTGCCCAACCGTGGGATGCTCAAATCGATAATTTCCGATTTCAGGTTAAACCTCTCCCCGTCCATCTCATACTGGCAGCTATACACCAGCCGATAAAGGATAAAACCCGGGATTGTATAATTGACATAAACCGATGGGCCAAACCCGGCCCCCATTTCGCTGAATTGTATATCAGAGACGTCCACAAGCCCTCTTTCCTCAATACGGCCGCCTCTGCCATGCCTGGCAACATCAATATAAGACATTTCCCCAAACCTTCTGCCGATGCACATAATATCGTTATGTCTTTCCACATAAGCCAAACCGTCCAAGTCAATCCTCTCGCGCCGAACCCTTTCCCTTATTACATCCGGCCGGAAGCACTCCGTATGAAAAGCTCCTATCTCAGGCTCATCTGCCGTAGCATCTACGGTATGCTTCAATATATGGATCAGCTCCCTGTCCCTTTGGTCAAAAATCTCTGCCCAAACCGTATATTCCTCTCCCGGAAGCTGGAGCTGGAAATCATAATCCCCGTTGATATGGCCTGCATCCTCACCGCTTAACAGCGCGATGGCATTGCCGCCCTTCAAGTAATAGCGGAAACCTGCCGCATTCATCCGGACTGCAAAATTCCTCACAAGGCGATTTACCAAATCTCTGTTGTCCTCTAAGAATTTTTTTGTGATCGCCGCATCAATCACTCTTTTTTCTTCATACGTTATCGGCATAACCATTCCCCTTTATAAACAACATGAGGACGCTCCAAAAATATTCCGTCAATCGGAAACCCGTTCTTTGAAGCATCCTCATTATTTTATTTTTTCCTCTTTGCCGGTTTATCGGAAAGCTGTTTCAGAAAAGAGGCTTTTCCCAAATCCCCTTCCGCTTTAAGCTTGCCAATCAGATATGCCTTAACCGGATCTACTTTGCCGTTGGCCAACCCTATAATCGTATCGGCATTTGCAGTAACCAGAATATCCCTGTCATGGTATTCATACGGCTCCACATAGACCTTGCCGTCTTTAATCTCCACATAAAAAGCGCCTTCCCCTTCTCCCGTTATATTAAACTGGAAAGCCACATGCCCCGGTACTTTACTCGCGTCTGCGTCCGCATATGCCGCCTTTACATTTGCTACTATTTCTTCGTATGTCATTTGCTCCTCCTCTCTGCCGGACAACATTTTGTTCCCTGTTTTTAGTATACTATTTCATACCGGCGATTTCAAGGAGAACCCGTTACAGTTTTATGCTGTTTTCAGACAGGCTAAGGAAACAGACGGCAATATGGACTAAAGCAGCGATATCACGGAAAACACGACAGGTATGGTAGCCACGCATACAAGGCTTGTCAGTACGGAAGCCTGGCTTGCCAGCGATACATTCTTATGATAAAGGCTGGCATAAACCACCGTATTAGACGGGACAGGCATCGCCATCATTAAAATCAGAATATTTACCATCATAACCGGCGGCCGGAAGACAAGCAGTACCGCATAGCCCGCCAAGGGAAGCAGAAGCATCTTTACAACCAAAAACAACCATAGCTCTTTGTTTTTTACCATTTCCTTTACCGGCGCCCCGTTTAAAGAAACGCCGGTAATAATCATCGCCAGCGGCGTGGTAATGTTCCCCATATACGATACGGCTTTTGCAGCCGGATAAGGCAGGCGGATGTGGAAGAGGCAAATACCCACTGCAAGGAGCGACGCTATAATCGGAGGGTTCAAAAAACTTTTGAGCGCAAACCCCTTTGTATCCCGCATCAAATATTCTCCATAAGAAAACAGCAATAAATTATTAGGGATCAGGAAAAGCAAAGCATATACCAACACCTCTTCCCCCAGCACCGCCTGTACCACCGGCAGGCCGATAAACCCAACATTTGAAAACATATACATGAACTCATACAGCCTCTTGTCCCTCTTTATCCTCAATAACTTTACCGTCGCCTTTGCAAGCAACGCGCAAAAAACAGTAAAGGCAAAAAATCCCGCCAAATAAAGAAAAACTTCGGAAACAGTCAATCGTCCCTCTCCGCTCGCCGAAGAAAGGACTACGCCGGGTATCCCTATATTCAATACAACTTTTGACAACAGGGGAATGTCCTCCTTCTTTAACAGCCGGCTCCTTCCGGATATATACCCGCAAAGGATCAAAAGAAATAAAATCAACATCTGCATTATTAAAACGGAAAGTTCCAAACAGCCTACACCTCCATGCCGCTGCTTCGCAGCGGCGCAAATCCTGATGAAAAATGCCGCATTCCAGGCATTTTTCGGTGTGAGAAAGACTTGCAAAGCAAGTCGTAGAAGTTCTTGGCGAAACAGCCACTGCTGTTGAGCTTTAGAACTTCTTCTCACACTAACCCCCATGATTCCGCTTCGCGGAATCTCAAATCAATGCGGAGAATGCCGCATTTCAGGCATTCTCCCGTGTGAGACTTAGTGCTTCTCCACGAAGCAGCCTCTGCTGCGAGTGGTTAGAAGCACTTCTCACACTACCCCTTCCAATTTTCACATATGGTTCATCTTAATTTCTGCCCTTCCCCATCCAAACCCAACAGATATGTAACTATAGCCGCAACTGCAAAAGCAATCACGGAGGCCATAATACCATTTACAAAATTCATATTATTACCGCCAACAAAATCAAGCAAGCTCAAAAAGTTTCCAACAGGAACAATCTGATAAGCCGTCAAATTCGTAATTCCCGCATATAGCCCTCCGGCAAACCCTCCGGCCATCATTCCCAGCAAAGGCCTTTTATAGCGTAATCCGACGCCATACAACCCAGGTTCCGTAATTCCTCCAATGATCTGCGCCACAATATAGGAAAACGACAATGATTTCTTTTCTCCATCCTTCTGCCTTAAAAACGCCCCCAGGCACATGCCTCCAACGGTAAATGCCGAACAACTGGCTGCCAGCACAAAAGACTCCTGTCCTGTTTCCGCCATTACCACCATAGTTGTTGTAATTAATAGCCAGTGCATACCTGTCATTACCAGATATTGCCATAAAGCAGCCACAACCGCAATTGCCAATATCTTAAAAACGCCTCCTGAATTACCCATCCATAAGAAGAATTCGGAAATATACTTTCCTAAAAAGTGTCCGGCCGGCCCCAAAACACACAAAGAAATGGGGAGCATCGTCAGAATAGTCAAAAATGGGGCAAATACCGCTTTTAACACGGATGGCGTATATTTGTTAAAGAAACGCTCTATGTAAGACATCACCCACACGGATAAAATCGCCGGAAAAATACTCGAAGTATAATTCTGCGCAAGACAAGGGATCCCAAATACGGCGAAAGCCTCTCCGCTTCCTGCAATCCCGCTTAATGTGGGATGTATTAAAATCGCTCCCATTAAGATGCCAAGGACAGGATTCACCCCGAACTTTTTCGCGGAAGTATAGCCTACCGCCACCGGCAGGAAGTAAAACGCCGCATCCCCTGAAAAATTAAACAAGACATACAAATCACTCGTCTCCGGCATGACATTCAGCATATTAGGCCCCAAAACCGCAATCAGCGTTTTAAACATTGCAGACACGATTAAAATAGGGATAATAGGAGTAAGGCAACCGGACAAACTGTTTAACATCGCATTCCCAATCCCCTTGATTGACCAATCCTTCTTCCCTTCCGCCTTATCCAGATTTTCATTAATCGCCGCCCGGGCTTCCAATCCCGATCTTTCGCAAATCAGCTTATAAGCATCGCCTACCTCCTGTCCTATGATAATCTGAAGCTGTTCTCCTGATTGCTGCACTCCCACAACATTAGCCAGATTTTCAATCTTCCCCATTTCCACCAGGCTCCAGTCTTTCACATTAAAGCGAAGGCGGGTGATACAATGCGTAAAAAAAGAAACGTTATCTTTCCCCCCCACCATGGAGACTACATTTTCTGCTAATTCTTCATATTTTTCTTTTTTTCCCATTTTTATTCTCCTTTTCTATTTATACAAACAACACAGCATTGCGCGCCCACACTGTGACTTTGCCGACACAAATGTTTTAACAACGGTATGCCGTCCGTTAAAACAAATCTTCATAAGAACATAAACGGTTAATATGCAAAATTAAATACAATCTCTCCTCATCATTCAAATCTGACAATAAAAAATCTTCTATCTTTCTTACGCATTCATAAGTTTTCGGATACTGCTTTTTCAATTCTTCGTATACTTTTTCATTTTCCGACGTAATAATTTTATTATTTTTGACACGATCCAACAAATAATGAAGATGGGTAAGGAACCTGGAATAGTTAAAACTTTTCTTATCTATGCGGATGTCCATCATCCGCTCTACGATTTCCGTACACTGATCCAATATTACTCTTTCATCCTTTCCCGCGTCCGGATTATCATTTAAGCGATATCCCACAAAATGTAAGGTAATGCTTGCGGCCTCTTCTTTCGGAAGAAGGATCTTAAATCTTTTATTGATAAGCTTTAAAGCATAAATACCAATTTCGGTTTCCTCCGGATAAAGATTCCGGACTTCATAAAACAAAGGAAGTTTAATACTGATATTCTCTTTTTCTCTTTTTACCGCAAAATGAATGTGGTCTGCCAGAGTAAAAACCACGTTAGGCGAAAAACGATTGTTCATTTTGCGGTTCCCATAATCATATATCTCCGCCGCTATGTTGAGCATTTCCTCCGGAATCGCTACCATAACGCTCAGATAACTTTCATCAATGTCGTAAAAAGTACGTTGTATCTGACTTAATGGAATCTCATAAGGCGGTTTCGTAAACCCAATCCCTTTGCCAAAAGCAACGACTTCCCGGCCCTTTCCGTCAAGACATAAGGAAACATTATTATTAATATTTTTAATAACCTTCATGGCTGTCACCTTTTTATGATTTTCATAATACAGTCATTTTTGTTCACAGTATCGTTTTCTATTTCTTTTGTCAGTATATAACCCTGTCCGTTTGTCAGGATAATGGGAGTAGTCAGATCCACCCCCATCCCTTCCAGCAGGCGGCGATCCACTCTTAACAAAGGATGCCCTCTTTTTACCTTATCATTACAGGAAACCTGAGGATAAAGTCCCTGTCCATTCAGATTTACGGTATCCATCCCCATGTGGATCAGGATTTCAGCGCCATTTTCCGCCCTTAATCCAATCGCATGATTTGTTTCCGCTACGATGATAACTATACCGTCGCAAGGAGCATAAATCATATCCCCTTCAAATAGGAAACCGATCCCATCCCCCAGCAACCCTTCCGCAAATACCTTATCAGCGACCTCCCCGATTAAAATTGTTTTTCCGTTCCCAATCGCATACAGATCCACTTCTTTTACCATTTCTTTTTTCTTTAAAAAATGAAACATAAGAATCTCCCCCCTAAGCAAATGCATAAAAAAAACTCTTCAAGGCAAAATCCACAGCAAGCGCATGTGGATAGGATAAGCCTCAAAGAGTAACAAACCTATTTTTATCAATATATTTTATGTTGATATCATAACATCTCTATAAAATATTGTCAATCATCATATTGAAATCATCTTATAGAAGATAAAAGGATTATATAATTCCCATCCGCTCCAGTTCATAATATATACCATCCTCTTCCACGCTGCCGCACACAATATCTGCCATTTCCTTCAGTTCATCGCAGGCATTCCCCATAGCAATGCCCATCCGGGCATACTTCATCATGCCATAATCGTTCATGCTGTCGCCAAATGCGATAGTATCCTTCACATCAGCCCCATAATAACGGCATACCAAATCCATCCCCTTGCCCTTATCTATCCCCTTCCTTATAATCTCCCCATTAAAGCAAGAAGTGCTCCCCCCGTAAACATGTACGGCATAGTCGAACCGATCCTCCAGATAAGGCCTCGTCTCTTCAATCGCCTCCAAGGTCGTACTGGTGAAGCAAACCTTATAAGCCCCTTTCTTAGGATATTTGTCATACGGCTGGATCCCTATCCCCTTTTCAATTTCTTTCTGCATGCGTATCAGCTCCGAATTCCTCTCATCCGGCCTGGCCATCCTTAAAAGCTCCTCCATCTGAGGATCCGTATATATTCCTTCCGGGCTTTCAATCCGGCAGTAAATGCCATGGGCATGGAATACCGAAAGGCATTCCTGAATGGTGGTTTCCGGGAGAAGGCTGTCAAACAGCACTTTTCCTCCAACCTCCACATGCCCCCCGGCGCTGGATATGACCCCGTCAAACCCTATATCCAGAATATCCTTTCCAATAATCGGCATATTCCTTCCCGTACACAAAAAAACTCTATGCCCTCTTTTTCTTGCTTCCCGCACCGCTTTTACCGTAAGGGCGGAAGGCGCCGACATTGCGGAGATTAAGGTCCCGTCTATATCCAAAAAAATAAGCTTCCTATCCATATGAATAACCACCCTTTCCTCAGCCTGCAAACTTTGGAACGGCGCCGGCAGCATCCCGACGCCAGATCCGCCATTGAAAAATCCCTATTTTTACAATCTAATCTCCATTCCGGAGCAATTTACGGCTTAACCATTTTTTTCACCTGTAAGGACAGTAACAATTTCCTCATCCCCCGTAGTCCCGCACGGCGCCGCTTTTTCCAGCGTCCGCCCCGGCGCCAGATCCGTAAAAATCATAGGGATAACCGTATCATACCCGGCTTTTTCAATTTCCTCTTTGTCAAATTCTACCATAAGCTGTCCCTTTTTTACAACATCCCCGTCTTTGACATGCGCTGTGAAATACTTTCCTTTTAGATTAACCGTATCAACCCCGATATGGATTAAAAGCTCCGTTCCATAACTGCTTTGGAAACAAACAGCATGTTTCGTATCGAAAACGCTTAAGATCGTGCCGTCCGCCGGCGCAAACACCTTCCCTTCCGATGGAATGATGGCAGTCCCATCCCCTAAGACTTTATTTGCAAAAGTCTCGTCTTTTACATCCTCCATGGCAACCAATTCCCCTTTTGCATATCCATAAAATTTTTCTTCTTCCGGGATCTCTCTGGCCGCCTCATTCCCCTCTTCTTTCCGGTTTCCCGAGCCGTCCTTTGTATTGGCATTGCCCGGAGCGGCAGTTCCCTGCTGCGGTTTATCCATGAATCTTCCCAAAACCAAAGTCATGATAAATCCACCCGCTATCGCGACTCCATGAGCGATAATATAATTGACATATCCATTGCCAGCCGGGTCTGCAAGCGCGATTCCGGGAACTACCGTCGTACCGAATCCAACAGCCGCCAGATTAGTAAGGTACACCACAACTCCCCCTAAAGCGCCGCCGATGCATCCGCCGATAATAGGGAAGCGATATCTTAAATTAATGCCGAACAAGGCCGGCTCCGTAATCCCGAACAACACGGATACAAAACTGGGGATGCACAATTCCCTGATCTTTGTATTTTTCTTATGAAGGAACAGATACCCCAGCACCGCGCCGCCTTGCGCGATGATCGCTACCGACATCAATGGATTGAGGAAATTCCTTCCCGTATCAGCCAAAAGCTGCGCTTCAATAGCCCCAAAAATATGATGCAGGCCGGTAATTACCACTAACTGCTGCAAACCTGAAAATACGCCATATCCAAAAACACCAAGATTTTGAGTCATCCAAACAAGGGCGTTGGTGATCCCGGAAGAAAGCCCGCGCCCAACCGGTCCGATTACGGTAAATAACAGCAGCGCCCCCACCAAAGTTGTGAGCAAAGGGGATACAAGCAGACGGATTACTTCCGGCACCTTCTTCTCAAAAAACTGATCCAGTTTCGCCGTCACAAACCCCATCAATAATGCTACGATGATACCGCCCTGAAAACCCACCAGCTCTACTCCCAATCCAAAAATATGTAGAGTTGTGACTTCTACCGATCCCTGTGCCGCCGCATAGGCGTCCGCCAGGCTGTTGCTTAACATAATGCAGCCCATCACAATGCCCAGGATCGGCCTTCCTCCAAACCTTTTACATGCGCTGTACGAAACCGCCAGAGGCAGGAACCCGAAAATTGCACCGGAAGCAATATTGATAAGCGTATTGATCCCATATAAGGTATCGTTGTCCCGCACAAACCCCATATTGCCCAGCACGCCGGAAAGCCCGGTAAGAAGCGCCGCCGCAAGGATCCCCGGCATAATATCCACAAACACATCCGATAAAGCCTTAATAATCCTTTGCAAGGGGTTCATCTTTTTATTCGCCTCTGTTTTCAGATCGCTCAGGCTCATATTTTTCATATTATTATTTTCAGCAAACACTGCATAAACATCATTCACAAGCCCGGCCCCGAAAATAATCTGCACCTGATCCCCTGCCACAAATACCCCTTTTGCAAGGTCAACATCTTCTATCGCTTTCAGATCCGCCAGATCATTGTCCTTTAAGACAATCCTAAGGCGCGTTGCGCAATGCGCCACCCCTTGTATATTCTCCCTGCCTCCAACCAGTTTTGTAAGCTCTTCGGAAATCTTATCATACCTCAGCCGCTTATTCGCATCCATTTCATGATCCTCCTTTTTCTGTGCTTTTTGCCTCTTGTAATTATTATTATAGGTATTTATAATGGTATTTATATGGAGATATGTGACCTTAACATTGGATTTTGTGACGAAATGAGGATAAAGGATTGCAGGATTATATTTTTTCCAATGATTTTACAAGAAACATCGATGCCATGATCTACACTTGCGGCTACGAAGACTGCGTCCCCGGCCATAGTTATGGCCCGGTAATGCGCAACGGCTATCTGATTCACTATGTGCTGAGCGGCTCCGGCATCTACAAAGCAAGAGGAAAGCTTTTTCATCTAAAGGAAGGGGATGCTTTCCTCATCTGTCCGGAAGAGCTTATTTATTATGAAGCGGACACGAAAAATCCATGGAGTTATACATGGATTGGCATGCAGGGAATCAAAATCAAAGGCTACTTGGAAAGGACTTCCCTTTTAGAGAACCTTGTGTTCCACTATGGCCGGGATGACCAGATGCGCCTCTGCCATGAGAAAATGTTTGAAGCGGATAAAATGGGGGAAAACCGGGATTTGATCATGAACAGCATTATGTACGAATACCTTTTCCTTCTGGCAAGGAAATTCCCGGGCGGACATTATACTGAAAACAGGAAAAAAGAAGGTTATGTGGAGGAAGCCTTAAAATACATTGAAAGTTCTTACTGCGACCCCATTACCGTCCAGGATATCGCGGATCATCTAAGCATTAACCGCTCCTACCTTTCCCGGCTGTTCAAAAGCATGACAGGCGCCTCTATCCAGAATTACCTGCTGGACTACCGGATCCGCCAAGCCTGCATCCTGCTAAAAAACACGGATTTATCCATTCGCACGATCGCCCGTTCGGTAAGCTATGTGGATGCTTTATATTTTTCAAGGCTTTTTTGCCAGAAGAAAAAAATGCCGCCCAGCGAATACCGCAAAGCCTCCGTCCCGCATTAAACCTCCATATATTTATGCCGGAGGTTTTTGCATCATAGGAGATTGCAGGGCAATTTCCTATGATGATCCGGGTGTCAAAAGGCCCATCCGGCGGCCCCGTCTGGCATATGGCACAAAAGATTTGTGCGCACTCTGTTACACGGGATATTTGCCGATTAACCTTCCTTATATAGAATCATTGCCTCATATGGCCTAAGCCTTATTTTATCCTCCATTTCCCTTTCTCCGTCCTGATAATTCCCCAGCAGGCAACGGTATCCCGAAAGCCCCGTCGGACATTCCCAATCCACTTCTTTTCCATAGAAATTACAAACAACCACCAGCTTCCGCCCTTCGTATTCCCTCCTATAAGCCAGCACCGAAGGGTTTTTCCCGTCTAAAGCCTGAAAGCTTCCATAGGCAATCACATCATACTCTTTCCTAAGGCAGATCAGCTTCCGGTAATAATGGAAGATAGAGTCATCATCCCTCAACTGCTGTGCCGCATTAATATCCTTATAATTCCCGTTTACTTCCATCCACGGGACGCCATCCGTGAAGCCTCCGTTTTGATCGGTATTCCACTGCATGGGAGTGCGTCCGTTATCCCTGGAATGCACTTGCAGGATGCGGTATGCATCCGCTTCCGTCAGCCCTTTTTCCTGAAGGATCCTGAAATGATTCAAACTCTCCACATCCCGGTATTGGGCAATGTCATGGAATCCCGCATTCGTCATGCCGATTTCCTCCCCTTGGTAGATATAAGGAGTCCCCCGCATACCGTGGATCACCGTAGCCAGCATCTTTGCCGATTCCTTCCAGTACTTCCCCTCGCTTCCAAAGCGGGAAACTACCCTCGGCTGGTCATGGTTGCACCAAAAAACAGCGTTCCAGGCATTATGTTCTTCCATCTTTTCCTGCCAGTCAAAAAGGATCTTTTTCAGTTTCATAAAGTCGGCCGGAACCAGCACCCATTTTTCATTCCCCATAAAATCTACCTTTAAATGATGGAAGCTGAATACCATAGACAACTCCCCGCTGTCCTCCCCCGCATACCGGAAACAGTTTTCCAGGGAAGTGCTGGACATCTCGCCTACCGTTACGATCTCCGCGTCTTTTCCAAAGCTGCCGGCGTTTAATTCTTTCAGATACTTATGGATATTTGGGCCATCCGTATAAAATCCCCTCCCGTCCCCTTCCTCATCATCCTCAAATCCTCTTTTGCTGATAAGGTTCACGACATCAAACCGGAATCCCTTTACCCCCTTTTCCATCCAGAAACGGATAACCTTTCGCAGTTCCTCCCTGACCTCTTCATTATCCCAATTCAGATCCGGCTGGGAAACATCAAATAAATGCAGATAATATTCATCCATCTCCGGCACATATTCCCACGCGCTCCCTCCGAATTTACTCTCCCAGTTGGTCGGTGCTTTTCCTTGTGCTTTTCCTTTTCTGAAGAAATAATATTTTTTATATTTTTCATCCCCGGCCAAAGCCTTACGAAACCATTCATGGCGGCTGGAAGTGTGGTTAAATACCATATCCAGCATCACGCGGATCCCTCGTTTATCCGCCTCATGGACGAGCCTCTCAAAATCTTCCATTGTGCCGTAACGGGGATCGATATGATAATAGTCCTCCACATCATAGCCATTGTCCCTTTGCGGGGATACAAAGAACGGAGTCACCCAGATATAATCCACTCCCAGTTCTTTTATATAATCCAGCTTCTCCCTCACCCCTGGCAAGTCCCCCAGCCCGTCATGATTGCTGTCGTAAAATGATTTCGGATATATTTGGTATACCACGCTTTTTTTAAAATCCGCCATTTTCCATTCCTCCAGATATTATTATATATTCTGCCCTATCATTCATCCAAAGCAGCAACTACCGTCTTCCCGGCCAATGCATCCATCCCCGTGCGGAAAGAAACCCCCTTCCCCTCCCCTGGTTCTGTAACGATGCAAACGGTCGTATCCGGATGTCCCGCCGCTTTGATCTTATCCCTGTCAAACCGGATCAATGCAGCGCCCGCCTTCACTTCTTCCCCTTCTTTTACCAGATATTCAAACCCATCTCCCTTCATGTCCACGGTATCAATCCCTATATGCAGCAGGATCTCCATACCGTTTTTCAGCCTCATGCCGCAGGCATGGCGGGATTCATCCATCAATACTGATATAATACCATCTGCCGGTGCATAAAGGATATCATTTTCCGGCACGATTGCAAGCCCTTCGCCCATTATCCCTTCCGAGAAGACTCCATCCCCCACTTCCTTCAACTCAATTACCTTTCCCGTTAAGAACGCCTTCCATTCCTTCAGTCCTTCCCCTGCCGTTGACGAACCGGCCGCCCCGCTTATTTTTTCTGCACTTTGCCCATTGCCGTCCCCTGCCAGATCCTTCCCATTCTGTGTGCTTTCTCCTGCAATCCCCATCTTCCTTTTTCCGGTCATGAAGGTGAGAAGAAACGGTACTCCGGCCGCAATGATCATGCAGACCGCAAAGCTGGCCATATACCTTGGCTGTATGGAAAGGATCCCGGGCAGCCCGCCTACGCCGATCGCATTTGCCGTAGTGCCTGTAGCCACACAAACGATTGCCGCACAGGCCGAGCCGATCATACCGCAGACAAAAGGATAAGCAAACTTCAAATTCACGCCGAAAATTGCCGGTTCCGTTACGCCAAGGTAACAGGAGATACATGCCGGAACATTTACTTCCTGCGCCTCCGCATCCTTTCTTTGCAGTGCGATCATACCAAGGACTGCGGATCCCTGTGCTATATTGGACAAAGCGATCATCGGCCATAACATCGTTCCGCCGTAATCCGCTATCAACTGCAGGTCAATGGCATTGGACATATGATGGAGTCCCGTAATAACAAGAGGCGCATAGACAAAACCAAAAACCGCTCCAAAAATAACTTTAAATGAACCCGTGATTCCGGCGTATACCACTGCGGAAATAACGGAACCGATTTTCCATCCAATCGGCCCAAGTACAAAATGCGCTGCGATAACCGCCAAAAGCAGGCTGCAAAACGGCACCACTATCATAGAAATCACCTGAGGAGTAACCTTTCTGAAAAACCTCTCCAAATAAACAAGCGTAAACGCAGCCAGGATAGCCGGGATCACTTGTGCCTGATAGCCGATCATGTTCACCCTGAACCCGCCAAAATCCCATGCGGGGATATCGCCTGCCGCCGTCCCTGCCACCGCATAGGCATTCAGCAATTGCCCCGATACCAGCGTAAGCCCAAGGACAATGCCAAGCATCTGCGTAGTACCCATTTTCTTTGTTACCGACCAGCAAATGCCCACCGGAAGCATATGGAATACCGCTTCCCCTATCAGCCAGAGAAAACTGTCAATTCCTGCCCAAAACTGGCTGATATCGCATAATGTTTTCGTTCCGTTCTCAAATAAGTACAAACTGTCAATGCAGTTCCGAAATCCCAGAATAAGGCCTCCCGTAATAATCGCCGGAATCAGCGGGGCGAATATTTCCGCCAGCGCCGTTACGATCCTCTGCAGCACGTTCTGGTTTTGCTTTGCCGCCTGCTTTACCGCATCCTTGGACACCCCTTCTATTCCCGCCACCGCAACAAAATCATTATAAAAATCCGCCACCGTATTCCCTATGATCACCTGAAACTGCCCGGACTGTGTGAAGCTTCCCTTTACTGCCTTCATCGCTTCAATCCCCTTCACATCCGCCTTCGATGGATCGTTCAAAACAAAACGCATACGCGTCATACAATGCGACACCGCCGCTATATTCCCTTTTCCACCCACCAAGCCAAGAAGCTCTTTTGCGTCTTCCGCATATTTGCCCATAAGTTATCCTCCTTCATAATTGATTATCCGTTTCTACTTGTTCAAACAAGTTCTATGTTTTATTTATATCATACTTGTTTAAACATGTCAACAATTTTTAAAAATTTATTAAGAAGGGGTTTCTTTTGGCAAATCCGTTCCTGCAAATCAAAGATTCCTCTGCGGGATGCATACGCCCCATTGACAAACCCGTCCCCTTTCATATAATAAAATCATAATGTTTAAACAAGAACCGGAAAAGGGTTTACTGCACAAGAATGGAGATTACTATGCCGAAAGCAAAATACGATGATATTTATAAAGACTTGAAAGCAAAAATAGAAAATGGGGAGTATGAATTCCAAGAGCTTCTCCCCTCCGAAAACCAATTAATCCTTCATTACGGCTGCTCCCGCAATACCGTCCGCCGCGCCATCCGTTCCCTGGTTACGGACGGTTATGTCCAAACCATGCAGGGCAAAGGCGTACGCAATATTTTTGAACCGGCCCAGCAGGCTTCGTTTACTTTAGGCGGAATCGAATCTTTCAAAGAATCCGCCCTGCGCAACCATCAAGTCCCCACCACAAAGGTGATCTGCTTTACCGAATTGACGGCTGACGAAAAAATCGCCAAAAAAACCGGGTTTTTACCCGGTTCACAACTTTACTATCTGCAACGCCTCCACTATCTGGACGATAAAGCCCTCATCCTCAACCATAACTATTTTTTAAAAAGCGTAGTTACATCCCTGACGCCGGAGATCGCGGAAAATTCCATTTATGAATATCTGGAAAACACCCTGCACATCTCCATCGTCACGAGCAAGCGGATCATGACTGTGGAAAAAATGACCCAGATAGATGAAAAATACCTGGAGCTGGGCGATTACAACTGCCTCGCCGTAGTCAGCAGCCAGACCTATAACAGCGACGGGGTTATGTTTGAATATACCCAATCCCGTCATAGGCCCGACTACTTCCGCTTTCAGGATAATGCCACAAGACGGCCGGCGATACATTAATCTTCAAACCGTCCGCATCCTAAATCATCCCCTCTTTCAGGACGTCATGGCCACGCAGCGATTTTTCAATTACTGTTCCTTTTATTGCACGCAGGACAGTTTTTTCAACGCATTCCATATCCTTCCGCCTTTACAGGTCATAATACATCTTAAACTCCGCGGGATTCGGAATCTGCTCTAACTTCTTCAATTCCGCCCTCTTACGCGCTACCCAGACATCAATCAGCCGCTGCGGAAATACTCCCCCCTTCGTCAGATATTCATGATCTGTTTCCAGCGCATCCAAAGCCTCGCCTAATGACTTCGGCAGGCCTTTAATCTTTTTCTGCTCTTCTTCGGACAACGTATATAAATTAAAATCATAAGGCCCCCAGCCGTTTTCCGCCGGGTCGATCTTATTCTCAATTCCATCCAGCCCTGCCATCAGGATCGCCGCATATGCATAATATGGGTTTGCCGTTGCATCCGGGTTGCGCAGTTCAAACCGCTTCGTCTCCGGCGACTTCGCATAAGCCGGAATACGGATGACCGCGCTCCGGTTGGAAGTTGCATAACCGATCGTTACCGGCGCCTCATACCCGGGAACAAGCCGCTTAAAAGAATTTGTAGACGGATTGGTAAACGCGCACAAAGATGCAATATGTTTTAACAAACCGCCGATAAAGTAATGCGCAGTCCGGCTCAGCCCCGAATAACCGTCCTCATCATAGAATAAAGGCTTCCCGTCCTTAAGCAGCAGCATGTGTACATGCATACCGCTTCCCGCTTCCTGATATATCGGCTTGGGAAGGAATGTGGCCGTCTTGCCCTCCTGCGCCGCCATATTCTTGATAATATATTTAATAATCATGGTATTATCCGCCATGGCGGGCATATCCGCCAGCTCCACTTCTATTTCCATCTGGCCCGGCCCGCCCACTTCATGATGATGATATTTTACTTTAATCCCCCAATCCTCCATCATCATACACATCCTGCTGCGCAAATCGTAGCCTACATCCTGCGGGGCCGCCACATGGTAACCGCCTTTATAAGGCACTTCATATCCATTATTGCCTGCAGCATCCAGGCTGCAGTTCCAATCCGCCTGTTTCGTATCGATCCGGTATCCGCACTGCTGCGGCGTTACTTCGTAACGGGCGCTGTCAAATAAATAAAATTCAAATTCCGGCCCAATGACCATCCGATCTGCAATGCCGCTTTCCTTCATATATTCCGTCGCCCTCAGGCTTACATTCTTCGGATACTGGTCAAAGGGTTTATTCTCCCCTTTCCCTATCGTGCATACGTTGCCGCACATCGTCAACGTAGGTACTGCCGCAAACGGGTCTACATATGCTGTTTCCGGATCCGGTAAAAATACCATATCGCTCTTTTCAATAGGGGCATACCCGTAATTGGAACCATCAAAACCGATGCCGTAAGTAAAAGTAGCCTCCCCGAACCGCTCAACCGGAATCGTTATATGCCGCCAGCGTCCGTCAATGTCTGTCATTTTAAAGTCGATCATACGGATTTGTTTTTCTTCACATAATTTTCTGATTTTTTCGATTTTGTCCATAACCCTCTCCCTTTCTTTCCGCATACTTTACCTTACCGCCTTCTCCTCTCAGCAAGGCCTATGCCGTCATAAATTTACCGTTGCACATCCGTGCCGCTATGCGTTTCCTTATTATAGCACGCCCGGTCCTATTTCTGCGATAGCAAAATATAAAAATGAAAAAAATGTAACTGATCCCCTTTTGATTTCATATTTATACAATAAACAGATAACGGCATGACCCGCCTGCTGCCAAATTGCAAACAACAGTTATCCGCCTCGCGGCCTATGGGTCTGCAAATATCTGTCTACAATATTGAAAATAAGGAGAATCTGATACTTATGGCAATTGGTTATTTAACAATACAGGTACGGGCCGCCCGTGAGGCCGTTCCATTAAGCGGCGTGCAGATCAGGATCATGGACGGACGCGGAAATAATGTTTATGTGTTGTCCACAGATGAAAACGGGGAAACCCAAAAGGTCCCTTTGGAAACAGTCGATAAAAGTTTTTCCCGGACCCCCTGTTACACTGGCGAACCGTTTGCAAGCTACAGCGTCCTTGCCCGGGCATCCGGGTTCAACTCTCTTTATGTTTCGCAAATTCCAATCTATGAAGGAGAGACAGCCCTTCTGCCCATGACCCTTATACCGATGCAGGAATCCCAGCGCAGCCCTCTCCAGGCGGAGATCTCCATCGGGAAGCCTGCCGTCGCCATGCAGACGCCCCGGCAGCCGGAAGGGACCGTTGCAGAGCCTTATGTGCTGCGGCAAGTCGTCATCCCCAACCCCATTACCGTACACCTTGGACGGCCTGATTCAGCCGCCTCCAATATACAGGTGTCTTTCCCCGACTATGTTAAGAATGTAGCCAGCAGCGAAATCTATCCTACATGGCCGGAGGCTTCCCTGACCGCCAATATTTACGCCATTATTACATTTGCGCTCAACAGGGTTTATACGGAATGGTAAGGGAATCACCTTTTGCCATGGAAAATATCCCCCTAGACAGCCATCTTTTTAACCCCATTCCGGAATACCCTGCATAAAACCACATAAAATGATAAAAACAGAAACTTTCCAGGTAATATTCTATGTTCTCCCAAACTTTCCACTGGAAATCCCAAAATAAAGAAATTAAAGTCACCGTCATTTTTCCTGAAGAACGGGACAAAAAAACCGAACAAGACTTTCTCGGATACCTAAAAGAACTTTATATGAGTAAGATTACAGACAAAGAATTACGAAACCCTTATTGTTTTCCCATTCCCTATGACAGGCAGGCAAAAAGAGAAAAACCACAGTAAACTTCTTTGCTTTGCGGACATCACCGCCTGAATATTTTTAGCGCCGGCCCAAAATCCGCAGGCCGAGAGAAAGGCATGGTAATCCATATGAATCCGGAACCTAAAAAAGTCAGAACCCTGTTAAGGGTATCTTCCAGACAACAACTCCATGACGACGACATTCCCGTCCAAAGAGCGGAAGCCGCCCAATATATATCAGGCCGCCCGGACTGGAAATTTGATAAAGAATACATAGAAAAGGCCGTATCCGCCTATAAGAACAGCGCAAAAGACAGGGAAGTCCTAATGGAAATCCTTGCCGACGCCGAAGAAGGCCGATTTGACATATTGCTCACCTATATGTCGGACAGGATTGGCAGGCAGGAAGAATACAGCTTCTATGTCGCCGCGCTCAACCGCCTTGGGATAGAAGTCTGGACAATCAAAGACGGACAACTGAAAACAGAAGAACACATCGACAAGCTATTGAATTACATCCGTTTTTGGCAAAACGAAGGCGAGAGCAAGAAAACCGGCATGAGGGTACGGGATCATCAGGCCGAACTGGTCAAATCCGGTAAATTTGTCGGAGGGAAAGCCCCCTTTGGCTACCGGCTGATACCCTCGGGTATGATAAGCAACCACGGCAGGCTTTTAAAAAAATTAGAAATCGTGGAAAAGGACGCCGAAGTGGTGAAAAAAATCTACCATTTGGCCATTCGCCAAGGCATGGGATACAGCAGGATTGCAAATGCCTTAAATGCCGAAGGCATCCCCTCCATCGCCGCCTCGCAATGGAAACCTTCCACAATAGCCAGCATCTTAAAAAACCCTATTTATATGGGATATTATGCGTTAAACCGGAGAATGCATCATGACAGCTTTACAAGGCTGGATCGGAAAGACTGGATCTATTCCCGCGAACAGATACCGGAACTGGTCATTATAAACAAACAGGATTGGGAAAAAGCACAGGAAATCCGCGAAGCAAGAAAGGCCGGGATAAACGCATCCAAAAAAAACCCCGCCTCGCCATCCGCCGCCCCCTCGCGCACATCCGGCCGGCTTCCACTGATCGGCCTGGCCTTTTGCGGCTACTGCGGGAAAAAATTAAAAAACGGCAGTTACTACAACCATTGGCAGACAAAATCCGGCGAAAAAAAAGTTTCCTTCACCGGAAGATACCTTTGCCCCGAAAAATGCGCCCTGCGTTCCTGCTACTCCCAACGCTATCTGGAATGCGCCGTATGGGAGACGGTTGAAAAATATTTAGGACAGCTAAAAAGCATAGATCTCACGGAAGATTTTATTCAGATGCAGATTCAATACCGGGAAACTATGAAAAAAGGCTACAACAACCTACGGAAGGACATCAAAGCATTACAGGCTGACATTTCCACGTTAGAAGAAAAAATACCTTCGGCTATCCGGGGGGACTATTGTTTCGGCGCAGAAAAATTATCCTCTATTTTAGAAGAAAAAGAAGCCACCCTAAAAGAGCTGCAGCAACAAGAAAAAAAGCTATCCGGCCTGATCCGGCAGGAAGACAGCCAAAAAAGCTTCTTAAAAACATTTACGGCCCCATGCCCTGACTGGAAAGCGGAATTCAGACAGGCCGATAACGCCCGGAAGCAAATGCTCCTTTACTCTCTCATCGACGCCATTTTCGTAAAAGATGGGGATATTACGATTCACTTCAAAATACATGCCGGCTTCTTTATGGAATCCCCTTAGCCCTTCCCCGTCCTTTCCGCTTATGGCCATACTGCTTTTACCCCCCCCCATTTTACTATGCCATCCATGATTCCGGCGTACCGGAACCGGGGCTACAGCTTTGACATCACAAACAGCACCGCTTATGACCAATATTTTGTATACGGACGGCCCATTTATGAATCCATCAGCCGGATCGTAGACAAGATTTTTAACGAATATGTCCGGAGGAAAGGGCAGAATGCCCCTTATTTCACCTCTTTCTGTAATGGTTCCACCGTTTCCTGCCAAGGATTGTCCCAATGGGGAACGGTCTCTTTAGCAGACCAGGGATATACCCCTTTGCAAATCCTGCGTTCCTATTACCCAAAAGATATAGAAATCACACAGACAAACATTGTAACCGGCTCCCTTTCCTCCTATCCGGGGACTCCTTTGAAAACCGGAAGTTCGGGACTTAATGTGCAGACGATCCAGACGTATTTAAACAGAATAAGACGCAATTACCCCGCCATCCCTGCCATTACCGACCCCGCAGGAACATTTGGGGCCAGTACCAAATCCGCCGTCACAAAATTCCAAAGCATTTTCGGCCTGTCTCCCGACGGCATCGTAGGCAAGGCAACATGGTATAAAATCTCCAGCCTCTATACTGCCGTCACAAAGCTGGCCGAACTAAGCAGCGAAGGAAGCACCCTCGGGATCGGCACCGTCCCGCCCGATTCAGTACTCCGTCAAGGTTCCGGCGGACAGGACGTCATTACCCTGCAATATCTTTTAAATGTTATTTCCGAGTATTATCCCGGCATCCCAAGCCCTTCCCAAGACGGTATTTTCGGCAGCGGGACCCGCCAATCGGTCATAGCATTCCAACAGGCAATGGGCCTGTCTGCTGACGGGATCGTAGGCCCCCTTACCTGGAAAGCCCTATATGACGCTTATCTCGGCATTGGGCAGAATATCCCTTCCCCCGGGCCGGAAGCCGGCGTCAGCAATTACGTCGTCCAGCCGGGAGACAGCCTTTGGCTGATTGCCCAAAGATTCCATACTACAGTAGACGCCATCAAACGCCTGAACGGGCTTACCGGCGATTTGCTTAACATCGGCCAGGTGTTGAAAATTCCTTCTTCCCAGGAAGTTCCTTATATTGAATATAAAGTCCGATCCGGCGATACGCTTTGGCTGCTTTCCAGACGTTACAATACTACGGTAGATGCCATCAAAAAACTGAACGGGCTTACCAACGACATGTTAAGCATCGGGCAGACATTGAAAATACCTGTCTGACCGAATATCCCCCTTCCCATCCCCACGTCATTCCATACGACACCGATATCATGCATTATTCCTGGAAAGATTTATGGGGCCGCCTTCTTTCCGGCAGCCCCATCCTTTTATGCAGACTTAAAATTTACCATTTATTATAAGCTATAGCTGTTCAGGTATTTCTCCTGCTCTGCCGTCAGCACATCAATTTCCTTGCCAAGGAAGGATAATTTACGCCTTGCTACATCCATATCCACTTCCCTCGGTACATCGATCAGCTTTTCCTTCAGCTCACCGCCATGTTCCACAAGATATTTTGCGGAAAGAGCCTGGATCGCAAAGCTCATATCCATAATTTCCGCCGGATGGCCGTCGCCTGCCGCCAAATTGACCAGCCTGCCTTCCGCCAGGACAAAGATCCATTGCCCGCCCGGCAATTTATAACCCATGATATTCTTTCTTTGTTCTCTTGTCTCCACAGCAATCTCACGCAGCCTCGCCATATCGATTTCACAGTCGAAATGCCCTGCATTGCAAAGGATTGCCCCATCTTTCATAACAGCAAAATCCTCTTCATCGATTACTTTATCGCAGCCGGTAACTGTTACGAAGAAATCGCCTACTTTAGCCGCTTCCTTCATCGGCATCACGTCAAATCCATCCATAACCGCCTCAATTGCTTTGATCGGATCGATTTCCGTCACAACCACTCTGGCTCCAAGCCCCTTCGCCCTCATGGCCGTACCTTTGCCGCACCAGCCATATCCTGCCACTACCACAATCTTCCCTGCCACGATCAGATTTGTAGTCCTGTTGATGCCATCCCATACGGACTGGCCTGTGCCGTACCGGTTGTCAAACAAGTGCTTGCAGTCCGCATTATTGACACGAACCATAGGGAACTTCAATTCCCCGGCTTTGTCCATGGCCTCCAGACGGATAATCCCCGTTGTCGTTTCCTCACATCCGCCGATAATGGCCGGGATCAATTCCGGCATATGCGTATGAACCATGTTTACCAGATCCCCGCCATCGTCAATAATAATATTCGGCCCTGCTTCCAATACGTGGCGGATATGCATTTCATATTCTTCCGGGGTGCAGTCATACCATGCATGTACTTCCAGCCCGTCCTTTACCAAGGCCGCCGCCACATCGTCCTGCGTGGAAAGAGGGTTGGAACCCGTCACATACATCTGGGCCCCTCCTGCTTTTAATACTTTGCACAGATAAGCCGTTTTTGCCTCCAAATGTACGGAAAGCGCTATTTTCTTTCCTTCAAAAGGTTTCGTTTCCGAGAATTCTTTCTCCAAAGTACGGAGCAAATCACAATTTCTCTTTACCCATTCAATTTTGCGTTCGCCGGATCCGGCTAAATTAATGTCTCTGATTTCACTGCTCATTTCCTGTCCTCCAATAAAATTTGAGATGATTCAGCCGAATTTTTATTATAGTGATGGTCGTCTGTCCTATCATCACTTATATCATAACTGCATGGCAGCTATATATTCGTCAATATTCCTTCTTATCCAAGCCCATGCGGACAATAATTTCATTAACCTTTTTATACACCAGATCTTCATCCATCGTCAATATCTTCCCATCTTCCATCACGGTCTTACCGTCAATGATTACGGTTTCCACCTCCGAGCCATTTGCGGAATAACAAAGCCCCGCAATCAGGTTATTCCTTGGCGTCAAAGACGGGGTATTCAGATTCAGGATGGCAAGATCGGCTTTTTTCCCCGCTTCAATGGAACCGATCTCCTGCTCCATCCCCAGTGCCTTTGCACCGTTTATCGTAGCGATCCGGAACCCCTCCCTCGCGCTGATGCATTGGGGCGTTTTATTCACCCCTTTGTGGATCAATGTCAGAAGGCTGAGTTCATGGAACATATTCAAACTGTTATTGGATGCCGCCCCATCCGTTCCCAGACAGACATTCACCCCTTTTTCCAGCAGCTTTGCTATAGGTGCGAAGCCGTTCCCAAGCTTCATATTGCTGGCAGGATTCGTCACCACGCTGACCTTCTTTTCTTTCAAAATATCCATATCCTTATCCGTTATCTGCACGCAATGGGCCGCTATTGCAGGCACATCGAAAAGCCCGTTCCGGTCCGCCATTTCAATCGGCGTACAACCGTACTTTTCCCGGATCTGCCCGACTTCGCTAAGGCTTTCCGACAGATGCACATGAATCCCCATCCCGTTTTTCTTCGCCTCTTCAGACACGACCCTCATGAACCCGTCGTCACAAGTATAGGGTGCGTGGGGGCCTAACATAAAGCTTAATCTGTCGCAGTCTTTCGCCGCATCCCTTTCTTCATAAGCCTGACGCAGACGCATCTGCCCTGCTTCATCATTACCGTTCCCGACCAGCCCTCTGCTGATCACCGCCCGCATACCGGACTCCTTCACCGCCCTGGTTGTCTGATGAATATTCATCTGCATATCATTAAAGCAAGTCGTCCCGCTTTTTATCATTTCTATTATGGCGAGACAGGCTCCCCAATAAGTATCTTCATCCGTCATCTGCTGCTCGATCGGGTCAATGGAACCAAAAAGCCAGTCCATAAAAGAAAGATCATCTGCCACATTCCGCATAAAAGCCATATAGGAATGGGTATGGCAATTAACCAGCCCCGGAATGACCATCTTATCCTTTCCGTCGATCACCCTTTCCTCCCGGAATCCCTCCGGCATCTCCCCCACTGCCGCAATCCTGCTTCCTTCAATATATATGCTGGTTTGTTTCACCTCATCCTTCCCCTGCCCGGGAAGGACCGCCAATATATCCTTCAACACAATCCCCATAGTATTGTCTCTCCCTTCCTTTCAATATCCGCCCTTATTTTATCATATCTCTATACGGGAAACAACCCTTCCGCCTGCGTATTGTTTCCCGCGGGTAACGAGCCAAGGGACGTTCCAAAAGAAATCATTTTGTTAAACTATTTCAGCCCATCCGGCATCCGCCGGACGGGCTGAACGATCATCGTTTCACCTTATTCCCTTATAATATCCATATCCTGGATTCCGTGAGGATTTCCCTATTAGGGTTCTCCAATGCCTCTTCCATTTTAAGGCTGAAATACATATCCTGCAAAGCATCCTGCAGGCTATAAAAATCCGTCCCTATATCCAGATACTCCTTCATCTTCATCATACACGTAGCTACAGCGATTTCATCATCATTCAGGCGCGCGTTCAGAAACGGGGTCTTATACAAGAATTCTTCCCCCAGCATAATCCCAAAATGAGACCACTCCTGATTATTATATACGCCCAGATCGATCCTGTTCAGTTCCTGTGTAACAGGTATATTTTCATCCGTCAGGTAGCGGATTGTCATATCGTCAATCTCCCCCCGTACGCCCTGTACGGTCAATTGCCTTGTACGGATAAAGGAATGATATTGGGCCGGATCCGAGAAATCGAAATAAGCCACTTTCCCGTTTTCAAATTCAAACGTCAGGCGATCCCTGGAACATCTGAATACTTCCCCGTCAAACGCCATCCCTTCCCGTCCGTATGTTTCCGTTACATCAAACCAGAATCGCTTGCCATAAATCCTGCAGTTTTCCCATCCCGTCCGGAGAAAGCGACGGATTATGCTGACGCCATGATAACCATGCAAAGCGGAAATATTGATATTCTGCACTTCTCCCAGCTTTCCATCCACGATGGCTTTATACCATGCGGCATAAAGGGGCTGGGCAAAATACTGTTCCGCCACCTGTATCTTACCGTCATATTCTTTATAACTCTTCCAAACAGATTCCAAGGCCTCTACACTCTCTGCCGGCGGAGTTTCGCACAGGACCGGAATCCCTTTTTCAAACAGCCTCGGCAAATATTCTGATATAACCCCTCTTTTTACTGCCAAAACCACATATCCCGGTCCCGTTTTTGCCAGATCCTCCAAGGTATTGACTACCCTCACATTCATACGTTCCGAAAAGATCCGGCCTTTTTCCTGATCCCGCACTAAAACAGCCGTCAGTTCAAATAAATCCGGCACAGCCTGTGCAATCCGTATGTAAAACTCCGCTCTCCACCCTGATCCAATCAGTCCAAAACGAATCTTTCCCATCATCCGCCTCCTTCTTTTTCCTAAGGCACATCAAAACCCCGGGACGCCGCCAGAATCCGATACCACTCATCGTAAGACAAAGACAGTTCCCGGGCGTCCGCCGCCGTCCTGACTCTTTCAATGTTCATTGTCCCTGTAATGGCCGCAATCCTTACCGGATGTACAAACAGCCAGGCATACATAACGCCGTCCATGGTCGTTCCGTGATCTTGCGCGATCTCAGCCAATACTTTGCGCAGACGCACCGATTGCCCATCTTCCCCTGAAAATACGCTGCCTCCTCCAAGAGGGGACCATGCCATAAGGGGCATCCTCCTTGTAAGCGCGTCGTCTAAAACGCCGTTAAAGAAATTATCCACATTTTTTACGGACAGCTCCATCTGATTTGTCACCAGAGGGATTGATAAATAACTTTGAAGCATCGTTATCTGGGAAGGCATAAAATTCGATACTCCTATATGCAGCGCCTTTCCTTCTTTTACCACGGTCTCCAACGCATCCGCCGTCTCTGCAGGATCGGCCAGAGGATCCGGACGATGCACAAGCAACAGATCCACATAATCTGTTCCCAGCTTTTCCAAGGATTCCTCCAATTCTTTTATAATTTCTTTTTTTGTCGATTTATAGTAAATTACCTGATTCCCTTCCGTTCCGGGAAGCACAATCCCGGTTTTTGTCACGATCTTCATTTTCCGTCTCAGTTCCGGCTTCTTCCTTAACACTGCATCCCCAAACAACTTTTCACAGGCGTATCCCCCATATACCGGCGCATGGTCAAAAGAGTCAATGCCCAGATCCAGGCATTCCTCCACAAACCGAAGCATACGCTCCCCTTCCATGCCCGCATCTTTTGCCCTCATGCATCCTACAATTACTTGGGATAGCTCTAAATCATCCCCAAACTTCACATAATTCATGTTTCTCCACTCTCCTATATTTATTCTTTTACGCCGCCCGTTGTCAGCCCTGCAATAATCTTTCTCTGGAAAATCAGCACCAAGATAATAAGCGGCACCGTAACAACGACCGAAGCGGCAGCCATATCCCCCCAGGGCAGTTCATAATTACTGGGGAATAGCGCAATCCCTACCGGAACGGTCCTCATCATATCATCCGTCATAAATGTCAATGCATAAATATATTCATTCCAGGCATTAATAAATACGATCAGCCCTACCGAAAAAATTGCCGGCTTTATCAAAGGCAACATAATCTGAAAAAAGATCCTCGCCCTTGAACACCCGTCAATTGACGCCGCTTCTTCAAAACCCTTTGGAAGCTGGGAAAAGAAATTGGTCAAAAGCCAGATGGCTAAAGGCAGGGCGAATGTAATATACGGTATCACAAGGCCTGCATATTTGTTCAAAAGCTTTAATTGCTTCAACAGCAGATAAATCGGGCTCAACGTCGCTATTGTCGGGAACATGGAAATACTCAAAATAGCCATGAGCATTATTTTTTTCCCTTTAAAACGCAGCCTGGCCAACGCATAAGCTGCCGACGCGCCAATCAATATACTCAACACCGTCGTTGTCGTAGCCACAATAAGGCTGTTCAGCAAATATTTCGCAAAAGGATGTTTTTCAAATACATTGACATAAAACTGCCCATGCACTGAACTTGGGATCCATTTGGCAGGAATAGCTGAAATCTCAGACAAAGGCTTCACCGAGGTCAGAAACTGCCAGAAAAAAGGCAGCACGATAATACCTACAAAAACACAGACAAATAAGTAAAACAAAACTTCTTTCCATATGGATTTCTTTTTCTGCATCTTCCCACCCCCTACCTATCCGTTATCTGGTCGCCAAGAACCCGCATATAAATAAGGCTGATGATAAATACAACGACGAATATCATCATAGCCATGGCTGAACCATATCCAAAATCCAGGAATTTCATCAAATGATTATACGTATAGACGGATACGCTCTCCGTTCCATTGGCCCCGCCTGTCATAACCGAAATCAGATCAAAGACCCTGAATGCATCCAATGTCCTAAACAGCAGTGCAACCAATACCGTCGTTTTAACCGTAGGCAGTGTTACATAAAAAAACTTTTGGAACACACTGGCGCCGTCAATCTCCGCCGCCTCATAAAGTTCCTCCGGGATCATCTGCAATCCGGCCAATATGAGCAGCGCCATATATGGAGCCGTCTTCCAGACGTCCGTAATAACCAATGCCATAAAGGAACCATCCGCCGTACTCAGCCACGCCTTGTACTTATCAATGATGCCGAAACGAAGCAAAATATCATTGAACAATCCATACTGGTCATTATAAATAAATTTCCACATCATAGCGGAAACAGAGGTAGGTATTGCCCAGGGAATCAGGATCGCCGCCCTGACTACCCCTTTCCCTTTAAACGGTTTATTCATGATCAGCGCCGCCGTAAACCCTATCAGCAATTCAAAAACCACCGTCGTTACCGTAAACTTCAATGTAAAGGCAATGGATTCCAAAGCCCGTTTATCTTTAAAAATAGCAATATAATTCTTTATCCCAATAAACGGATAGCCGCTGCCCGGATCTGTCAGGACCATTTCATGCAAACTAAGCCATACCGTCCGGATAATCGGATACACCGCGACTACCGACAAAACAATAATTGCAGGAGCCATCATAATCCATGCATCCCTTGCTTCCGTTTTCATTATCGAACTGTTTTTTTTCTTCCCCAATATCATTCCCTCCATTCTCTTTATTCAGTTACCGGATCCGGTATACCCGGAGGTTTTCCTTATGATACAAAAATGGGGTGCAGCCACCGGCGTACACCCCAAACTGCTTATACCCTTTTATTTGCTTAATTCTTCCACTTCCGCCTGAAGGGCATCCAATGCAGCTTTTACTTCCATTTCCCCCGTCATAGCCTGGTGGATATTTCTCTGGATCGCATCGGAAACTTTTGCGTACCGAGGAGACTTGGGTCTTGATTTTCCGCCTTCAATAATGCCGAAGAAATCAGAATAGAACGGGATGGCTTCCAGGATCTCCGCATCCGAATATACGGCCTTAATTACAGGAGGCTGAGAGGAAATCAATGTCATCTCCTTCTGTGTCTCTTCGCTTGTCATAAATTTGATAAACTCGCCTGCCGCTTCTTTTTGCGTATCGTCAATATTATTGTTTACTACCAGGTCAAGCCCGCCAAGGCAAGTATGGGATTCCGTACCGCTGGGGCCAACCGGAAGTTTCGTTGCCGCAATCTTGCCGGTTACTTTAGAATCATCCCCTTGGCCGCTTGTCCAGAACCCGGACCAGTCACGAATGAACAGGCATTTTCCTTCTTTAAATACTTGCTCGCTCTCTGTTTCCGTATAAGTGGTCACCCCTTCCGGCGCATACTCATCCACCAGTTTTTTCATAATCTCGGTAGCTTCTACGTTTTGTTCGGAATTGATCACCGGCATTCCATTTTCATCCAGGATATCCCCGCCATTGCTCCATACATATTCCACCCAGTTCGTTACCAGCGCTTCCGACTGTGCCGCCTGGAAATCCGCGCCGTATTCTATTCCATTTACGCCTACCGCCTTGTCCGCTAAGGCCATCCATCCTTCCCATGTAGTCGGCACTTCTTCATTCAATTCTTCCAATACGTCCTGTCTGTAGAACATAACGCTGGAATTGGTAAACCATGGAGCCGCCACCAGCTTTCCGTCATAAGTAGCCGCTTCCACTGTCCCCGCAAGCATCTGATCCGTAATATCGGAACCAAGATAACCGCTTAAATCCGCAAGCCATCCTGCGGATGCAAATTCTGCAACATACACCACATCAAGCCCCATAATATCCACGCTTGTATCGCCGGAAGCCAACTTGTTTACAAAATCATCATGCACCGTGTTAGCATCCTGGGGAAGGATAACCGTCTCTACCTGGATTTTATCCTGGCTGGCATTGAATTTATCCACGATCTTTTGTGTAGGTTCGCCTACTCCCTGGTCAAAAGAAAACTTCAAAATAATCTTTTCCCCTCCGTCCGCCTGGACAACTTCCGTATCTTCCGCAGGATTTTCCACGTTTTCCGCTCCGGCTGCGCTCTCCGTGTTCTCCGCATTTCCGGCATCGCCCGACGTCCCTGCATCAGAGCCGCTTCCGCATCCTGCCAATGACAATGTCATAATGGATGCCGCCGCAAGAGCTGCTACTCTTTTCCACATTTTCTTTTTCATGTTTCTTTTTCCTCCTTGTGAATAAAATTTTATGCATTATACATTTCGTATACCGCCTCAATCCACTCCGCTGCCTGTGCGCGGATTTCCTTCCCCTTCACATAGGATACCCAAATACATCTAACCTGCATTCCAAAACTTCCTTTTTACATATTGAGTTCGTATCAAGTCACATTGAATCCATTTGGGAAAACATTTTCCTTTTATTTTTTATTCCCTTCTATTTGTTTCCCATTTTTTCATAAATATGATATTTTTTCCTAATTATTTTCATTTTATATGTTTATTTTTCCCATTATTTTTTAGGTAAACGTTTTCCTATCGGGTGTAAAAAAATAGCCGCGCCAGAACATCCCCCGCTAACTATTTCCTTTCCAAATGCCTTGATCCATCTGCGCCGGCAGCTTTTCCTGGCGCAGCCTTCCTCTATCTATATCTTGATTATTGATTGAATGCTTTAATTGTGCTTCGACGGATGATTTTATGAGGTACATAATGTGTCTTTACCTCCGTAGTCTCCCCTTCTATCCAGCGTATCAGTTCCTGTGCCGCCATCTCCCCCTCATGGTAATAGGAGATCCTTACCGTAGATAACTCCGGCTGGAAATAAGTAGAAAAATCCGAATCATCAAATCCCATAATGGAGATATCATTGGGAACATCTATATGTACGTTCCTTAAAAACTGTATTGCCGCAACTGCAATTACATCGCTCCCCGCTACTACCGCCGTAGGAAGGATGCTGTTTTCTTCATATATCTTTTTCATACCTTCATATCCGGCGCGGAAAGAAAACTCCACTTGTTCGATATAAGAATCCAACGGCTCAATCCCGGCCTTAAGCAGCGTTTCTTTATAACCCTGCAGCCGTTTCTTCCCTGAGGAAAAGTCGTGTTTCGGCCCGCCCAGATAAGCAATCCTGCGATGCCCGTTATCCAAAAGGAACTGAACCGCATCCGACATGGCTTTTGTGTTATTATGCACTACAGTATCCACAATGCCATCGCCGATGGAAGCTTCCTGAGTCACCAGCACCGTCGGATAATTCCTCTTCAGGATCGAATCCACCAACACACGGTTTACATCAATCCCCGCAAACAGCACTCCGTCAATCTGTTTATCCTCCATTAACTCTAACAACTTCAGCTCCCGTTCCAGCTCGCCTCCGGATTCGCAAATCATAATCGTATATCCTTTGCTTTCGCAGACACTGTTGATGCCTTTTGTCATAGCCCCAAAAACTACATTGGAAATATCTGAAACAATTACCCCAATCATGTTTGTCTTCTTGGTGACAAGCCCTCTGGCCAACGTATTGGGTTTAAACTTATTTTTTTTAATAACCTCATACACACGATCCCTTAATTCCTCACTTACCGGCTTTGTGCCATTCATAACCCTTGATACGGTTGAAATCGATACCCCTGCTTCTTTGGCAATATCCTCAATTGTAACTGCCATCTTTATCGCGCCTTTCATTCAGAATTATTTGGGAAAGGGTTTTCCTCTTGAAGCAAATTATACCCTTCTTTCCAACATGCGTCAATCCCGTTTTCCCCTATCCGTTCTATTTCAGAACAATCACCAAATCCAAAACATCATTTTTAAACAATATTACCAATAAAAAGTGTGCATCCTTTTGATGCACAAATCCCATGAAGCAAAACACGCTGTCAGCCAATCGGCTGACAGCGCCTAATAATTCTAAAAAATTTCATAGTTTTTACAGCCGGAATTTACTTGCCTCCTCGTTCTGCCGACGGCTCAATTCCACCAGCCCTTGCGTATCTTCCGTACACTCCCCGATAGTCTGGGAGAGAAGGGACATGCTGGCGCTGGTTTCCTCCGTAGACGCCGCATTTTCCTGCACTACGCTGGCCAGACTGTTGACGGAATCTGTAACAATCTGCTTTAACGAACCCAGGATTTCCGTCTGCCCTCCAATTTCCTTTGTCACTTCTTCTACCAACGACACTTCCTGGGATAGGCTGTTGAATGCCGTTCTGGTTTCATCCAGACATTTCTGCTGTTTTTGCACGTTGCCTGTTACTTCCTGCATCTTGCTGACGGAAATCTCTACATTGTGGATCAGCTCTTTTACGATTCCCTCGATTTCCTTGGCATTTCCTGATGATTCCTCCGAAAGGTTCCTGATCTCTTCCGCTACTACCGCAAACCCTTTGCCCGCTTCCCCGGCCCTGGCCGCTTCTATACTGGCATTCAACGACAACAGATTGGTCTGATTTGCCAAGCCCTTGATAATTTCTATCGCTTTATTGATATTTGCGGCAGAATCGTTATTCTTATTCGTCTGCTCCGATACCATTTCAATGGCTTCAATTGTCACCTTAGTAATCTGATCCAGTTCTTTGATGCTTTTGGAAGCTCCCGACGAATGTTTTATCATCGCCGATACTGCTTCCTCCAATTTGTTGACCCCATTTTTCTCTACCTCAATGACGCCGCCCAACTCTACGATCTTTTCATTCACTACCTCAGTCTCATTCGCCTGATTTGTCGCCCCTTGCGCCAGATCCTCGATAGCCTGGTTCGTATTCCGGATGCTTTCAGAAATATATTCAAACTTTCCGCTGAATTTCTCGCTGCTCTGATTCAAACTTTCCCCTGTATGGATCATACTGCCCAACATACTTGCCAATGACTGCCGGACATTTTCCAGCGAACGGGCCATCTCCCCGATCTCATCCGCCCGCCTTAGCAAGGCAGGGCTTACCGCAAAACTTAAATCCCCCATCGCCGCCTGACGGAGATTCCCTTCCACCAGTTTGATGCCTTTTGTAATCTTTATCCCGCTCATAGCCGATATCGCCAATGCCGCAACGAGCATCACCGTCGCCGCAATGCCGTAAATCATAAGCATGTCGGAAAATTCATCCTGAATGCGTTCTTTCCTGCCGTCAATCTTCTCATTCATTTCATCTACATAATTTCCGGTAGCAACCGCCCACCCCCATGGCTCAAACATTTCCGCATAAGCTATTTTAGGCGCAACCGTCACTCCGTCGGATTTCGTAAAATAAAATTCGTTATAACCTCCCCCGGCTTTCGCAGAAGCCACCACGCTTTGCGTCACTTTCACGCCATTCTGGTCTGTCAGGTCGTATCTGTTAGTCCCCTCTTGTTCCGTCAGGATCGGATGCATCACTAATACATAGTCCGCTCCGTCTATCCAGATATACCCCGATGCGTCATCCCGGTAGCGCATCGCACGGACTGCATCCGCCGCCATTTTCTGCGCCTCTTCTTCCGTCAATTCCCCTGCCTGGCTCCTGTCGTAATAACTTTGTATCACCGACAACGCCCCTTGCACCTGGGATTTGATCTCCATCGAATATCCGTCCGTCATAGACTCTTCATATGATTCTATCGACTCATTCATCGACTGTTTCAGATAATAAACTCCTAAACATGCCAATCCGATTGTCGGAATGGAAACCATAATACAAATCAATAAAATCAGCATAGCTGTCAAACTACGAAATCCTTTTGTCCCTTGCGCCCTGATTCTCCTATTCTCTTCCATGCAACCCCGCCCTTCATAATTTGCTCATCTTTGTTTATGTAGTAATATTTTAATTATACACCATTCTCCAATGAAGTCAACGAATAGCGGGAAAAAACTAGTACATTGGTACTATTTTCCGGCTCGTTTTGTCCATTTATGCCTCACGGTTATTTTTCCCGCCGTCTGTGGGAATAGGAACATAAAAGACAGTATTTTATCCACACATCTTTTAAAAACAACCATTTATCAAAAAACAGAGGAATTTTATTTCCGTTTTCCTTATACTATATTTAAGCCGTAGAAAGGAGGCGACAGAATCGGATGCAAATAGAAATCAAAATCGACGGTGCTTGCAAAGAACCAAAAGTCGTTATAATTGCCGACAAAATAACGGATGAGATCAACTCACTCATCAAAAAAATAGGCAACGGATCCCCGCAGGTCCTGTCCGGATTTCGCAACGGCACATTAAAAGTGCTTGAGCAGCCAGACATCCTCCGTGTATATACCGCTGCCGGAAAAGTTTTTGCATCAACGGCGGATGGGGAATATGCCCTCCGTTTACGCTTATATGAATTGGAAGAAAGACTGGATCCCGGCCGATTTGTCCGCATATCCAATTCAGAGATTATCAATCTCAAAAAAGTAAAGGCTTTTGATCTAAGTTTTACAGGCACCATCTGCGTTTCTTTGTCGGATGGCTCAGTTACTTATGTTTCAAGGCGATATGTCAGAAAAATCAAACAAGTATTAGGAATATGAGGTGACAAACTATGAAAAAGAAAATATTTGCACGTTGTCTGATGGGCGCCCCCATCGGGCTGTCCATCTGTACGGTAATAACTATCCTTTTTTCATTGATTTACGGGAATGGGGAATATTTTGCCGCGCCGCACGATTTAATCGCCGAATGCGGCAGCGAAATAAAAGCAGTGATCCTGCAGACTCTTTTAGGGTCGGTTTATGGGGCAATATGGGGAGGGGCGTCGGTAATATGGGAAATGGAAGACTGGAGCCTTCTGAAAACGACATTAATCCATCTGTGCATATGTTCCCTCGCTTCCTTCCCCATTGCCTATTTACTGCAATGGATGCCGTGCAACCTATTAGGAGCCGGCTGTTTCTTCGGGATTTTTTTCGTCATTTACTCATTCATATGGCTTTCCCGGTATTCCTCCATAAAAAAACAAGTGGAAAAAATGAACTCCAAACTGCAGGAACAGCATTCGGATTCCCGGCCGTCATTTGCCAAAAAGGATATTTAATAATCCCCGGGGTGTAATAATCCCCGGGGTGTTATGTTTATTGCGCACCATCTTTGAATAAACTTATTGAAACATTTCCTTGCATAAACCTCTGAAATTGAATATACTAAAATAAGAAAGTACGAATTTCCCACCTAAATTATATCAGGAGGTATTACTATGTTAGCTGAATTACGTCCAAAAGCTCAAATTACGATTCCTCGAGAGATTATTGTCAAATTGGGGCTGTCTGAAGGTGATACATTTGACATTTTCGAGAAAGACGGCATGATCTGCATTATGCCTGTAGTTGCCTATCCAAAAAAATATCTGGATGAATTACGTGATGAAATTGGAGCATTAAAATCCAAACTAGCATCCGGAGAACAACCTGTCTTTGATAATGTAGATGCCCTGTTCGATAGACTGGAGGCGGAATAATGGCATATGAGTTTACATTTACACCACGTTTCCAAAAACATTTTAAAAAGTTAACTGCGCAGGAAAAGAATCAGCTCAAACTCAAGTTGCAGCTTTTAGCTGAAAATCCTTCCCATCCTTCTCTCCGTACAAAGCGCATTCAGGGAACTTCTGATCTCTTTGAATGCAGCGTCAACATGGATATCCGTATTATCTGGTATTATGAAGGGGATAAGATGATTATCCTTGTGGATGTCGGGCATCACGATATACTAAAGCAATTCTAATGCTTCCCCAATATCCCTATCAAGACAGATCGACTGCCTCTCAATTTCTCTCGGACACACTAATTTCCATTCCGGAGCGTTTACGCGACGGGGCGACGCAAATATCAGATTTGCGTCTGCCATCGGGGCTATTTGTGATGCTCCGGCACAAATAGCCGATTGATAAAATCAGCTATCAAGCTGATTTTTCAACCTAACCCCCATGATTCCGCTTCGCGGAATCTCAAATCAATGCGGAGAATGCCGCATTTCGGACAATAGGGAATAAGATCGGACGGAATGGCCATCTTCAGCGTCACACCACCCGGCACGGATAAACTGCCGTTTTCATCCGGGAAATAGCCTTGCGCCTGCAGCATCTTCCAAATAATATCTTTATTCTCATAAGCTTGCTTAAATTATGTATTGATTTCCTGATCCCTTTGATCTACACTTAGTATAAATTGCAACCATTAAAAATAAAAGTACACACTATTTTATCATGTAGTGAACTTTTTCTTAGTTGGTGCAAAAATAAATGCAATATACTTTAGGAGGTGCTTTTATGTTAACGAAAGACGAACTCCCTGCCTGCCCTGTTGCAACAACACTTATGCTGATCGGGAATAAATGGAAGATATTTATTGTCCAGCGTCTGTTAGACCGTCCGTGGCGTTTTAACGAACTGCAAAGGGATATTCCCGGCATCAGCCAACGCGTCTTAACGGATAATCTGCGCTCTATGGAAGAAGACGGCATTATTTCCCGCACCGTCTATCCCGAAGTACCCGTCCGCGTCGAATATGCCCTGAGTGAATTAGGCGATACCATGCGTCCGATTATTCGCTCTATGTTTGAATGGGGTACGATGTATCAGGGATTGGTAAAAGGACAACGGCAGTAAAAAATGTACGCATCCTCCCGGAGGGTCTTTGCATCATAGGATTCGGGTGTCAAAAGGCCCATCCGGCGGCCCCGTCTGGCAG